>CAZSRV010000036.1:0-1782 GCA_964609815.1 uncultured Candidatus Saccharibacteria bacterium | reverse complement strand
GTTTTTGTTTTTTAGCCATAAGCTAATTATAACAGATTAAATATTAATTATCACCAGACTGGTAAAAGCCTTCTGCTTCAGCATAGTTGAGGATAGCTTGCTCGGTATCGCAACCATCAGCGGGCGCATTGAACAGACTGTCTAATTGGTCTGTCGCATACAGAAACTTCAAGAAAGTCTTGCCACTAATCCCACCTCTATGCAGAATTTCATCTACGGTATTGTTGATGATGGTTTCTGGCGTAGCCAGCTGTGATTCGTGACTCATGCATTCCTCTCTATTCTCTAAAATTAAAATCCCCTTGAGTTTAGCCAAGGGGATGATTGTTACATCTTGATTTCGGCGTCGCAACCGGCTGGCAGTGACAGGTTCATCAGACTGTCAATTGTCTTTGGAGTCGGATCCAATACGTCAATCAAGCGCTTGTGTACGCGCATTTCAAACTGCTCACGACCCTTTTTGTAGACATGCGGGCTCTTGACCACAGTGAATGTACTGCGACGAGTTGGCAAAGGTACTGGCCCAGCAATACTTGCACCAGTCCTGATAGCTGTATCTACGATCTGCTTGGTACTTTGATCTATTACTTTGTGATCATAAGCTTTTAGACGAATGCGAATTCGCTGTTTACCATCTGGTGATACATTAGCTTTTTTTGATTTTGGGGCTTTTTTGGCTTCTGCCATAAGGTGTTGTTCCTTTCATTAGAATGCTGTAACATCATTTCGTCTACAAACACGAGCAAAATGACTTTTAGTCAGCAAATTTATACTATCTGACTATTATACCAGATAGGCTGCTTTTGTAAACCTTAATTACCTTAATTAAAGTTCGTCAGTCTTTTTGCTGACACGGCGTTCGTGGCGTCGTTCGGCCAAGTGTGCAACGCCATCTATCATCTTTTGGCCACCTCTAGAAATAGTCTTGCCAGTGCTCTCGGTGACCACCCCAGCAACGCGGGCTATTCCATGGCCGAGTCTAGAGCCTAGCGACCGATTATTTTCAGCAGAAACTGTTTCTAGGGTCTTGTCTAGGTACTTTAAGACTTCACTAGGAATTATGCCTTGCCGGCGTACTTGCTCAGCACTAACCTCAATATATTGGTTATCAAGCACCTCGTGTACTTTACTGGCAGAAGCTATAAAGTTAGAATAAACACTCTTGTGAACGATATTGTCTCTAGTCACTTTTTCTAAATATAAACCACTGCCGTCACGATGCCAAAACTTCATATCTAGCTCTATCTGGTCTCCACTAGGGCTTTGACCGTTAGCCCGATGTTCTAGATATACAAAGTCAGTATCTACTAGGTTGCCCTTAATATCAAAGACTTCGCCAAGTGGAATTGCCGGATTCCGACGAGCTAGCTCTAAGGCTAAACCACCTACTCCAGATGATAGTCGGGCTGACCTTTCGGTCGGACCTATAATTCCGGAGCTGTGTATAATATTAGGGTTTGCATATTTTACAAACTCATACACAGAGTTGTCCCGGCCATCACTACTGTAACTTCGGCCTTCTATCCAGCCAATTGGGCCATCTTCTATCGGATAACCAACACTAGTAATCATGTTTTGAAATGTCATTTTTGTTAGCAAAGGATCTTGTTCTATCCTCATATATTTTCCTCTTTTACTCCTGATTGCCTCCAGCCGTAGCATTGCCGCCACGACCAACCAATCTTAAGCATGATTATACAATAACCGTTATGGCTTTGCACTATTATTAATTACAACCAAATAACCTAAAAGCACTATCCATAATAATACCCTTGGGTTATG
>CAZSRV010000035.1:0-2004 GCA_964609815.1 uncultured Candidatus Saccharibacteria bacterium | reverse complement strand
CGTCTAATCCTGATTCTGAGAGAATTAGCCTGCTACGACTGACTTCATCTGCTAGGACCGTCTGTTTGCCGGCTATAGAGAGCCTGGTGCTGTCTTCGTACCAAGACGGTGTTATGATTTTGGGGCTACTAGTGACTAATAGGGCCATTATATTACTATTGTAGCACTTTATGCACAAAAATGCAAGTTATTACACTAGTACTTTTAGTTTTATTATAATAATATTATAATAAAGTTATGAATTTAATAACGCATCAGAAATTAATAAAGATTGGTACTAGTATAGGTGTTACTTTGCCAGCCAAAGAGCTAAAAAGGCTGGGGTTAGAGCCTGGCCACGAGGTAGAAATAACTATAAAACCGCTCAGAACAGATAATGATCAAAAAATAGATGAGCTAATAGCCCAGTACCAGGACTTCAAAGCCAAATTTGATCAAACAATCAAAAAACTAAAATAATTGAACCGTTAGGCTAAACTACCAATTAACTAGGTTAACAGGTATAATATCCGTAAGCATTATGGATAGACGAAACACAAAATTTCCGAAACACTTTTTTTGGGGTGGCTCCACGGCTTCACATCAGGTGGAGGGCGGTAATCATAATCAGTGGACAGTTTGGGAGCATGATCACGCCAAGGAGTCAGCTCAGACTGCTCATCGTCACCTAAGTCATTTACATAACTGGGAAGAAATAAAAGACCAAGCCGAAGAACCGGACAATTATATATCTGGTAAGGGCGTAGAGCATTATAAAAAGTATAAACAAGATTTTCAGCTGGCACGTGATCTAAACCTGAATGCTTTTCGGTTTAGCATAGAATGGGCTAGGCTCGAACCTAAAGAGGGTAGGTGGGATAAGGCCGAGATACAGCACTACAAAAACTACATAAAAGAGTTAAGACGCCAGAAACTCGAACCATTTTTGACATTGTGGCACTGGACTGTACCACAGTGGTTTTACGAGAAGGGTGGGTTTGAGGTAAAAGAGAATCTGCATTATTTTCAGCGTTTTGTAAAGAAAGTAGCTGATGAGTTTATAGATGAAGTTGAGTATGTAATTGTCTTGAACGAGCCAAATGTTGATAGTAGCTTCTCTTATATAATGGGTTTACACCCGCCAGCTAAGCATAGTTTTGTTAAATTTTATAGAGTGTACCGTCATCTGACAATTGTCCATAAAGAAGCTTATAAACTTCTAAAAAAACGCAAGCCGACTCTCCAGATTGGCTTGAGCCAGCAACTGGCTAATATTCAGGCTAAGCGTCCGCACAACTTCTTGGATCAGATTACTACTTATTGGATGCGTTATTTTTGGAATTGGGGTTTTTTGCGCCGAGTTAGAAAATACCAGGATTTTATAGGGCTGAATTATTATTTTTCTGACTATTATACGGGCCTAGGCAAACGCCATAATCCAACCGTACCCCTAAATGATATGGGTTGGTATATGGAGCCGGAGGGTATTTATCCATTGCTACTTAGAACTTGGGCCAAGTTTAAAAAGCCAATCTACATAACAGAGAATGGTCTGGCTGATAGTCATGATCAGTACAGACGATGGTGGATAGAAGAAACTCTAATAGCAATGGAACGCGCTCTGAGCGAAGGTGTGGATCTGCGCGGTTATTTTCATTGGAGCTTGTTAGACAATTTTGAATGGCAGGATGGCTGGTGGCCAAAGTTTGGCTTGGTGGCAGTAGATAGAGAGAATGGCATGAAGCGTACGCCTCGGCCGAGTGCTCTGTGGTTTGCCAAAACTATCAAAGACATTAACGACCGCTCCTCCTAACTAGTTCAAATACCTAGCTAGAGTATTTGTTAGTAATTAATAAGCCCCTAATAATTAGCGGTTGATAGCTATAGTGGTTGTGGATAAGTAGCATACGCTATATATAGCGTATATACACAATATGTGGATAACTTTGGGTATTTTAGGTAGGTTTTTATAAAAAAACACTTGAATGTGGGGCATGGTGGGTAGTAAACTGCTGTTAGTGGGTA
>CAZSRV010000034.1:0-2349 GCA_964609815.1 uncultured Candidatus Saccharibacteria bacterium | reverse complement strand
AAATATAATCCTTTATTTATTTACGGTGGTGTTGGAATTGGGAAGACTCACTTAATCCAAGCTGTCGGTAATACAATTTTATCTAAAAACTCCGGAGCTAAGATAGTCTACGTATCTACAGAACAGTTTGTCCAAGAATTTCTGGATGCTATTAGATTTAAGAAAAATACGGATTTTGCTGGTTACTATAGAAGTGCCGACGTATTGATTATTGACGACATTCAATTTATAGCCGGTAAGGAAAAAACTCAGGAAGAATTTTTTCATACATTTAACGCCCTACACCAAGCAAATAAACAAATAATAATTACAAGCGACACCAGGCCAAGTGATATTCCCACATTGACGGACCGTCTAAGATCACGGTTTGAATGGGGTATGGCAATAGACATGCAAGCGCCAGATTTTGAAACAAGATGTGCGATTATCAATGAAAAGGCAGCGAACAACGGTTTAACCCTAGATTCTAAGGTAGTTGAATTCTTGGCCGGTTATGCTCAAAGTAACATTAGAGAACTTGAAGGAGCCTTAAATAAACTAGTGGCCACCGCTGAAATGCGCGGAGTTGACCCATCACTAGAACTAGCTGAGTTTATCCTCGGTAAATCCAAAAATCGACCAAAACATATAACAGCTAAACAAATTATAGAAAAAACAGCTAAACATTTTCATATTGATATGGAAGATATTTTAGGCCCCAAGCGCGACCGCGAAATTGTAGTTCCCCGACAAATTGCAATGTATATGCTTAGGAGTGAACTAAAGCTTAGCTTTCCTAAAATAGCCAAGGAATTGGGTCGCAAAGACCACACTACCGCTATTCACTCAATAGAAAAGATTGAAAAAGAAAAGGCTTTTGATGACGAGGTTAAGTATGCTATATCAGAAATTAAGGAGAAGTTGTATGTTTAAAACATGTGGATATAGTGTGAGCAACATGGGTAATAGTTGTTTGTTTTTCGATGTTTATCCATACATCAATTCTGGTAAAAATCATGGCAGTGTAAAACTAGGTTACTTTTACCAGAATTTTAACCAACTTATGAGCAACTTTTCCGCAAGAATTTTTAATGCTATCAATCTGTTAATTGGTAGTTATAAACACTTTCCACAATACCTACTAAAACTACTACTAATTTATATAAATACTATTAGGTTAATCAAATATGAAGGCGGAAGGTAGAAAAATATGAAGCTTCAAATAACTCAAGAAAATCTAAATAAAGCACTGTCTAATGTAGCTCGAGTAGCTAATACTCGTGGTACTCTACCTATTTTATCTAATATTTTAATCAAAACAGTAGATAATCGAGTTTGCGTAACGGCAACTAATCTAAATATTGCGATCACTCACTATATAGGATCCAAGGTTACTAATCCTGGGTCTATAACTGTTCCTGCTAGGTTGATGCAAGATTTTGTTTCATCTCTGTCTTCAGGAGTGATTGATATTGAACTTGATGAGAACAAATTACATATTAAAACCAATTCTTATAATTCCACAATTAACGGTATTCCATCTGATGACTACCCTGTTATGCCCCATATCCAAAATCCAAAAACATTCAATATATCATCTGGTGAGTTCAAAAAGGCTTTACAACAAGTGGTGATAGCTGCCAGTAATGACGAAACCAGGCCGGTTCTAACTGGTGTTTATTTGCATAGTCATGAGGGTAGTTTGTTTGCAGTAGCTACAGATAGTTATCGCTTGGCTGAGCGTAAAATATCAAAGATAGACCAAGAATTATCAATATTAATACCAGCTACCGCTATAAATGATTTATTGCGTATAATTGGCGATGATGATAAAAAAATCAGTATTAATTATGATGATCAGCAAGTTTTATTTGTAGTTGGTGATATTGAGCTAGTAGCACGTTTAATTGATGGTAGCTACCCGCCATACCGAAAACTTATTCCAGGAAAGTTTGAAACATCCGCCACTTTAACTAGAGGTGAGCTTCAGAATATCGTAAAAGTATCTAGTTTGTTTGCGCGTGAGAACGCCGGCAGTATTACGGTTGATGTTAATGAAGCAGACTCACAGATTAGTATTCAATCAATAGCTTCTCAATTAGGTGAAAACACAGCTACATCCCCTGCTAAGATTACTGGTGGTGGCCAAATAACACTTAATTCACGATATATTTTAGACGCTTTGTCTGTGATTAGTGATAGTGATGTAACTATGAAGTTTAACAAAAAACTAGACCCTTGTGTAATTAAGGGATCTTCAGACGATTACATTCATCTGATCATGCCACTAAAAAGCTAGTAGTATAATTAGATTAATGATCTTCACTGATTTGCGTCTACAAAACTATCGATCTTATTTGGATTCGTCTT
>CAZSRV010000033.1:0-2586 GCA_964609815.1 uncultured Candidatus Saccharibacteria bacterium | reverse complement strand
TTGGTGGGCGATATAGGATTCGAACCTATCACCTCCACAACGTCAATGTGGCGCTCTAGCCAAATGAGCTAATCGCCCTCTAAACAAGAGGTGCTAGTAAATAATACCATATATATCTGCCTTAAAACACGGGGAATTAGCCTATTTTAATTAGTTTGCTCAGATAGAGAGAGTCTCAGAGTCAGCATAAAATATCATATATGGTATTTTAGCTAATATACTTTTACACAGCCGTGTGTATAAATAAACAAAAAAGTACTAGCCTTATAATACTAACCTTGTTATAGTAGTACTCGTGAGGCGAGGTTTTGCCGAGACGTTTTGTCCCTCATTAGCCAAAATGCGAGACTTTGGCCGCAGGGAAACAATAAAAGGTCGTGCTACATGCGAGATAGCGCGACTTTTTATTTTGGCGTGATTATATTTGTATCTGTTATACTAGTCACATAGGAGCTTCAGATGACAGATAAAGATAATCAACTAAACGCTATGCGCCATAGTCTGGCTCATATTATGGCTGCAGCGATTACTAATCTGTGGCCTAATGTTCGTTTAGGTGTAGGGCCGGTGGTTGATAATGGGTTTTATTATGATATTGACCTAGGACCAGATGTAAAGATATCTGAAGAAGATTTTGCCAAAATTGAAGCCGAGATGAAGCAGATTATTAGCGCTGGCCAGGAATTTATTCGGTCTGAGAAGCCGATAGATGAGGCGATAGCTTGGGCTAATGGTGCCAATCAGCCTTATAAAGAAGAGCTACTAAATGATCTAAAGCGAGCTGGTACAACAGTAGTAAAAGATCTAAATATTGATGAGTTAGGACTAGCTACTGATGGCGATAGTGCCGTGCAGGATGTTTCTTTTTATACTAATGGTGATTTTACTGATTTGTGTAGAGGCCCACACCTAAATAACACTAGTGAAGCTGGTGCTTTTAAGCTAATGCGTGTGGCTGGGGCTTACTGGCGAGGCAAAGAAACCAACCCGCAGATGCAGAGATTATATGGAGTGGCTTTTGCTACAGATAAAGAGCTAAGGCAATACCTAAATATGCTGGAAGAGGCCAAAAAACGTGATCATCGTAAGCTTGGTCATGACCTAGACTTATATGTTACGTCTGATTTGGTTGGCTCTGGGCTACCGATGTTCACTCCTAGGGGTACAGTTTTGCGTGAAGAGTTAGCTAATTATTCTAACGAGCTGAGGCAAAATATTGGTTTTGAGAAAGTTTGGTCGCCTCATATTACCAAGCATAGTTTATATGAAGCTTCTGGCCATTGGGATAAGTTTGGAGATGAATTGTTTTTGGTCCAAAGCCAAGAAACATCAGACAAGTTAGTAATGAAGCCAATGAATTGCCCGCATCATACCAGGATTTATGCATCCAGACCTAGAAGTTACCGTGAGTTGCCAGTTAGATATTTAGAAACCACTACAGTTTATCGTGATGAGAAAACTGGCGAGCTGGGTGGCCTTAGTAGGGTGAGGTCAATTACCCAAGACGATAGTCATATTTTTTGTAGGCCTGATCAAATTGAGTTTGAAATAAATAATTTACTGTCGGCCGCTCGTGACCTATATGCGACTGTAGATATGGGACTTAGGGTTAGGTTGTCTTATCGTGACGGAGGCGATGGTTATTTGGGGGACCCTGCCCTGTGGGAGTCAGCCCAACAACAGCTAAAAAACGCTGTAATGGCCAATGATTTAGGCTATTTTGAGCAAGCAGGGGAGGCGGCATTTTATGGACCAAAGATTGATTTTATGGCCACTGATGCTATTGGTAGAGAGCACCAACTAGCTACTGTTCAGCTAGACTTTGTGCAACCAGAACGCTTTGGTCTGGAATATACTACTGAGTCTGGCGGTAATGAGACGCCGGTTATGATTCACTCCGCACTTCTAGGGTCCATTGAGCGATTTATGAGTGTGTTTATAGAGCATACAGCTGGCAAGTTCCCAATTTGGCTAGCTCCAGAACAGATACGAATTATTAGTGTTAATCAAGAGCCTGTCACAACTGATTTTGTTTATAATATAGAACAGAAGGCTAAAGAACTAGGGCTTAGAGTTGGCGTAGATAATGATAATGAATCTGTTGGTAAAAAGATTCGCGGTGCTGAGGTCATGAAAGTCCCATATACTTTAGTGATAGGTGAAAAAGAGATAAAATCTGGTGATGTTGACCCAAGGATCAGGTCTGATTTGTTGGTAGTACCTGGAGATAAACAGTTACCAATAGAAAATTTTCTAAAATCTGTTCGTAACGAGACTAAAACTCGTGTTCTAAAAAGTTCTATATAAAAATGGTGCTAAAGTATGAGATGATTGCTGTAGTGGGCCCGACCGCTAGTGGTAAGTCGGCTTTGGCTATGGAGCTGGCTAGACTCTTGGACGGAGAGATTATTTGTGCTGATTCGCGGACTATATACAAAGGGCTAGACATTGGTACTGCTAAACCCTCGCATGCTGATAGGCAAGAGATTAGACATTATATATTGGATGTAGCCAATATTGACCAGAAATTCTCGGTAGCAGAGTTTAAAAATCTAGCTACTCAGGCTATAAACGACATTAAGGCCA
>CAZSRV010000032.1:0-2891 GCA_964609815.1 uncultured Candidatus Saccharibacteria bacterium | reverse complement strand
TCAAGAAAGTGGCTAAAGATCCGTTTTATCAGGGGATTTTGGCAGTTAGCGACACGCCACTAGTTAGCAAAGATTATGTTGGCAACAGTCATTCTGGCATAGTGGACTTACTGCTGACTAATGTGGTGGCTGGTAATATGGCCAAGGTCGTTGTTTGGTATGACAACGAGTGGGGTTACTCTAACCGTTTAGTAGAGTTAGTGGCAGATGTTGGTAAGTTAATAAAAGGCTAAGATGAAGATTTATATCGGTGCTGATCATAACGGGTTTTATCTAAAGAATAAACTTATTCAGATACTGCAAAAATCTGGCTATGACGTAGAAGACGAAAGTGGCGAACGACTGGACCCTAAAGACGATTTTCCGGTCTTTGCTAGCAAAGTTTGTGTATCTATTTTGTCATCGGACGACAAAAACCCTAGAGGTATTTTGATATGTGGTAGTGGCCAGGGAATGTGTATGGCAGCTAATCGGTTTAGAGGTATCAGAGCTAGTTTGTGCTGGGATAAAACATCAGCTCGTGAAGCTCGTAATGATGATGACGCCAATGTGCTTTGTTTGCCAGCTAAACTACTGAGCGCTAACAAAGCTGATGATATCGTTGAAGTCTGGCTAGCTACTAAGTTTGCTGGTGCTGAGCGGTTTAGGCGACGGCTTAGAGAGATAGATGAATTTTAGCCATGGCGGTAGTTTGTCCGGCTATTTTGGCCGATAATGTATTAGACTATAACAAACAAATGGAGGTGACGGCTAAGTTTGCCGAGCGTGTGCAGGTAGACCTAATGGATGGAGTTTTCGCCAAGCATAGATCAGTAGATGTTAATGATGTTTGGTGGCCACATGGCGTAAGTGTTGACATACATTTAATGTACCAAGATCCATTTAAATATTTGGATGATTTAATACTTTTAAAACCAAATATGGTAATTATCCATACCGAAACAATGGTGCACCATATGCATTTTGCGGCCGAGCTACACAAAGAAGGCATAAAAGCTGGCTTGGCGGTCTTGCCAGAAACGCCAATCGCTAATATTGAACAGATTTTGCATAGTTTTGACCATCTTTTAATATTTAGCGGTGATTTGGGCCATTTTGGGGGTAACGCTAACCTAGGCCTGCTAAAAAAGGCTACAGAGGCCAAGGAGCATCATCCAGACCTAGAAATTGGCTGGGACGGTGGAGTTAATGATCAAAATGCCAAGGAGTTGGCGAGCGGTGGCGTGGATGTGCTGGATGCCGGTGGATTCATCCAAAAAGCTGAAGATCCCGCCGGGGCCTACGACGCTTTAGTAAAAGCAATCTCCTAAAGTTTAAGCTTGTTGGGGTTTTGGTGGTGTGATACTGGCCCCATCGAGTACAGCGCTACGGGCTTTGGTTTTGGCTGATTTGGGATGCTTTTTTCGGTGTCCGGGACCTGTGGCGATTTTGCCAATGATCTGTAAGTTCCTGATTCTCATGACTTCTACAGGGGATGCTTTGAAGTAACGAATATCAATAGTTGAGCCAATTCTTGAGGGGTCGCATAACATCAAATTTGAGCGTATAAAGCGACCGTTAACCGGAGCGCTCGGATCTTTACTAAGTATTAAATCAGCTATATAGCCATGGTAAATAGTTGCCGGATCCACTACGACGGCCAGTCCAACGGCTCTTTCATATATGGCTACTATTTTGTGACGAGGTGTTATTCCGGATGCCACTTCATGATGGAGGTATCTGCTGTCTATATGTTGAGTATGGGATCTTTGGTCAAGACTAGAGCTAAAGTTTATAATTTGTTTGGCTGTATCTAGTAGTTTTTTGGGCAGGCTTTGGGTGGTTGGCTGCTTTGCTTCGGCCATTCTTTGTAGTCGCTCAGCTATAGCTTGTTCTGGCGATAATTCTAGGCTTGGTTCTTCTGGCTTGTTTTTGAACTCTAGAGCCGGTATCCTGCCTCTCTCGTATAAACTTAATTGTTTTCCTCTGGTTCGGTCGCTCATTACTAGGCGTTCTGTGTCATACAAAAATACGTTACCAGGGTCTATTAGGAGTAATTCATTATCATCATCGTCAGTATGTACTCTAAATTCATCACCTGTTTCAAATAGGCGGTCGTCTCCTTCTGCTCCACTAATAATCATTCTGTTTATGGATTCGGTCTGACTGGCAGACAATTCCTGATCTTCGGGTGCAAAGCCACGGTAGTACCTAGAGAAATTCTTACCTGTAGCTTTATATTCGGCTTCTCCCCAATATTCAGGCGAAAATACTGACGGCCGACCCGCTTGTTCTTTATCCATTAGTACATAATAAAATAATTTTATCTGTAGCGCAAATGAGGTTATAATCATAAGCAGTTATGGCAAAAGCAACAATTGAGCAACTTCAGGTGAAAGCTAATGATATCCGCAGGGATATTATTAAAATGCTAGAAGAAGCTGGCAGTGGGCATAGCGCTGGTCCGCTGGGGCTAACAGATATTTTTACAGCACTATATTTTGATATTGCGTCTATTGATCCCAAAAATCCTACTTGGGAAGATCGTGATCTAATACTGCTAAGTAATGGGCACTGTGTGCCAGTGCAATATGCGACGATGGCGCACGCTGGGTTCTTTCCGATATCCGAGCTAAAGACTCTGCGCAAGCTTGGATCGCGCTTGCAAGGGCATCCAGAACGTAAGTTACTCCCCGGGCTAGAAACTACTAGCGGACCCTTGGGTAGTGGCCTCAGCCAGGCGTCTGGTATGGCGCTGGCACTGAGGATGAATAATCAGACCCACAGATGGGTTTATGTAGTAATGGGCGATGGTGAGCTGAACGAAGGTAATATTTGGGAGGCAGCGATGTTTGCTGGTAAATATAAGTTAGGTAACTTGGTAGGAATCATTGATCGCAACAATATTCAGA
>CAZSRV010000031.1:0-3350 GCA_964609815.1 uncultured Candidatus Saccharibacteria bacterium | reverse complement strand
CAGGGGATTTTTACAAACTTTAAGAACGTTGTCGACAGTTTTTATCCTGATATGCCATTTGGTATCGCCCAAGCCGGCAAGGCGTTTCGTAATGAGATCAGTCCGCGTGATTTTGTGTTTCGTAGCCGAGAGTTTGAGCAAATGGAGATTGAATATTTTATACATCCAGAATCTTGGGAAGCAGAGTTTGAAAAATGGATTGGTCTGGTGCATGAGTGGTGCCAGGCGCTTGGTTTGCCAGCAGATAAAGTACATGAGCTAGAAGTGCCAGAAAAGGATAGAGCGCACTACAGTAAACGTACAGTAGACTTTGAGTTTGACTTTCCGATTGGTCGCGAAGAGTTGCTTGGGCTAGCGTATCGTACAGATTTTGACTTAGGTAACATTCAGCGGGTGTCGGGCAAGAACATGGAATATCGACCAAAAGATGGTGGTGATCCATTTGTGCCACATGTAATAGAGCCAAGTTTTGGTGTTGAACGAGCAATTATGGCTGTGCTTTCATCAGCTTATACCGAAGACGAAATTAATGGCGAAAAGCGAGTTTATTTAAAACTACCCGAGCACTTGGCGCCGGTTAAATACGCCGTATCGCCACTGCTCAAAAATAAACCAGAACTAGTAGGAAAGGCCAGGGATATATATAACCAGCTTAAGGCAAAGCATGGTGCTGTGATGTGGGATGATAATGGTAATATTGGTAAGCGTTACCGGCGCCAAGATGAGATTGGTACGCCGTATTGTGTTGTAATAGACTTTGATACCCTAGAAGACGGTACCGTAACCGTTCGCCATCGAGACACCACCGAACAAACCAGGGTAGACCCTGAGGATATATAAATGAGTATCCGTAGGCCAGAGCTGATAGAGCAATCATTACACGGTAACTGGTCCAGGACATCAGAAGTATTTTGGCAAGCCATAATTATAGGAGTTGAACGTTATGATTCAGAGCGAGCAAGCGATATTCTAAATGCTTATGAAGAAGTTAAGGCTGATTCAGACGGCACTATTTGGCCATCGCCTGAATTGTTGAAGACTGTAAGTACTGATTTTCCTGATATTACAGCAGATAGTATAGGTAGTGATATGGATATGATCAGCAAGAAGATGTTTGAGGCCGATGAAGCGGTAATGAAAATGAATCATGATAGATCCATCGTTCGGGCAAAATTACACGGAATAACCCACGGTGTCGGATCATTACTAGGCATAAAATTATTTGTTAGGTGAGTTAGAGCCTCTTGGGCGTAGACAATTCTTCTTTGGTACCACAATGACATAAAACACATTTTAATGTATAATATGTTTATGGATAAGGAGCAGGTTGTTGCTCAGGATTTGCCATCACCTGAGCAAATGTTTCATATGGCAAAAGTGTGTATTAGTTTGGCCAAAGATCAAGATGTATTAAAAACTAATCCGCGTAAACAGAATTCTCATTTTTTCTTGCCTCGTAGTGTTGAAGAATATGATTCTATGCACAATAGCCAGCTGTCTATGATGGTGACCAGGTATACTGGGAGAATTGCTAGAGTTGGTTATCGGCAATGGACTATGTTTTTGGCGGAGCCCAGTGAATTGCTCTATCCCGTAGAGGTTGAGGCTGAAGAAAGTTATGATACCGAGACAATTTATGTAAACGATGGCTACCGAGCAACTTATGCCTTTGGCTGGACCGATAAAAGTGTCAACAGAGCTGATAAAAGAATATACACCTATGATCCTCTGAATAAAGACAGCCGAATCGTTGAGCAAATACCCGCACAAGATATCCCAGAGCCTTTGAGCGTAGAGATGTTGGTTACTCAGAAGAATTTTGGAGTTATGGGTAGCGATGATTGTGATGAATTAATACAGTCGCTAGAGGATTTCTCTGTTAAGTCACGGGATACTTTGCCACTGCCAAAAACTGTCAGTATAGATAGGTTGTTCTATAATGAGGGTATATGGTCCAAACTTCAGAGCAGTTAGTCGCAGAACTCACTAGGTACGCATCGGCACAAAATGCGATGGTTTTGCAAAGATTTTTTAAGACCGGCCCAGGCCAATACGGCGAGGGCGATGTTTTTATTGGTACCAAAATGGGTCCGGTTAGGCAGGTAGCCAAACAATATAAAGACCTAGACCTAAAAGAGCTAAAAAAGTTACTAGCTAGCAAGATTCATGAATATCGCATGACAGCGTTAATCATAGCAGTTAATCAATATAAACCAGCCGGGCAGGACTATAGGCAAGAATTGTATAATTTTTATATTTGGGGGCTAGACGGCGGATACATAAATAACTGGGACCTGGTAGATGTTACGGCCGAGTACATAGTGGGTGAGTATCTAAAAGATAACGATAAACAGCCACTATACATTATGGCCAAAAGTGAGAGCTTGTGGCACAAGCGGGTGGCTATAATATCAACCTTTGCTTACATAAAACGCGGTGAATTTACCGAAACACTAGCTATAGCTGATATTCTGCGCGGCGATAAACACGACCTAATCCAGAAAGCTGTTGGCTGGATGCTCAGAGAGGTTGGTAAACGAGTAGACGAACAGGTCTTACGTAAGTATCTAGACCAGCATGCCTCGCAGATGCCCAGAACCATGCTGCGCTATGCCATAGAACGGCTTAGCCCAGAGGACAGGCGAAAATATCTAAGAATCGCGTAATCTAACTAGGGCGTTAGCTAGTGGCAGACTAATCTTTGAGGGGTCGAATAGCAGTGGTCTTGATTGAGGTTGGTCAATAATGTAATAGTCGGTGGTGCCATCATGGGTTTTTTGCATAAAGTTTTGCCGGTAAAAATCATTAAATAACAGGGGTCCGATTGGCAAAGTTGTTCTATATATCTTTTTGATTATTTTTCGTCGCTCAGGCAGCTCGGGGTTGATAGGCCGGTAACTTTCGTCTTGATGTTTGTCAACATCAAGCTTTTCCATAAACACTGCTCTGAATCTACCGTTTTTGGTATCAAGGAAGGCGTGTTGCTTAGGTGCGCTAAGTGGTATGCCAGAGTCGGTTCTAGCTAATCTTTTGCTCAAAAATCCCATAACGTCAAACTGTCTAAGCGCTAATCTGGGCGTAAAATCAAAAGTTTTGATCAGGATATCAGGGTCTTCTATTAATGGGTCGTATATTGACGAAAGGCGTCCTTCGTAACCGTTTATGCTTTCTCTGGCACTGCGTAGCACTGCCGCCGGTAGGTTGCGACTAAAATCGCTTATTCGGGGATTACCCAAAGAGTTAGTTATAGCAAACTGGCTAACTATATCGTGAAAATCTTTGGATTCATTCCATGCGTCTAATCCTGATTCTGAGAGAATTAGCCTGCTACGACTGACTTCATCTGCTAG
>CAZSRV010000030.1:0-3512 GCA_964609815.1 uncultured Candidatus Saccharibacteria bacterium | reverse complement strand
GGTAAATATAAGTTAGGTAACTTGGTAGGAATCATTGATCGCAACAATATTCAGATTGACGGGCCGACAGAAGAAGTCATGCCACTAGAGGATTTGGCCGCCAAGTGGGAATCTTTTGGCTGGCATGTACTGCAAACTGATGGTAATAATATAGCTGATTTTATAGATGCGGTGGCTCTGGCTAGAGCTATTGTAAACAAACCAGTAGTGATAATCGCTCATACTATACCGGGCAAGGGTGTTGAATTTATGGAATATGATTATAGATGGCATGGCAAACCGCCAAACCAAGAAGAAGCCAAAGAAGCACTAAAAGATTTGAGGACGTTAAAAGGTAAGATCAGGAGTGAGCATGAGTAAAAATATGCACCTAGTTGATGATCTTTTGGCCAAGGATATATTGCAAGAGCCAATTAGAAAAGGCTTTGGCAAGGGCCTGCAAAAAGCCGGTGAGCTGAACGATCAAGTTGTGGCGCTTTGTGCTGATTTGACCGAAAGTACGCAGATGCATTTGTTCAAGGAGTCATTTCCTGACAGATATGTAGAGATTGGCGTAGCCGAGCAAAACCTGGTAACAGTTGGCTCTGGTATGGCGGCCATGGGCAAAATACCGTTTGTGTCTAGTTATGCGGCTTTTAGCCCAGGACGCAACTGGGAGCAAATCAGAACCACTATTTGTTTGAATGACCAGCCAGTTGTTGTGGTTGGTTCGCACGCCGGGGTTAGTGTAGGTCCGGACGGTGCCACTCATCAAATGCTTGAGGACATTGCATTGATGAGAGTTTTGCCCAACATGACAGTAATTGTGCCAGGCGATAGTAATGAGGCTGAAAAAGCGACTTTAGCTCTGGCAGGGAATCCGGTTCCGGCTTATTTGCGTTTGGCCAGAGAAGCTAGTCCTGTTTATACAACTGACAAAACTCCGTTTGAGATTGGTAAGGCCTATGTTTACCGTGAAGGTTCAGATATTACAATAATTGCTACTGGCGCAATGACTTATCAGGCTATGGTGGCCGCTGAAAAATTAGCTAAGGACGGTATTGAAGCTGAAGTTGTTCACTGTCCGACTATAAAACCGCTTGATGCCACTACAATTATTGCTAGTGCCAAAAAAACTGGCAAAGTCCTGACCGTAGAAGAGGCTCAGATGAGCGGCGGTTTAGGCGGTGCGGTAGCCGAGTTGTTGTCTGAGGCTTGTCCGACCAAAATTATGAGAATGGGTATGCGTGATAGGTTTGGCGAGTCTGGTGCTCCGGCAGAATTGCTAGAAAAATTTGGTCTAACTGCTAAACATATTGCGTTTAATGTCCATCATTTAGTTTGATACTTAGTACCAGTCTAGGTGCTATTCTCGGCACGGTCCTGAGCTCCAGATGTGGTCTACAAAAGCTTGCCACATCTATTCGTGCGGAGGTGGCCAAGAAAAATACCTAGGCTGGTACTCCAAGATAGTTAATAATTGGCGTAATTAGTACAAAGTTTGTTAATATATACATAAGTAAGATGATAAGAGAGGTGGGGTATGTCGCTAACACTAAGACAAATTAGAGAAAACACGCAGGCAGCTCGGGGGCTGATGCAACGAGCTAGGTCTGAAGGCTTTGCTGTTGGTGCTTTTAATATAGATAATCAAGAAACCCTAAAGGCGATAGTAAAAGCGGCTATGGCTAAAAGGTCGCCAGTTTTGGTGGAAGTTAGCCAGGGTGAGGTTGATGCTCTGGGTCTAGAAAATGTCCGGGACATGGTAGACAATTACAAAAGCGAATTTGGTATAGAG
The DNA here is from genome assembly GCA_964609815.1 of uncultured Candidatus Saccharibacteria bacterium. Classification (GTDB taxonomy): domain Bacteria; phylum Patescibacteriota; class Saccharimonadia; order Saccharimonadales; family 2-12-FULL-41-12; genus JALHOM01. The sequence continues at coordinate 1,735 of CAZSRV010000030.1, read as the reverse complement.
ATGTACATCAATCTAGACCATAGTCCTAGCGTAGAGTCTGCCATAGATGGCATAGAGGCTGGTTATGAGTTTATACATATAGATATATCGCAGGCGCGTAAAGATGCCACAGAGGAAGAAATTGTTGCTGAAACTAGACAGGTTGTAGAATACGCTAGGCTAACTGGTGCGCTGGTAGAAAGCGAGCCACATTATTTTGGTGGCAGCAGTAATGTTCATCAAGAAGCGTTTGATTATGAGGAGATCAAAAAGACTTTTAGCACTCCAGAAGGTGCTTTTAATTTTGTGCAAGCTACCGGCATAGATACATTTGCGGCTGCGATTGGTAACTTGCATGGTAAATATCCTGTGCCAAAGGTACTTGATCTAGAACTTTTGCAGCAAATAAGAGATGCTATAGATTGTAATATTAGTTTGCATGGCGGTAGCGGTACGCCTGAGCATTATTTTGAGAATGCCGCCAAAATTGGCGTTAGTAAGATAAATATTAACTCTGACATGCGCGTAGCTTATCGTAATACTTTGGAAAAAGTATTGAGCGATAACCCTGATGAATTTGCAGTTGTTAAATTGATGGATGAAGTGATCGGTGCTGTCCAGGGCGTAGTAGAAGAAAAAATAGATCATTTTGGCAGTACTGGCAAAGCTAAAGTTCTTGCTTAATAAGGAGTAGTTATGTCATTATATAAACATAAGAATAATGTGGGGATAAAATAATGAGTCAATTTGATGTTTTGTGTGTCGGCGACGTAGTAACGGATGCCTTTATAAAGTTACTTGATGATAGAGCAGCGGTCACTGAGACCAAAGATGGTCCAATATTATCTATGCCTTTTGGTACCAAGATTCCATTTGACCGTGCCGAAGTCATCAATGCTGTAGGTAATGCTTCTAACGCAGCTGTTAACTTTGCCAAGCTAGGCCTGAATTCTGGTTTGGCGGCTAATGTTGGTAATGACTCAGCTGGCCGGGACATCGTAGCTATATTGGACAAATCAGGAGTAGATACTCGTTTTGTAAAAATTAACCCAGGTAAACGCACTAATTATCACTATGTTCTTTGGTACAAAGAAGAACGTACAATTTTGATTAATCATGAGAGTTATAAATATCACTGGCCACACCTAAGAGGTCATGAAAAACCACAGTGGATTTATTTTAGTTCAATATCCAAAGAAGCTATGGACTTCCATGATGAGATGATAGAGTCTTTAGAACGTCATCCTGATATCAAACTAGCCTTTCAGCCAGGAACTTTTCAACTAGAAGCTGGCACTAAGCGTCTAGGACATGTTTATCGTCGTAGTGAGTTAGTAGCTGTTAACCGCGAAGAAGCGGTATTAATTACCGGCGGAAATTATGACGATATTCATGATTTGTTTAATCGCCTACATGACTTAGGTCCAAAGATTGTGCTGATTAGCGATGGTCCTAATGGCAGCTATGCTAGTGATGGCGAGAATAGATTTAAGATGCCGATTTATCCAGACCCTAAACCGCCAGTTGAGAGAACAGGTGCGGGCGACTCATTTACTTCTACTTTTGTGGCTTCAATTATCAAAGGTAATACAGTTGATGGTGCGTTGCAATGGGCTCCAATTAGCTCAATGAACGTTGTGCAGCACGTAGGAGCTCAAGAAGGTTTACTGACCGAAAGGCAGCTTGCTGATTATTTGCGTAAGGCTCCGGCTTGGTATAAACCAGAGCGAATATAGGAGGCTTTAGAAGCGATGTC
>CAZSRV010000029.1:0-3842 GCA_964609815.1 uncultured Candidatus Saccharibacteria bacterium | reverse complement strand
CTACTCTTGCGACGACGTGTCTTATAACCCAAAGTCTTTTGACCCCATGGTGTACGCGGGTCTTTACCTATACCATGCCTACCTCCATCACCACCACCGTGTGGGTGGTCAGCAGCGTTCATAACAACACCGCGAACAGTTGGCCTAATACCACGATTACGGTTACGACCGGCTTTACCAATCTTGACGTTCTGGTGCTGTTCGTTACCTATAGAACCAATACTAGCCGTACAATTACTGTTAATCATTCGGACTTCACCGCTTGGTAATTTAACCTGAACATAGTTGTCTTCTTTGGCCATCAGCTGAGCAGATGCACCAGCACCACGAACTAGCTGAGCACCCTTGCCAGGTGTTAGCTCTACAGCGTGTACAACACTACCAGTTGGGATATCTTTAAGTGCTAGACGATTACCGTTTTCTATAGCAACTTCTTCGCCTGCGTGAATTTTTTGGCCTTGCTTCATGCCGCTAGTAGCTAAAATATAGTGTAACTTGCCGTCTTGATCTTTGATCCGAGCAATCCGAGCACTTCGGCCTGGATCATACTCAATATGCTCCACAGTAGCTTTGGTACCACTCGGCAAATTAAAGTTAACTATGCGGATAAACCTTTTAGCGCCACCACCTTTATGACGAGTAGTGATGCGACCTTGGTTGTTTCGGCCACTGGTTTTTTTCTTGACAGTAATTAGACTCTTGGCTGGTTTGCTAGTAGTAATAGAATCAAAGTCCATACTAGTCATATTACGCCGACCAGGAGTAGTTGGTTTGTAAGTTCGTATCATTATTTATCTCCTCCCTTACTTCCAGTCCGACGGCCCAAAATACTACGTCGGCCGCTAGCCTTAGCTGATTCTTTGGCCTCTTTCTTTTCGGCCTTTTCGGTTGCTTTAGCGATCACTTCAGCACGCTTTTGCTCTTTCTCAGCTTGTTCATCTAGGGCTGCAAAAACTGGGATATTATCACCTTCTTTTAGAGTAACGTAAGCTTTCTTTACATTTTTGCGCTTGCCAGATACGTTTGAGCGAACACGAGCACCGATGCGAATAGAACGAGCTTCTTTACCCTTTAGGATTAATGTCTTTACATTAGTTACCGTTACGCCAAACTGAGCGTTAACAGCTCTGGCGATTTCAATCTTGTTGGTATCAAGCGGTACGTCAAACACATAAACTCGCTGTTCGCTAATCGCGTATGACTTCTCGCTTAATCTTGGTTTTAGGATCATTGTTTTGCTCATTATTTGTCTCCCAGCCAATCACTAATTACGCTTAATGCATTCTTTTCGATAATAATGTTGTGAGCGTTCATAACGTCATAAACATTAATATACTTAGCGCTAACAACCTTTAGGTACGGAATGTTGCGAGTAGCTCTAATTAGCTCGGCAGTTTTGGTTTCTACTACCAAAAGTACGCCTCTATCGGCTTTTAGTTTAGCTAGTAGCTCGCTAGCTACTTTAGTTTTGGTCTCTTTTAGTTCAAAACTTTCTATAACGTTAACTTTTTTGGCTTCACTGGCCAGCGACAAAGCTTGGCGAATAGCCAATCTTTTAGCTTTGATGTTTAACTTCTTGGAATAATTCTCGTTACCAGTAGGACCAAAAGTAATACCACCACCACGCCAGATTGGCACACGAGAGCTACCAAAACGAGCTCTACCAGTACCTTTTTGTTTCCATGGTTTCTTACCACCACCACGTACTTCACCACGAGTTTTGGCTACAGCCAAATTGTCACGACCATTGGCTAGATAAGCTACATAAGCATCCTTTAGTAGTTGATGGCTTTTGACTTCTACGCCAAAGACTGCTTTGTCCAAGGTCACAGCGCTAGTTGCCTTGGCGCCAGATTTGGTAAATGTTGGAGTTGCCATTATTTAGCCCCCTTTATAATTACAGTGCTTTTCTTTGGACCAGGTACAGCGCCATAAACACCAATCACACCTAGTTCAGTATCTACCAAAGCTACTTTTAGGTTCTTTATAGTCACACGCTCGTAGCCCATCTGACCGGCCATTTTCTTGCCCTTAAAGATCCTCTGAGGATACATAGATCCAATAGAACCAACTTTACGGGTATTACCCTTGCCACCATGAGTTTTGCGCTGACGGTGGAAATTATGGCGCTTAATAGTACCAGCCCAGCCTTTACCTTTACTAGTGCCGACCACGTCTACCGTGTCACCAACACTAAAAATGTCGGCAGACAATTTATCGCCGACTTTAATATCTTCTGGTAGTTCATCTACGCGCTGTTCGCGCATAATCTTTACACTTTTTTTGCTAGCCTTCAGATGGCCAGCTTGTGGCTTTGGAAGATCCTTCTTGACTTCCATCGCACCAAATTGAACAGCCTGATAACCATCTTTCTCAATATCCTTGATCTGGGTTATCACGTTGTCACTAGCGGAAAGCAAAGTAATAGCAGCCGTTGTACCGTCTTCTGCGATGGTACTAGTCATGCCAACTTTCTTTGTAATAAGGGCTTTCATAGTTTTAATCAACTCTTTTCTTACTTAGGTTTATATTATTGTTAGCAACAAAAACACTTGATAAAAAGTGGTTTCTACCCCTGTTATTCGGGACAGACCTACTTCACATCAAGTCAGAATTTATCGTTCTACCATTACAGATTAACACAAAACCCTTACCTCTGTCAATATGTTGTATATTACACTACTTTAAACGTCTTTTTGCGCAGGCTTCTTCCTACCAAACTTGGACTGTGCACTTTGTTTTGAAGTACCCAGTGATCCGCCTATCTCATCCCAAGTAGCGCCCAAAGAGCGAAGTAGTTCTACATTTTCTCTTTCAGCTTCAGAGACTAGTACGCTCATTTGGCGACCTATCGAAAGTTGATCGCAGTGCATAGCCATAGTACGAAACTTGGCACTAGGACTAACAAAGGGCTCGCGTTCTACAGACTTCAAAACAGTATTATTAGCTTCAACTATCTGAGTAATTGCCTTAAGAACTTTTGTACCTACCATTTGGTCATTTATAGCACTATTGTATTCTTCGCTATTAGTTAGTTGGATCGCATCGTTCAGATACTGTCTGGCGCCTTCTAGCTCGTGCGCCAACGCATCTACTGAATTTAATTGATTTGGATTTAAACCCGGATCTTGTTCTTTTGTCTCCATATATGCCTTAATTATCTAGATTACTCTCTATCTTCTTTTATAGGTTCTGTAGGTGCAGGGGGTCTTGTATCAAGACGGACTAAAGGTGTTGCGCCTGGAAGAATAATTATTCGCTGACCACTGGACAAAACCTCACTGCGCCCTTGCTCAACCGCAGAAATCTTGTTGGCACTACTATGAAAACGCCTTGATGGCTGTGTTTCTGGACTATCTATCTTCTGCTTGCGACCACTGTGCTTATTCTTCTCATTTTTTGACCCCATTAAGCCTCCTATTAATCATAATTATAGATGTTATTTGCAGTACTGACAACTATATCTAAAACGAGATGCTGAGACCGATTGGGAGCCAGAACGATATAAACATACCAATAAGTATCAGGGCTAGCTCTATTTTGCGATCTATTTGGAACTTCTCGTGGAAAGCGAACATCAGCGCTATAAAAGCACCTATCGGCAAAGGCAATACACTATCGCCGCTTTCTATCCTAATCCATAACGTACTAACTACTAGATATAACACCAGCTTGATAAAGTAAGTGCTGTCATTGTCTCTTGGTTTACTTACTCTGACTTTTTTAGCCACGGCGGTAGAACGCTTAACTGTTTTCTGCTTAGCTACAGCAGTAGCTTTGGTTTTAGGTTTTTGTTTTTTAGCCATAAGCTAATTATAACAGATTAAATATTAATTATCACC
>CAZSRV010000028.1:0-4545 GCA_964609815.1 uncultured Candidatus Saccharibacteria bacterium | reverse complement strand
CGTGAGCTGGGTTCAGAACGTCGTGAGACAGTTCGGTTTATATCCGCTGTGGACGTCAGGAAATTTGAAAGGATCTGCCCCTAGTACGAGAGGACCGGGGTGGACGCACCGCTGGTGTATGGGTTGTCGTACCAACGGCATTGCCCAGTAGCTATGTGCGGAGCAGATAAGCGCTGAAAGCATATTAAGCGCGAAACTGACCTTGAGATTAGATTTCCCTATGAGGGTACAGATAGACGATCTGTTTGATAGGCCTTAAGTGTACGCACGGTGACGTGTTTAGCTGAGAGGTACTAATAACCCCATTGACTTTTTACGTCCAAGAGAAACGCATTACCACTGTAAAAACTGGCAAAGCCAGCTTTTCCTAGTGGTTTCTAACTACACTACTGCGTTACTCATCTGTGATCAGCAGTCGATGTATTTATATACATCTTCTTTGCTGTTCTCAATGAGTGCCTTGTATTGTAGTCAGCTGCGTCCCTCTTGGGAGATGCTTGTTTTAACAGGCTGTATTGACTAGTTGTTGGTGTTTATTTTGCTTAGGCTTTGTCTAGGCGTAAACAATAAATACCCGAGAAGTCGTTTTATTTACAATTCGCATCCGTGATGGACATCGATTAGGCGCTTATTATAATAAAAGAGCCAAAATCGGTGCCCATAGCACAAGGGAAACACCTGTTCCCATTCCGAACACAGCAGTTAAGCCTTGTAGCGGTTACAATACTTGGGGCTCACCCCTGGGAAAATAGCACGGTGCCGTATTATATAGAAGCCCTCCGAAAGGAGGGTTTTTATTTTTATTTGAAATTTTATAAATCCAGAACCTGTGGATTAAATGAACATATATTTTGTACTATTTAGGCATAAGATGAAGGTGTTTTCTGGAAATAAATGTTGTAAACAAAACTACGATAATAAAAATAGTTATCCACAATGTGAATAAAAAAAGTATCCAGAAGTATTGCACCTCTGTTAAAACAGGAGCATAATAGTAACCAGTTATTACAAAAACAAAAATAATAGCTAAAACAAAAACAAAACAAAGTACAAAATGCGAGTACGGCAAACAAAAATTTATAGAAATTCCATATCTATAAAAATAGGTATCCTTTTTGTTTTGTCTATTATTTTTTCATCTGTTGTTTTACTTTTGGGATCTCCGAATGTTCAGGCTGCTACTTCTTCAAACCTGAATTTTCAGGGACGAATATTAACTTCTGCTGGGTCTCCAGTTTCTGATGGAACCTACAATCTAGATTTTCGGCTCTATGATGGTGGAACGGCTAGTGGCCCTGGTGGTCCTGGTGAGTCTAATTCTGGAAGTCTGATTTGGTCAGAGAGCTATACTAACTCTTCTAGGGTCCGGGTGGTGAATGGTTACTTTAGTGTTAATTTAGGATCGCAAAATGTATTTCCAGATACCGTCAACTGGGATCAGGAACTTTGGCTGACTATGAACGTTGGTGGCAGTACCGTTATACCATCTTGGGATGGAGAGATGTTAGCACCAGGTAATAAGCGTACTAAGCTAACTGGCGTACCATATGCGTTTAGATCTGGTAGTGCTAAACAATTGCTAGACATCCAAGGTTCACTAAAAGGAGCCCTGAGCTTTATAGCTTTAACCGCTGATCGTACAATCAGTCTGCCAGATGCTTCTGGTACGGTTGTGCTTGATAGTACAGGGTTTGTTAATGGCGGTAATTTGTTTGCTGGTACAGCTAGTTTAGGCACTAATGATAATAATGATTTGTTATTTAAGACTAACAATTTAGAAAGATTCCGAATAGATCAATCTGGCAATGTCAGTATCGGGACTGGCTCTGACGGGCTAGAAAAGTTGGAAGTTAATGGCGGAATAAAGGTTGGTAACAGTAGCGGAACTAATGCTGGGACTATAAGGTGGACTGGCTCTGACTTTGAGGGCTATAACGGTAGTGCATGGGTTTCTTTGACGGCTAGTAGCACAACCTATATTGGTACTAGCACTGCCAGTTTTGTATCTGGATTAGCTAACGTAGCTACCAACTCAACAGGCGTGACCGTAGAGACGTTGTTGTTTACCTCCGCTACTGCCGTGTCTAATACAGCTGGCGTAACCGGCTTTACGGCTCCGGCTAGCGGTAGTTTTACTACTTGTTTGGTAAAAAACAACGCCAATATAACAGGTGGAACTCTTAATCTTCGTTGGCGAGTAAATGGTGCTTCTGTTGGAGCTGGCGCTTGTACAATGAACAACAGTACGGACAAAAGGAGGGAGTCGGCTTCTACGATAAATCCTGGCACAGTTACGTTTAACGCAGGTGATACTATAGGGATTGCTTTTGATTCAGCTAGTTTGGCTCCAACAAATAATGATTTCACAGTTTACTGGTCTGTAGTATATAACACTGATGTTGGTAGTGGCGGGTTAAGTTTTAATCAAGATGGTAATAGTTTTGATAGTATAGCTAGCCTTGGCACCAATGACAGCTATGGGCTAAATATCAAGACGGCTGGCGTAACAGCTATATCTATAGCGACTGACCAGAGCGTGTCGCTTAGTAAAGGTTTGACAGTTGGCGATGGTTTGTCGGTATCTAACGGTGGCCTAAACGTTTCCACTGGTGGCATGAGTGTTACAGGTAACAGTACAATTAACGGTAGTTTATCTGGATTAACTGGTATTAATTTATCTGGTAATAGTAGTAATATTAACTTTAACGACGTATCTATAACTACATTAAATATAGAAAATACGGGCGTCGGAGTGGCTAATCTAGTAGTTGAAGGCGGTGTTACAGCTAGTAGCTTTACTGGTGAAGGCTCAGGACTGACATCATTAAATGCTTCTGAAATATCGTCTGGTACGCTAGATGACGTTAGATTATCTTCGAATATCACTAGATTAGATGCCACACAGGTCTTTAGCGGTCTAAACACATTTAATGAAGGCTTAATACTAGGGAATAGCTCTAGTTCGGACGTCGCCGGGGCTATTCGTTGGAACGGCGTAGACTTTGAAGGCTATAATGGTACCTCTTGGGTGTCGTTTACGGCCGGCGGTGGAGGCGGTGGTTTTGGTGGACAGTCGGCTACTGTAGTCAAGACAGCCAATGAAACAGTTAATAACTCTAATACACTACAAGATGACGATGAACTATTCTTTGATATTGGTGCTAATGAAAAATGGGCATTTAGGTTTGTGCTCCAGGCTAACTCTGGTGCTACACCTGATTTGCGATTTGCAGTAACTGCACCATCTGGCGCAGTTTGTCGTGTGGGCTTTGCTGATATAGAAGGGGCTACATCTATTGGGCAATACGGCTGTGGTGTTACTACAGGAGTAGTACCTGGTAACACGTCTGCTGATGTATATGAAGTAGTAGGCACAATAGAAAATGGTGCTACCGCTGGAACTGTCCATTTGCAGTGGGCCCAGTTTACTGCTAACGCTTCTAATACTATTGTTTATGCTGGTAGCTATTTATTTGCTAGTACGGGTAGTTCCGGTGGCGGAGGCGGTGGGGCCTCTGGTACTGTTACCGGCGTTATGACTGGTACTGGGCTAGATGGTGGGCCAATCACTACATCTGGCACTATATCTATAGCTGATACTGGAGTAGTAGCTGGTACTTATGGAGATGCCAACAGTGTACCGGTCATAACCGTAAATGCTCAAGGCCAGATCACAGCTGCTGGTACAATATCTACTGTTGGAACGATTAATGGACTATCTGGTGGACTAACATTTGTAACTGGTAGCGACGGCTCGGACTTTAATATAACGGCTTTTGATTCAACCGTTACACTTAATATCCCAGATGCTGGTGCGTCTTCTAGGGGCTTGGTTATAGCTGGAGCTCAGTCATTCGGTGGAGTCAAGACATTCAATGACGGACTAAGTGTAACTACCTGTACGAGTACCACCAATGTATTTTGTAATAGCGGTAATACATTTGGGGCTGACGCGATAATTGGCATTAACGACTCATATAAGCTTAACTTTGAAACTGCTAATACGGTAAGAATGGTAATTGATGCTAGTGGTAACGTCGGTATAGCTACTGGAGTAGGCACCCTAAACTCAGGGTTGGTTGTTAATACATCATTTGCCACAGTTGCTACTACTGTCACTACTAGTACCTCACTTAATTCTAGCCAGATGGCTGTATTCGTAAATGCTAATAGCACAACTCAAACGCTACCAACTGCTAATTCTGCACCTGGCCGAATCTATAACATAAAAAATATAGGTACGGCTACCGATACTACTATTGATGTATCTGGTGGAGGTACTATAGATGGCAATACAACTTATACTATGGGCGACACAGGAGATGGTGTATTAGTTCAATCTAATGGCACAAGCTGGAGTATAATATCATCAATTTCGGGGGCAAGCTATCCACAGGTACTAGTAAATGCTAGACGAACTACCGCTCTTACTTTAGGTACTGTAGTTGCCTTGGCCTATAATAATGCATCGGTTAATGTTGGTAATGCCTACAATACATCTACTGGTGTCTTTACTGCTCCAGCTACTGGAGTTTACTCTATAAG
>CAZSRV010000027.1:2218-5581 GCA_964609815.1 uncultured Candidatus Saccharibacteria bacterium | reverse complement strand
ATTTGGGGGGTTAAACTAATCTCAGGCGTTAGTATTAAAACAGACTTTCCGCTGGCTAATGTTTTTCTACATAGTTCTATATATATACGGGTTTTACCAGTCCCAGTATCGCCATGAATGATATGTACAGGACTGCTATCGTCAATGATCTCATTAATAATTTGCTTTTGTTGATTAGTTAGAGTTGGCAGATTTGGTATATTTTTTACAACTTTTTTTAGTGGTTCGGTAACTAATTTTATTTTTTGAGCAATGCTATTTGACAAAAAAAGTGAAGCTGAAGCGCCTAATAGTCCGGGATAGTATTCACAAAACCATATAAACAAGTCTACTAATTTTACCGGCAATGTAATATTTGTATGAATACTGTCAATTTCTTTGACTTTAAAGGTAGGTTTGGAGCTTAGTTTTACCACAAATGCATTAATGGTTTTTGTCCTTACTTTTACAACAACAATTTGGCCAATTTCTAGCTTTGATTCCGAGCAATAAGTTAGTAAGGAATCGTTTTTGTAAGATTTGTCCGCTGGTGCCACTTCATAGTAAAACATCTTACTTAACAGTATATATCTAAATATATTTTTATTTTAGGTATTGTAAAGTCCACGGCTAATGTTCTATACTATCGTTGTTACAACAACATCGTGGAGAGGTTAAATGTTAGACGTATTTATTACATCAAGAGTCAGACGGAAAATAATAGTTGTTTATGCAAAGTACCCTGATTTCAAAACTCATGTAAGAGGGCTTGCTAAATTAATTAAGGAGGATGCCGGCAATATACAGCGTGAGCTAAAGCGACTAGAAAAGATTGGTTTTTTGATGAGTGAAAAACAGGCTAATACAAAAATTTACTACACCAATAAACAATTTATTATATTTAAAGAATTACAAAGCATAGTACTAAAATCTCAGCGTGCTAGCCAAAAAAAGCGCTAACACTTGTCACAGGTAGAAAATAAGAGTATAATACAAGTAATGATACAGGTAACAAGAAAAGATTCTAAAGAGTCGGCTGACAGCATGTTGCGTCGGTTTACAAGAAAAGTCCAGCAGTCTGGAGTATTGGCAGAGGCTAAGGCCTCTACTAGGTTTGAAAAACCAATCAGCAAACGAGAACGACGCGAGAAAGCTATTGTTCGACGTGAACGTAAAGCAATAAAAGTAAAAAAACTTAAATTATCTTAAGACTGATGATTAAAAAAGACATTGACTTTGACCTAAAGCAGGCCTTGCTGTCAGGTGATAAGAGTCTGGCAAGTGTGCTTAGGACTATAAAGGGTGCTATTTTGAACCTTGAAATAGAGCTTGGTGTAAGAGACCCCGGTTTAGATGATGATAAGATAATCGCTTTGCTACAAAAGGAGTCAAAAAAGCGCAAAGATGCTATTGAGATCTATAAAAAAGCTGGTGATGAAGAGCGGGCTACAAAAGAAAAATATGAGATTGAGGTTATAGCTAAATATTTGCCAGAAATGATGACTACAGAAGAAATTGAAACTGTAGTTGATAAGGTTATAGCAGGCATGGGTGAGAAGCCAACAATGAAGCAGATGGGAGCTATTATAGGTGCCGTAAAATCCGAGTGTGGTAATTTGGCCGATGGTGGCACTATATCGGTGATTGTAAAAAGTAAAATTAGCTAATATTTAAGATAAGGAAAGTTAGTAGATGATAATTTTTATGGGGGTGGCTGGGGCTGGTAAAAGCGTCCAGGGGCAATTGTTAGCAGAAAATCTAGGTTATAAGTGGCTGTCTACGGGCCAATATATAAGGGATAATATGCCTGAAGAATATCTAGAACTAATGCGCCAGGGCAAGCTGATTGGCGATGAAGAAGTAATTAGTATCTTAAAAAACTTTTTTGCTCAGATAGAAGACCAAAATAAAACAATTATTGATGGTTTCCCTAGGACGATTAATCAGGCTAAATGGTTAGTTAATGAACATCAAAATGGCAATCTAAAGGTGGCCTGCGTTGTTTATTTGGCTGCGTCCAAAGAAGTGGTTCTAAATAGACTTCTAACTAGAGCGCGTGATGATGATAGTGAAGAAGCTATAAAAGAGCGTTTTAACCAATATGAGAAAGAGACATCACCTATAATTGACTGGTTTAAGGACCAAGGCATTATGGTGTATACGATTGATGCCGAACCGTCGGTAGAACAAGTGCAAGCCGAAATATTATCGAAAGTTAAGTAAAATGTATACCAGGATAAAAACGCCAGAAGAGATAGATAACATGAGGATATCTGGCAAGATTTTGGCCGAGATTCACCAGATTTTGGCCGCGGCTGTAAAACCGGGTGTAACTACTCAGTATTTAGCAGATCTAGCTGAGAAACATATAAATAAAGCTGGTGCGTCTGCGCCTTTTTTGGGCTATGGTCATCCGCCGTTTCCGTCAGTTATCTGTATATCAGTGAATGATGAAGTAGTGCATGGAATTCCCGTCGGACGAGTTATCCAGGAAGGAGATTTGGTTAGTCTGGACTTGGGGGTGGAGTATAAGGGTATGATTACTGATGCGGCTATTACTGTAATATGCGGCGAAACTAGCGATGAAATTAAGCAGTTTGTAGATGATACTAAAAAATCATTGTATGCTGGATTAAAGGTCATAAAAGATGGTTGCCGGGTGGGTGATATATCTAATGCTATCCAAAAAAGTCTAGAGAAGCATGGCTATGGTATTGTCAGAGATTTGGTTGGCCATGGTGTTGGCCACGAGGTCCATGAGGATCCAAATATTCCAAACTTTGGCAGAAAAGGCACAGGACCTAAAATAGTGGCTGGTATGACTTTAGCTATTGAACCAATGGCGACACTTGGTAATTATGCAGTTCATACCGACCATACCGATCAATGGACTGTAAAAACTAACGATGGATCACTAGCGGCTCACTTTGAACATACTATTTTGGTAACAGAAAACGGACACGAGATTCTTACTAGTTGCTAAGTATTAGCCAAAAGCAGTATAATCTAGTTTATGCATGATTCTAAGCCCACCTATTTTTTTGGGCTCGATATTGGTACTAGCGCTGTCAGATGTATAGTTGGCAGTTTAGATTTTGCCAGCGAAGACCCCAAACTATCAATTGTAGCTCAAGGCTCAGCTCCTAATTTGGGTATGAGAAAAGGCTCAATAATACATATAGAAGATGTTTCGTCTGCTATAAATCAGGCTATTAGTGAAGCCGAGCGAATATCGGGTGTTGCTATAAAGAATGCCACAGTTAATATTAATGGAGCTCATATTCAGGGAGTTGATTCTAAGGGTGTGATTGCTATAAGCGCTACTAACAAAGAGATTACACTTGATGATAAAATGCGCGCCGAGGATGCCGCTACTATTATGCA
>CAZSRV010000027.1:0-2118 GCA_964609815.1 uncultured Candidatus Saccharibacteria bacterium | reverse complement strand
ATAAATATAACTAATGATTTGGCGATTGGTCTAAAGACGGATCTAGAGATCGCCGAAATTGTAAAGTTAAAACATGCCAGTCTAGCTGATGCTACTAAAAGTGGTCGGGTGAGTGTAGATTATGAACGCCGTAACCATGTATTTGAAGCTGGCGAGGTATCTATGATAGTTGAAGCACGCGTAGATGAGATACTGGACTTTGTAGAAAAAGAGTTAAAGAAAGTTCATCGTTCGCGCAAACTACCGGGTGGGGTGGTTTTGGTTGGTGGTACGTCTAAGATACCTGGTATAGCTAGCTTCACCAAAGAAAAACTGCAGTTACCAGCCCGATTAGGTAGCTTACAAAATGTTACTGGTTTGGTTGATGAGATAAAAGATCCTAGTTTTATTACGGCAGTTGGGTTGATGAGTCTAGATATGTTGTTTGCAGAACAGGATGGTGGCCGCGGTTCACAAAAGATGTCAAACGGATCATTAATGAGTGGTTTGAGTGGTTTGCTCAAACGGTTTAAGTGATTTATTATAATGCATAGTGTAAAATAGGCTATACTGTATTATAGAATCATATGAGTCAGTTTAGGATAAGGAGTTAATAATGCCTCAAGTATCACCAGCTATAGAAACATTTGCCCGGATTAAAGTAGTGGGTGTCGGTGGTGCAGGCGGTGCGGCTATAAACCGCATGGTTGAAGCTGGCGTGGAGGGTGTAGAGTTTATAGCTATCAACACCGATGCTCAAGCCTTGCATTATTCAAAAGCCGGTACAAAAATTCATATAGGCCATGAGAGCACTAGAGGGTTAGGCGCTGGCGCTGATCCTGGTGTCGGACAAAGAGCTGCCGAAGAATCTTACGATGATATAAAAAACGCTCTAGAAGGCGCTGATATGATCTTTATAACTATTGGTGCCGGCGGTGGTACCGGTAGTGGCGCTGGTCATGTAGTAGCTAAGATTGCTCAGGATAATGGGTCTTTGGTGGTCGGCTTTGCTACCAAACCTTTTGCTTTTGAGGGCGAGAAGCGACGAGCTAACGCCGAAATAGCTATATCTAGTTTACGTAGAAACGTTGATACTTTGATTATTGTGCCGAATGATAGGCTCCTGAGTACAATCGATAGGTCTACGCCTATTATGCAGGCTTTCAAGGTGGCTGATGATGTATTGCGTCAAGGAGTGCAAGGTATTTCTGACTTAATTACTGTTCATGGCTTAATTAACTTGGACTTCGCAGACGTTAAGGCAGTTATGAGTAATGCAGGCTCAGCCTTGATGGGGATCGGCAGGGCCGGTGGTGATAATCGCGCTGTAGAAGCCGCTCAGCAAGCCGTAGAATCTCCGCTGTTAGAAGTTTCTATAGATGGTGCTAGAGGTATTTTGTTTAACGTTATTGGTGGTAATGACATGTCTATGCACGAAATTAATACAGTTGCCGAAACCATAACTCAGTCAGCTGATAAAGAGGCCAATATTATTTTTGGTGCAACTATTAATCCGGAATTAGAAGGTGAACTGATCGTAACGGTCGTAGCTACTGGATTTGATGAGTCTTACTTTAGCAATCAACAGCAAACACCATCTTTTGCTACGCCGATAGCTAACCCATCTAGCGATATTACTACTTCGGATGACGAGATAAAGACCAATACTGACGTTCCAGAAGACATAAATATGGACTTGGATGATACGGATAAGACTTCTGGGGCAGAAGACTTTCATTCTGAGAATAAAGTGCCTAATATTTGGTCCCATATTGGTGATGAAGAAGACACAGCCGAAGAAAAATCAGCCGATGATACAAAAAGTGCGTACAATGATGAAGAGCTAGAAAAGCCATCTTTCTTGCGTCGTTTAACGCGCCGATCAGCCGAAAAATCAGACAAAAAAGACGAAAAAGAAGAATCTAAGTAGTTTGTAATTAATACAGCGTATTTTTGTTGCAATACGCTACTTGTGGGGGTATTCTATAATACATAAACACTATATATAGCCTAGATATAGTTATTAAGCACATTAATATTGAATAATATAGGTATGCAAGAGAGGGTTAAAATGAACTGTACTCATTGTCAGGCCGCTGATACTAAAGTTATAGAATCCAGAGAAGCTTCTGGCGGAAA
>CAZSRV010000026.1:0-6366 GCA_964609815.1 uncultured Candidatus Saccharibacteria bacterium | reverse complement strand
AGGCTCCGGCTTGGTATAAACCAGAGCGAATATAGGAGGCTTTAGAAGCGATGTCACGCTTGATATCGGATATCCTGGGAGCTAACAGAGTTGAGTTTAATAATTTGGTTAGTGACTGGGAGAGACGAAGTGGTCATCCTAGTAATGACTTAAAGCTTTATAGCGATATTAGAACTAGGGCTATAAGAGCTATTCGCGAGCTAGGCCTAGATCCGACGGATGTTATTAGTGGTGAGCTGTATTTTGCATTACAGGACAGGGCTAAAAGCGACGACAGTTGGCTAGCTGATATACTAAATATTAAGCCCGGCAGTACCCCAGAAGAATTAATAACGGCTATAGTCAAGTGGGTTAATAAAAATAACAAATCATCAGTATCTTGGGCGCTTAAACCAAGTGTTATGAGGGGCTTTATTAAAAAAACTCCACCCAAAAATGTTATGAAGGTACTGGGCCTGCGGTCGGTAGATTCTATGTTGAAGCGTAATAGCGTGGCTGAAATAATGAACTTGGCTAATGAGCTGGAGTCGCCAGACTATCATAAAAAGTTTGCGGTTAATTACAAAAAACTAAAGTCTAGTGATTTTGATGAGAAGAAAACAGACTTTGAGGTTCTGACGAAATCTAGGATAGCAAAACTAGAAAAATCACAGATGAATCTTAGTAAAATTATATTGCCAAACTACGCCCTAGGAAGTGTTTTGATAATTCCGCCAAAGAGCCGGTTCCCGCTAGATGTTCTAGCGATTACTATGATTTTGGCTGAGGTGGTTAGTGATATAAGACGCTATGGAGCATACCACAAAATTATAAGTGTCCGCAAAGATTTTGCCGAACAGTTTGGAGCTACTGTTGCCCAGGGTCTAATGAAAGCGTCTTCACAGATATCAGAAATCGGCTGGAATAGTATCCATAAACATTTGGTTGGCAATGAAGACGTAGTTGGCATTATTAACCAGCCCCATATAACTGGAGATGAATTTGATCACACTCCAGCAATTCACTTGTTAGCTAAAGCAGACGACAGATTTAATTATTGGCGAGATTTAGAGTATGTTTTCTACCAGACTCCAGATCAGCCACCGATCTCATTAAATCTAATGGATGTTGTTATGAATAAAGCAAATCATAATCATTTTCATAATCAGTCGGGTGTTTATGGCCGAAGTAGGTTATGGGAAGAATTATGGACTAGATATTTAACGAATGATCGGGTTACAGAACAAATAATAGATAAAATTATAAATCTCTAACGACTAAACTGTTACAATAACAGTGTGAATAAGTTTGTTATCAAATCCAACTATCAGCCGACCGGTGATCAGCCGGCAGCTATCAAGGCTCTAACAGAAGGCATAAAATCTGGTAAAAAAGAGCAGGTACTGCTCGGTGTAACTGGTAGCGGCAAAACTTTTACTATGGCTAATGTGATTGAGCGTACTCAAAAGACAACTTTGGTACTTTGTCATAATAAAACCCTAGCTGCTCAGCTCTATAGTGAATTTAAACAGTTTTTTCCGGACAACGTGGTTCATTACTTTGTTAGTTATTTTGATTATTATCAGCCAGAGGCTTATATTGCTCGGAGCGACACTTATATAGAAAAAGATTCGCAAATCAATGAAGAGATTGATAGGCTCAGGCACGCGGCAACGGCATCATTGTTATCACGCAGGGACGTCATAATTGTAGCTAGCGTTAGTTGTATTTATGGCATAGGTTCGGTTGAAGATTATGATGATATGGCGGTATCCGTAGAAGTCGGCGAAGTCCGCAAAAGGGACAAATTGCTTAGGCATTTAACAGACATTCAATATCAGCGAAACGATGTGGATTTTCATCGTTCAACCTTTAGGGTTCGTGGTGATGTAGTTGATGTCTTTCCGTCTGGCGAAGAATTAGCTATTCGCCTGGAATTTTTTGGCGATGAAGTGGAACGTATTACACAAATTGATCCATTAACTGGAGAAATATTGAAAAATCTAAATCAGGTCAAGATCTTTCCTGGTAGTCACTATGTAACTCCAGAAACCAAGCTAAAGGTGGCTATCGGTAAGGTTCGTGACGAGCTGGATGGTCGGTTGGCGCACTTCAAGAAAAACAATCAACTGTTAGAAGCTCAGCGCTTACAGCAAAGGACAAATTACGACCTAGAAATGCTAGAAGAAACAGGGTTTGTTAAGGGCATAGAAAACTATAGCAGGTACTTAACTAATCGTGAGCCAGGCGAGCAGCCAGCAACTTTGCTGGATTACTTCCCGGATGATTTTCTGCTTTTGGTTGATGAATCGCACATGACCTTGCCGCAAGTTAGGGGCATGTATAATGGTGACCGGGCGCGCAAGGAGATATTGGTAGAACATGGTTTTCGCTTGCCGAGTGCACTGGACAACCGACCGCTTAATTTTACAGAATTTGAAAGACATATTAATCAGGCTATTTATGTATCAGCTACGCCGGCTGAGTATGAACTGAGCAGAGGCGGCGAACCTATTCAGCAAGTAATTAGGCCGACTGGACTAATTGATCCGAATATTGAAGTTCGGCCAATTAAGGGACAGATTGATGATTTGATAGATGAAATAAAACAGACAATTTCCAAAAACCAGAGGGTTCTAGTGACTACTTTGACCAAAAGAATGAGTGAAGATTTGGCAGAATATCTGACTGATCTGAAACTAAAAGTCGCTTACTTACATAGTGAGATAGAAGCGCTTGACAGAACAGATATTTTGCGTGATTTGCGTATGGGTGTTTATGATGTTTTGATTGGCATAAATTTACTAAGAGAAGGGCTGGACTTGCCGGAGGTTTCTTTGGTGGCTATTTTGGATGCTGATAAAGAAGGCTTCCTTCGGAGTGAACAAGCCTTGATTCAAACTATTGGCCGAGCTGCTAGGCATGCCGATGGCCGGGTGATTATGTATGCTGATAATATAACCAAAAGTATGAAGGGCGCAATTGATGAAACTACTAGGCGTCAAGAGATTCAAAAACAATACAACAAACAACACGGCATTACCCCAGTAGGGATTGTTAAACAGATTGATAAAGGTATTAGGCCAGATTTGCCAGAAGAGGCTAAGAAGGCCAAACTTGATCTAAAGAAAATTCCAAAAGATGAGTACGAACATTTGGTGCGTGACCTAACTAGGCAGATGGATCTGGCGTCGGCTAATCTAGAATTTGAGAAAGCTGCCGAACTGCGCGATATAATCGCTGAAATTAAACAAAAACTATAAAAATATTAGCTGACTTGGGCTATAATATAAGGAGATGAGTAAAATAACTGACGAAGATGTATTAAAATTGGCAAAGCTTAGCAAGATCCGTCTGAGCCAAGAAGAATTAAGTAAATTTCGGGTGGAGATTGAGTCAATACTTGGCTATGTGGAGCAACTACAGTTAGTAAATACCGATGAACTGGAAGCCACCAATCAAGTGACTGGCCTAGAAAATGTTATGCGTGATGACAAAGAAGACACTTTTACGCCTGCAATTGATCTACTAAAAAACGTCCCATCGTTAGAAGATGACTATATAAAGGTCAGGAGAGTGCTGTAGCTTATGTCGCAGTGGGATAAAATCGCTCAGATAGCGGACGATGTGAATAGTGGTAAGTTGAGCGCTAGGAGCTTGGCCGAAAAGTCACTACAGATGATTGAGGAAAAAGATGAGTATAAAACGGTAATTGCTGTAGTTAAAGAACGGGCGCTTGAAAGAGCTAATGAAATAGATGCTAAGGTTAAGGCTGGTCAAAACGCTGGTCGTTTGGCCGGTGTGCCATTTATAGCCAAAGACAACTTTTTGGTTTATGGTGCTGATACAACGGCTGCTAGTAATATCCTAAAAGGTTTTGACGCGCCATATCAATCTACGGCTATTGAGAAGCTGGAGGCTGAAGGTGCTATCTGTGTAGCCAAGGCTAATTTAGATGCTTTTGCGCATGGATCATCAACCGAAAATAGTGACTTTTTTACAACACTTAATCCTCATAACAAAGAATATGTTCCCGGAGGTAGTTCCGGTGGCTCGGCTGCTGCTGTGGCGCTAGATCTAGCGCCATTTGCCCTGGGTACTGATACAGGTGGCTCTATACGCCTGCCAGCTAGTTTTTGTGGCATAGTTGGCTATAAACCAACTTATGGTTTGGTGTCGCGTAGCGGTGTAGTAGCTATGGGCAGTAGCCTGGACGTAGTTGGTCCAATGACTAAAAATACTGATGACGCTGCACTAGTATTAGATGTTATTGCCGGCAAAGATAAATTAGATGGTACAACGATTGATTTAGATGAGTCGTATACTAACCTGCCAGAAACCGACCCAAGCAAGGTTACTATAGGTATAGTCAAAGAGTATTTTGGCGATGGTTTGGACCCAGGCGTAAGGTCTGAGATTCAAAAAGTAATTGATCTATATAAAACCCAAGGATTTACAGTCAAAGAAGTTAGCCTACCAGATATAAAATATGCTTTGCCGGCTTATTACGTACTATGCATGGCCGAGATTAGTAGCAACCTTAGTCGTTATGATGGCCAGCGTTATGGCTATAGCGACCCTAGTGCCAAAGATTTGGACCAAAGTTACGAGCTGTCTAGGTCGGTCGGTTTTGGCGATGAGGCCAAAAGGCGGATTTTAATTGGTACCTATGTGCTCAGTAGTGGCTATTATGATGCTTACTACAAAAAAGCTCAAAAAGTACGTACTAAAATTATTAATGAATTCAGTAAAGTGTTTGAATTTTGCGATTATTTGGTGGGTCCAACAGCTCCGACAACTGCTTTTAAACTAGGCGAGCACACTAGTGACCCTATGCAGATGTATATGACGGATATAATGACGGTGGCAGCTAATTTGGTTGGTATTCCGGCGGTTAGTTTGCCCGTTGGTCAAGTCGGTGGATTACCCGTAGGTTTGCAAATAATGGCTACGCAGAAAAATGACAAAAACTTACTAGCAATGGCCAGATACACAGAAGGATTAATTAAATGAGTCCAGAGAAAAAGATATTTATAGGTGCGCTAGTAGTAGCTATTCTATATACGGTATATTTTATTTATAGTAAGTTACCAAAGAAGTTAAAGACAGCGGGTTTTGTTAAAAGATGGCGCGAGATACAGACCATGTGTAAAGATGAGACCAAGTGGAGTAGAGCTATAGTAGAAGCTGATGAATTGCTTGATAAAGCCTTGAAACGTAAGCGTATAAAAGGTTCGTCTATGGGTGAGCGGCTAGTTTCTGCCCAGAAGCTTTTTGGTAATAATGATCTAGTTTGGTTTGGACATAAACTACGCAAAAAAATTGAAACAACACCTGATACGAAAATATCCAAGGACGACGCCAAGAACGCTCTGTTAGGCATAGGTCAAGCACTTAAAGATTTAGGAGCACTAAAGTAATGTCTGATTATAAAGCTACAATTGGTATTGAATGTCATGTCCAGCTAAAAACCAAGACTAAGTTATTCGCACCGGTTGGCAATGATGCTCGTGATGCCCAGCCAAATACTCTAATAAGCCATATTTGCTTAGGAATGCCAGGTGCTCTACCGGTACTGAACAAAGAAGCGGTTAATCTAGCTATAAAAGCCGCCAAAGCTTTAGGTACAAGTGCTCAAAAATTTAGTGCTTTTGATCGTAAGCATTATTTTTATCCTGATCTACCCAAAGGTTATCAGATAAGTCAGTTATATCACCCGATTATCTTGGGTGGACAAATAGAAATAACAGATGACGAAGGTCAGAAGAAGACAATCGGAATCACTCGGGCGCATTTGGAAGAAGACGCCGGCAAAAGTACTCACCCAGGTGGCAAAGACTATAGTTTGGTAGACCTCAACCGAGCCGGTACGCCACTGCTAGAGATCGTTAGCGAGCCTCACATCAATAGCCCAGCTGAGGCTAAGGCTTATGCCAGAGAGCTTTATTTGCTTATGAAGTATGCTGACGTATCAGATGCTAATTTGTATTATGGCAATATTCGGTTTGATGTAAATGTAAGCGTGTCGGCTGATGATACTTTAGGTAATCGTACTGAGACTAAAAACCTAAATAGTTTTCGGTCGGTAGAAAAGGCTACTGAGTATGAAATAAAACGCCAGACCGACTTGCTAGAAAAGGGCCAGAAAGTAGTTCAAGAGACGAGGGGTTGGGATGACGCCAAGCAAAAGACTTTTAGTCAAAGGAGTAAAGAAGATGCTCATGACTACAGATATATGCCTGATCCAGATATACCACCGGTTGTTCTAGATAATCAATATATAAATGAGATTGAATCAGCGATTGATCATAGTTTGCCAGGTATTAGAAGCAAGATTTTGGGAGCCGGAGTACAGCCCGAGCTATGTGAAACAATCTTGGATATTCC
>CAZSRV010000025.1:0-7537 GCA_964609815.1 uncultured Candidatus Saccharibacteria bacterium | reverse complement strand
TTACCAGTGGTACTTATGACGCTATGGCAATATTGCCACCGATATTTTAGGTAGAGGTTACCGTCACTATTACCAAAACTTCCCAAAAACCCAAAGTTTTGGTAATATACACCTATTATGCTAATCAGAAGAGAATCATACTTGCGCACTTTGCGTCAGCTAAAAGACAGGAATCTTATAAAAGTTATAACTGGACTGCGTCGTGTGGGTAAGTCAACACTATTACAATTGTTCCAAGAAGAATTGCGCGACAGTGGCGTAAAAGAACAGTGTGTTATAGCGTATAACTTTGAAGACCCAGCTTATCGGGACAAACTGGATTGGGGTAAACTATATGACGAAATATCTGAACAACTAGATGACAATTCTATGAACTATGTTTTTTTGGATGAGGTACAGACTGTGCCGTTATTTGAGCGTTTGGTTGACGGTCTTTTTATCAAGAAAAATGTTGATCTATACATTACTGGCAGTAATGCGTTTTTGCTTTCGGGTGAGTTAGCGACGTTACTTTCTGGGCGATATATATCTATCAATATTTTACCGCTTTCTTTTGTAGAATATGCCGAGCTGTTTCCTGCTATGCCTAAGGCCGAGCTGTTTGGTAAATATTTGGGTGCAAGTACTATGCCTGAGGCGGCGTCGCTGTCTATTGATGCACCAGACCTAGTGAACAAATATCTTGGCGATATCTTTGATACAGTTGTAAATAAAGACATTAAAGATCGGTATGAAATACGTGACATGACCAATTTTGGGCGTGTTACTCGTTTTGCACTAGATAATGTTGGTAGCATAGTGTCAGCGCATAGTATCGCTAGAGTGCTGGATGCTAATGTTGCGGATAGCGGGGCGATGATATCTCACAAAACAGTCAGCAACTACCTGAGCTATCTTACAGAGAGCTTCTTTTTGTATAAAGCAGATAGATACGACATAAAGGGTAAAAAGTTACTACTAACTCAAGATAAATATTATGCGACAGATCTTGGCTTTAGGACAGTATTGGTGAGTGGTAGGGTGGATGCTGATTTGGGCCATAAACTAGAAAATATAGTTTATTTAGAACTACGTCGGCGCAATATTGGCGATATATGGATAGGTAAACACGATGAAGCGGAAGTAGACTTCGTAGTGCAAAATCCAGCAGGCGAGAGGGCTTACTACCAGGTGGCCTGGACAGCACATAGTGCTAGTACATTAGAGCGCGAACTATATTCGCTTCATAGAGTTCGTGATAACTTTCCGAAATACCTAATTACAACAGACCCCGGTTCTGCGATAATAGATGGTATTCGTAGAGTCAATGTGGTGGATTGGTTGTTAGAGACATCTTGATCTAGCACTATGCTATTACCAAAACTTCCTAGGAAACCCAAGTTTTGGTAATAGTGACTAGGTGATGCGCGCATTGCCGCCGATATTTTAAAAGAAAGTTGTATTAAATTAACATGCTTATGCTATAATCAATGTAAAGTTCTATTAAAAGTGGGCGATAGATGAAGAAAATTTTAAACAAAACACAAATAGGTGGAAAGAGCTAATGGGGCTATTAACTGGCGTATCTGACTTTTTTGGTCTGGACATAGGAACTAGCTCTGTTAGGGTGGTCCAGTTGGTTAGTGGTGGTCCAGGACGACCAAAACAACTACTAAAGTATGCTATGGCTCCGATAGAGGGTAATTTGGCACTTAGTGATAGTAAGGCTGACCAGCAAAAAGTGGCTGAGAAACTAAAAGAGATTATCTCTCAGGCTCAGATAACTACCAAGAACGTAGCAGTTGGTCTGCCGTCATCACGTGTCTTTACTATGGTGGTAGACCTAGAACGTTTGGCACCGTCAGAGCTAGCTAAGACTATTAAATTTCAGGCTGATTCGTTGATCCCGACACCTGTAGCCGAGTCCAAGATTGACTGGGCGGTAATAGGTGATTCGCCCAAAGATCCCAACAAAGTTGAGGTGTTGCTAACCAGCGTAGCCAATAATTTTATAGAAGCGCGTCTAGATATGTTGGAATCTATTGGTCTGAATGTGATTGCCTTTGAGCCAGATAACTTGGCGATGACTAGAGCTGTACTGGCTGAAGGATCTATGGAACCACAAATGGTTATAGATATAGGTAGTAAGAGTACTGATATTGTTATAACTATGGGTGGTGCGCCTAGGTTGACTCGTGCTTTGCCGACAGGCTCGGACGCTATAATCAAGGCAGCTGTACAGAACTTGAATATTGACGAAAATCAAGCTCAAGAATTTGTGTTTAAGTTCGGCCTAAGCGAAGGTAAGCTAGAAGGCCAAGTACATAACGCTATTATTGGTACAGTTGATTTGCTGATGGGCGAGATTGATAAATCTATTAAATTCTTCCAGACTAGGTACAAAGACGTAAAGATAGAAAAGATTATTATGACTGGCGGTGCTTCGTCATTACCAGAGTTCCCGCTATATATTGCCAATAAGTTTGGTATCAATGTAGAGATCGGTAATGCTTGGCGGAATGTACAATTCAGCATGGATAGACAAAATGAATTGATGGCGGTATCTAACCACTTTAGTGTGGCTACTGGTTTGGCGGAGAGGAACGAATAATGGTTCAGTTTAACCTTTTGCCAGATGTAAAACTAGAATACATGCGAGCAGTTAGGCGGCGCAGACTAGTGTCTACTGTTTGTATAATCGTGGCTGGATCATTCCTAGCTATCTTTATATTGATGTTGCTGTTTGTCAGGGTTAATCAGCATGCTCATATGAAGCATTTAGACAAAGACATTACTGAGAATGTTAATAAACTTCGGTCTAACACTGATCTAGACAAGATATTAACTGTCCAAAATCAGCTTAGTAGCTTGCCGGGATTACACGAACAAAAAGTTATGGGCTCGCGAGTATTTGATTATTTGGCACAGTTAACACCTGGCAATACTTCGGTAACTAATGTGCAGGTAGATTTTGTGAATAAAAGTATTACTATAAAGGGCTCAGCTGATTCGCTAGCTACTATCAATAAGTTTGTAGATACTATCAAATATACAGAATACGTAAACGAAGATCAGTCTGGAGAATCAGCTGATACTGATAGCGCCAAAGCGTTTAGTGCTGTAGTTCTTAAGAGTTTTGCTTTGTCCGGTCAGACTGGAAGTACTCAGACTGCACAATCAGTTAGCTTTGAGATAGGCATGAATTACGAAGACGTTATATTTAGTAATACAGCCAAAGAAGGTAACCCGCTGGCTAACACCATAAGGCTAAAGGTTCCGAATCAGATAAGTAATCAATCAGAGACTCAAAAACCAAATCTGGACAATAACGGAGGAGGCAACTAATGAAAAAACCAGCTATGTTATCTGCTAAGAAGATTGCTTTGGACAAAACATATAAATCTTTATTGATTATCGTGTCACTTAGTGTCTTCTTTACTATATTTTCGGCGATAGCTATAAAAAATCTTTATTCGCAAATGCGTTATCAGTCTAGGGTAATTGCCAAGAAAGAAAAGACCCTAAAACAGACTAAAGACAATATAAAACAAGAGGAAAAGCTAGTAATGGCTTATCAGGAATTCGCTGGTACGGGTGAGAATATCATCGGCGGTAACCCTAGCGGTAATGGCGATAGAGATGGCGAGAACGCTAGAATTGTACTAGACGCTTTGCCGAGTAAATATGACTTTCCGGCTTTAGCTTCTGGATTAGACAAATTAGCAAAACTGGGTAGTTTTAAGTTGACTTCTATATCGGGTACCGATGATGAGGTTAATCAGTCCACCAATCAAGGCTCGACTAGTCCTCAGCCAATTGAGATACCGTTTACTCTAGAAGCAGACATGGCTTCTGCTGATGGCAAGCGGTTTATGCAGCTGTTTGAGAGGTCTATTAGGCCGATTCAGGTAGATAAGATGGAGATATCTAGCCGTGATTCAGGATTAAAGGTGTCGTTGAATGCTAAAACATACTTCCAGCCAGAAAAGAAACTGAATGTAACAGAGGAGGTGGTTAAATAATGAAAAAGAACGATTTAGCCGTAGTTATAGCTGTTGCGTTTTTTGCTGGAATATTTGCTCTAGTTTTGTCCAATATTATAATTACTCCAAGTAATAATAAGAATCTAAAAGCTCAGAAGATTGATGCTATTAGTTCGGACTTTAATCAGGTTGATAAGAGGTTTTTTAACTCAGAAAGCCTAAACCCAACTCAAATTATTCAGATCGGGGACGGTCAAAATAAAACACAGTAGGCTAGGGCGGATAGAATGAGTATACTTTCTGAGGCTAGCCAAAAAAAGATAGAAGAAACGCTAGTAGACGAGAAACAGATCAGTCGTACTGACTTAGAGCGTATCAAAAAAGATGCTGCGGACAGTGGTAGGCCGTTTTTTGAGGCGTTAGTAACTGATGGACATGTGTCTAATGAATTTTTGACCAAGATTATCGCGTCGGTCAACAAAGTACCTTATGTTAATTTGTTAGACGCTAGGATAGAGCGTGATGTTTTGCGCCTACTAAACAAAGAAACAGCCGAAAGATATATGGCCGTACCGCTTGGACAGGCTCAGGGCAAGCTGGTGGTGGCTATGCTAGATGCCGATAATGTTCAGGCTGTAGACTTTTTGGCCAACAGGATTGGTCGTCAACTAAAGGTTTATACTGCTAGCGAAGAGGGAATTAGGCGCGTTCTAAAGCAATATGAAGAAGACGTAGAAGCTGATGTGGCTAAAACTATAGGTGTGAATGTAAAGACTGGCGAGTCTAATACTAAAGCCGAAGGCCAAGCGCCAGAAACTAATAAAAGTGCTTCAAATATTAAAACTATTGTTCAGGATTCGCCGATTAGCAAAGCTTTGTCCACTATTTTGGAATATGCTGGTAAGAGTAGAGCTAGTGATATCCATATAGAGCCACTAGAGAAAGAGTTAAAGATACGTTGTCGTATAGATGGTGTTTTGCGTGAGATTATGAAGTTACCCAAAGAGACAGAGGCTCCGCTAGTTTCACGAATCAAGATTCTGAGTAACCTAAAGATTGACGAGCATCGTATACCACAGGACGGTCAGTTTACGGTGATGGTTAGCGATAAAGCGATTGACCTGCGTATTGCGATTAGTCCAGTTGTATGGGGCGAACAAGTTGTTATCCGACTGTTAGACAAATCCGGGACCACACTTCGTCTGGAAGATATGGGTTATCATGGACGGGCGCTCAGAACGATTCGTAAAGGTATTGAAAACCCAAATGGTATGATTCTGACATCTGGCCCGACCGGGTCTGGCAAGTCTACTTCACTTTATGCACTTCTCCAAGAGATAAAAAACGATACAATTAATATTGTCACCCTAGAGGACCCGGTGGAGTATAAAATGGACGGCATTAATCAAATCCAGGTAAATGCCGAGGTTGGACTGACTTTTGCGTCGGGACTGCGGTCTATTTTGCGTCAGGATCCAGATGTAGTGATGGTCGGAGAGATTCGTGACAAAGAAACAGCTGCTTTGGCTGTTCAGGCGGCGCTAACTGGTCACTTGGTGTTTAGTACTTTGCACACCAACAGTGCAGCTGGTATTTTGCCACGTTTGTTAGATATGGGTATAGAGCCATTTTTGATCGCTAGCACGGTTCGTACTGTGATTGGCCAGAGGTTAGTAAGGCGTGTTGCCGACAAAAACAAAGAGCCGTATCAGTCGGATGCTAGTGAAAAACAAGCAATTTTAGATAATATTGGTCATTTATTACCGAAGTCAGAAGAAGAAAGAGCAGCCGCTGCCGAAGATTTAGGCTATGAAAGCTTGCCATTGTCTATCGATAACGCTTATACTTTATATAAGGGTAAAGACAGCCATGAAACCCCAGGAGGTTACAAAGGCCGTATGGGACTCTACGAGGTTTTTGAGATCGATGAAACTATCCAAAAGCTGATTATTAACAGAGCGACGAGTAGCGAAATCCAAAACGCTGCCCAAGCAAACGGAATGATAAATATGCGAGAAGATGGGTATCTGAAGGCACTAGCCGGCCTAACAACTGTAAGTGAAGTTAATAGGGTAGCAGCGTCAGATAGCGCATAATAATAAAGAGGTGGGAATAATATGCAAGCATTAAGAATAGAATTATTACTAGAAGAAGTCGTCAAGAAAAAGGCTTCTGACTTACACTTGCAGGTAGGTTTGCCACCGATGTTACGTGTAGATGGCACGTTGTTGCCAGTTGCCGGAGCTCCTGTACTGACAGAAGATGCTGTAGAGTCGCTTATTTTTGCCATACTAGACGATGAGCAAAAACAAATTTTGCTAAAAGATAAAGAGTTTGACTTCAGTTTTGCCTTTGGTGATTTGGGGCGCTTCCGTGTTAACGCTTTCCATGAACGTGGTAATTTGGCGGCTGCTCTGCGTCTAATACCAAACGAGCTACTTAGTACTGAGCAACTGGGGTTGCCAAAGGTAGTAGATAGTTTTTCCAAATATCCTCGGGGCTTGGTGCTGGTTACTGGGCCGACCGGTTCTGGTAAGTCCACTACGCTGGCTGCTCTGATAGACAAAATTAATAATGAACGAGCTACTCATATAATTACTATTGAGGATCCGATTGAATTTACTCACAAGAGTAAAAAATCAGTAGTTGTTCAGAGGGAGGTTCATTATGATACTTTCTCTTTTTCGGCTGCTTTGCGTTCGGCTTTGCGTCAGGATCCAGATGTGGTGCTACTGGGTGAGATGCGCGACCTAGAGACCATTGCAGCAGCTATTACTATTGCCGAGACTGGACACTTGGTGTTCGCTACGCTACACACCAACAGTGCTGCTCAGTCTATAGATCGTATGATTGACGTTTTTCCACCACATCAGCAACCTCAGGTTAGAGCGCAGCTAAGTAATATACTTATGGCAATCTGTTCACAGAGGCTAGTACCGACCATAGGTGGCGGACGAGTAGCTGCTGCCGAGATTTTGGTGGCCACGCCAGCAGTTCGTAATATTATTCGCGAAGGCAAATCTCATCAGTTAGACGCTGTAATCCAAACTGGTGCCGAGCACGGTATGCAGAGCATGGATAAAACATTAGTTCAATTAATCCATAGCGGCACTATTACTTATGATGAAGCTCGTAACTTTGCAGTAGATATAGAAGAATTAGATAGGTTAATGAGAAGCTAAAATGATTACATACGAATACACGGCTCGCGACCCCAATACTGGCCAAAAAGTTAAGTCCACTATTCAGGCATCATCCGAGCCAGAAGCCGCCAAGGCGATTAGCATGCAGGGCTTGGCACCTCTGGATATTGCTCCAGCTGGCGGGGGTGCCTCTGGCATACTAAGCAAGTTTACTAACCGTATTACTACCAAGCAAAAGATTGTCTTTTCGCGCCAGATGTCTACTCTGATCAACGCTGGTTTACCACTGGTGCAGAGCTTGCGTAATGTAGAAAGCCAGACAGAAAATAAGGCCTTTAGATTAGTGATTAGCCAGATTATTGCCGATGTAGAGGGCGGTAGTGCCTTTAGTGAGGCCCTGGCCAAGCATCCCAAGGTTTTTAATAATATCTA
>CAZSRV010000024.1:0-8319 GCA_964609815.1 uncultured Candidatus Saccharibacteria bacterium | reverse complement strand
GATATCTGGCTAATCGTGTTAGCTATAATAGAAATATTAATCAGGCTTGCAGCTATAGTGGCAATTATTTTTGTGGTTTATGGATCATTTAGATTGATATATTCACGCGGTAATCCAGAAAAAATCAATGAAGCCCGGAATACAATAGTTGATGCTCTAGTTGGGCTTGTTATTGCAGTAGTATCTATAATGGTAGTTATTTATTTAGGCAATAGGTTAGGATAATTATGATTAATTTATTAAACATCAAGCTGGCTCAGGGCATAAGTCCACCTAAACAGAGTGATCTGGGTCTACCAAATGTAGGTGCTGATGCTAATTTTCTGAGCAATGCTCTAGGTGTTGCTTTTGGTTTGGCGGCTGCACTCGCCATATTAATTATCGTTATAGCTGGACTAAATATTGCTAAAAGCGACGGTAATCCAGAAGAGATATCTAAAGGAAAAAGAACTATTATTTTAGCAGTTATTGGATTAGGTATAGCTATGATTGCCGAGGCTTTGGTGTATTTTGTATTGAGGAGTATATAATGGGACACTTAAAGACAATATTAGTATCGTTAGTTTTGTTGGGTGGTTTATTTATATTAACTCCTATGTCTTCTATGGCGGCGACTGATTTGGTTGGTAATGATATATGTTCTAAAGCTCCTAATTCGTCAGTCTGCCAGAGTAAGACTAGTTTAGGTAACAAAAATCCTTTATTTGGTCCAGAGGGTGTCCTAACCAGAATAATCTACATTATTTCACTAATTATCGGAATTGTAGCGGTTATCATGATTATTATTGGTGGGCTAAGGTTTATTACTGGTGGTAACAATCCTCAAGAGGTAGAGAAGGCTCGTAACACTATAATCTATGCTATAGCTGGACTGATTATTGCCCTATTAGCTCAGGCGATCGTACAATTATTTTTAAAAAAGTTAAATTAAAAGGATAAGTATAAGATGATAAAAACTAATGTAAAACGCCTAATATATACAGCTCTCGCCACTTTTGGTTTGTTCGGTCTGGTGGCTATGTACAGTCCTGTAGCTAATGCTGCTTTGTTTGATAATGCTAAAAAGGAAGCTTGCGCTGGGGCGTCTTTAAGTAACTCTGGATCGGTTAATAATAGTACCGGTGAATGTGTTGGTGGCAATAGCTCTAAAGTAGATAGTACGATTAAGGCAATAATCGATATCTTGTCTGTAATCGTTGGAATTGTGGCTGTAGTAGTGTTGATAATTAGTGGGCTACGCATGATAGCATCTGGTGGAGACTCCGCAAAAGTTAGTGCTGCAAAGAATGGCGTATTATATGCAGTAATTGGTCTGGTTATTGTAGCTTTGGCCCAAATTATAGTTAAATTTGTTCTTAACAGAGTTAATAATTAAACATAACGGAGGATATATGTTAAAAAAACTAAAATTTCTAGCTATGTCAGCGTTTTTTATAGGGACATTTATACTACCAATTACTGCAGACGCTGCAACAATCAATGACAGTGTATGTCAAGGAGCTAACCTGTCATTCAGTGGTTCAACGACACGTCAGGCTGGTGAAAGTGAAGAAGCGTTCAAAAAGCGAACCTGTCAAGCAGATCAATCTGGTGATGTAAATAATCTTATTAGTGATATAGTAAATATTCTATCGGTTATAGTCGGAATTGTGGCGGTTATCATGATTATTGTTGGCGGATTTAAATATATTACTTCCGGTGGAGATAGCAACAAGGTCAGCTCTGCCAAAAACACTATCTTGTACGCTATCATCGGTTTAATTATTGTGGCACTTGCTCAGTTTATAGTTAGATTTGTACTGAGTAAGGCAAAAACTGCTACTACCTAAAGGGGTGGTGTATTTAATTATCTAGTCTGTTATGATATAAATATAAGCAGATTACAGCTAAAAGAAAGGTTAATTATGGTAAAGAAAGTAAAAATGTTATTAGTGTCGGTGTTGATGCTGAGCGCTGTGTCAATTCCGGCATTATCTGTAGCTGGAGTGGCTTCAGCCCAAGGAGTCGATATTCAGGGTAATTTATGTGGTGGCGCAAATTTTCAGCTAAATAATTCAAGTCAGACTTGTGCGAACGAAGATAATACACAAAAAGTTAATGATTTGATTGCTCAAATAGTTAATATATTGTCAGTTATAGTTGCCATGGTGGCTGTAGTGATGATTATCGTTGGTGGATTCAAGTATATATCTTCTGGTGGAGATAGCACTAAAGTTACTGGTGCCAAAAACACTATCTTGTACGCTATCATCGGTTTAATTATTGTGGCACTTGCTCAGTTTATAGTTAGATTTGTACTAAGTAAATCGGGAGATCTTACCTAAAAATAGATTAGTAATATCTAGTAAGTTAAATCCCCCTTGGTTATCCAAGGGGGATTATTATTTAACGCTATAGAACAATCAATTTTTATTATAAAGATTATAGTATCTCAATCTTTTTAACAGTATCTTGCTTAACCTTCTTGAAGCTAACTGTCAATACACCATCTTTTAGTACAGCCTCGATCTCGTCTTCTTTAACAGGAACTGGCAAAGCAATGCTTCGGCTGAACTCACCCCAATAACATTCTTGAACAAAGTAATTTTCTACATTGTCTTCCCCGCCAGCACTTAATGTGCCGCGAATACTAAGAGTACTGTCGGATATGCTGACATCTAGGTCGTTTTTGTTTACGCCTGCAGTACGGGCTTTTACAATTAATTCTTCCCTAGTCTCATAAACGTCAACTGCCAACTGACCTGGTACAGCGTCATCTTCTTCCCATTCGTCGGCCAAAGGCTGTGCGCCGGTCATGCCACTGCCATCATTCTGTGATTGCTGTTGGTCGGGTTGATCGGATGACATTAAATCATCATTATCCAAAAAAGCAGCTGTTAACTCATCTTCCATTAATATATCTTCGTCACGATTTCTGCGTGCCATTAGTAGTTTCCTCCAGTTGTTAGATTGTTCCATGTTGGGGCCGAAGCCCCATTTCTAGCGTTTTTATGTTAATGATAGTATAACCTATATTTTTTGAGTTGTAATTAGCTTTTGGCAATATTTACAACACAAAAATTACTACACTTCATCTTGACCACCTAAAAAGGTAATATATAAATGTGATTTTAGATAGAGTCGTTGATATGTTTGCTCCTGTTCGATGTGTAGCATGCGGTGTTAAGGGTGCGGTTCTCTGTGAGGGCTGTAGAAGCTCTCAGATAGTATTGGCATTATCACGTTGTTATAGGTGTTATTGTGTCACTAAACAGTTTCAGGTTTGCCCTACTTGTCGTAAAACGGTAGCGATTAATCATTTATGGGTAGTTACAATGTATGAAGGTTTATCTAAAGATATCTTACAGTTATTCAAGTTCGAACGTTTAAGCGCGGCTGGTAATACTATTGGTAAGGCCATGGTTGATATTTTACCGCTTTTGCCGGATGATACAGTGTTGTGTCATGTACCCACTGCTAGTTCTAGAATTAGAAAGCGTGGCTATGATCAGTCTTTATTAATAACCAAGGAACTGTCGGCGATTATGGGGTTCAGAAGGAGTAGTTTGATAGAAAGAATATCGGGCTATCGCCAGCTTGGGTCTAGTCGTCAACAGAGGTTTGATCAAGCTTCTAAGTCATATAAACTGAAAAACCCT
The DNA here is from genome assembly GCA_964609815.1 of uncultured Candidatus Saccharibacteria bacterium. Taxonomy (GTDB): domain Bacteria; phylum Patescibacteriota; class Saccharimonadia; order Saccharimonadales; family 2-12-FULL-41-12; genus JALHOM01. Next base: position 4,681 of record CAZSRV010000024.1, on the reverse strand, counting down.
AGTAAAGTAATTGGCAAAAAGATTTTGCTAGTTGATGATGTGACTACTTCTGGGGCTACTATGGAGTATGTAGCTCGGATTATGAGAGATGCTGGTGCTGAATCTGTAGATGGGATTGTTTTTGCTCAAGCGATTGACGGATAAAATAACATAGGTGTATTATTCAGTTATATCAATAAATAGGAGGAAGAGATGGCACAAACATTAAAAGGGTTCGTGGATTTTGTTCGCGAACAAGGCGTAATTGGGTTGGCTGTTGGTCTAGCTATCGGTGTGGCTGCTGGTGAGGCAGTAGCATCTATAGTAGATAATTTTATTAATCCAATTGTTGGATTTATTTTAGGTGGCGTAGATTTGTCACAGATGGCTTGGCACACTGGATTGACTCGTGGTGGCGAAGAGTTGACTTTTGGTTGGGGCGCCATACTTAGCGCAGTTATTACATTGTTAGCTACAGCATTTGTTATTTACTGGATAGTTCACCAGATGCGTTTGGATAAGCTAGATAAAAAGAAATCCTAATATATATTAATAAAATAATAAAAACTCCCTTTGTGGGAGTTTTTATTATGGCGGAGAGAGAGGGATTCGAACCCTCGCAGGGACTCTCGCCCCTCTAACGATTTAGCAAACCGTCCCCTTCAGCCACTTGGGTACCTCTCCATTTTTGCTATTCACCGCGAACAGAGGTAATTATAGCAGATTTAACACGGTTTAGTATAGTCGTTGCCGTTTTTTTGATACAATAATGCTTATGGATGACCAAAATAGTAGCTGGAACTACCGAACAGAGGATGTCGCCCCGGACAGGAATGAATTTACCGATAATCAAAGTTTGTCACCAACAGAATCGGAACCGGTTACTTGGTCGGGTTCAGAATTTATAGCCAATCATAAAAGTGGTTTCTGGTATTTGACTCTAGTTGGTTTTTTGTCAATTGTCTGTGCACTAGTTTATCTAGTTAGTCGCGATCTTATATCTGTTATTTTTATTGCTATAATGGGCGTCCTGTTTGCTGTTATCGCTGGACGTAAACCCCGTCAGTTTAACTATTCAATCGATAGTTATGGTATTCATGTTGGGCAGAAATTTTACCCTTATTCTGATTTTTTATCGTTTTCTATGCAAAAGGACGGGGCTATTGGCTATATAAACATGTTGCCATTACACAGACTTCGTAACGAGTTATCAATTTATTATCCACCAGAAGATGAAGAGCGGATTTTTAATGCTTTAGCCAGTCAGTTACCCAACCAACAAAGAAAAGAAACTTACATAGACAGACTGGTTAAGTTCATCCGTTTCTGATTAAGATTATGTTATAATAAACTTGAGTATTATGCCAAAAACAAAAAAGACTATAAAAGGGCTAAGTCGGACGAGAAAGTCTATCAAAAAAAATAATAAGCCAGTTTATTTTACGCTTTTTGTAGTAGCTGGGATATCATTATTTTCGGTTATTAATTTTTTCTATCAGACCAAAGTAACTGATCATGGAACTAATAAAACAAGCCATGAAGTAAAGGGCTCTAGTTATTCATCGCTACCCTCCGGTTATAAAGTCTTTTTCTCTGATGACTTTGATGGCTCATCATTAGATACTTCTCGCTGGAAAGCCTATTATAATGTCTATGGCGATAGTAATAATGAGGAAGCCTGCCTAACCCCAAACAACATAGTTGTCTCAGGCGGTACTATGAAGATTGTTTCCAAGCGTGAATCAATCGTCTGTCCAAATAACAAACCAAGAGACTTTACATCCGGCTTTGTAGGTTCAAGAGAAGCTAGTAGATACTATCCCGTCTTTGCTCGTTATGAAATACGCGCCAAATTACCACATGGCCAAGGTCTCTGGCCGGCCTTCTGGCTCAGACATGTTAATGGTTCCTCCACTGCCGAGATTGACGTTATGGAGTACTTCCATGCCCAGATCCCAGGCAGGGTTAGTCAGACTATTCATTTCCCGGCTGAACAAAGTGCTAATGTATTCAAGAAAAACACAGCTTTTGAATCTCCTACCGTTAATCCTGATTGGCATACCTATGGTGTTGAGTTTGTACCGCTAAACGCTGAGAAAACCCAAGCCAAGATAGTCTTCTACGTTGATGATGTGAAGACTGCCGAATACACTCCCACAGTTTTTGGCTGGTTAAACAACTTTGACAAGAATGCTATGTTTGACATTGCCATCAATGACGCAGTGGGTGGTAACTGGAATGGACATCCAGATGATGAGTTAGGTTGGAGCAGATATCTAAATAGATGTCTGAATGTCTACAACAGGCAAAGCCCATGTAATCCAACTGGTGGCGTTATGCGTGCTACCTTCCCTGGGACCTACGAGGTTGATTATGTGAGAGTACTGACAGAAGATGACACTCCACCACCGTCAACTCCAGAATCTCCAACCAACCCATCAAACCCTAGCAACCCTCCTAAGTCATCAACTCCAGATTCTTCCAAATCATCAAATGGTGATAAGCAAGCTAATAAAAATGACCAACAAAGTAACTCTAACATAGGTGCTAGCTCAGAAAACGTTCCAGAAACAGTCAGAGAAAGCAGTGAGTCGTTTGCGCCAGAAATATTCAAGGATACCGAAAAAGTCAGTCAAATTAAGACAGTAGAATACTTGCTTGATGGCAAAGTAATCCAAGTACATACTAAACCACCTTATGATTTAGTGACAGATGATTTGCCTATTGGTGAACATAAGATAACCCAGCGTGTAACCTTTCAGAATGGCGAAGTTAAAGAGAACGTAAAAGGCATATCAGTTAAAAAGAAAGAGACTAACACCTCTTCTTCTGGTGTTACCGATACGAAAAATGATTCCAAAAAACATAATATTATACTTGGTTCTGTAATCGGATCAGCGCTACTAATAGCGGTGCTAGGGACTATATTTAGAGCCAAAATTAAAAAAATCTTACTGAAGCGCTAGCTATTATATTAAAAAAATGATAAAATAACCCCTGTTATACTCTAATATATGCACCCGTAGCTCAGCTGGATAGAGCGTCAGTTTGCGGTACTGAAGGTCGTAGGTTCAACTCCTGCCGGGTGTACCAAGCATAAACCAAAGCCTCATCTGGAGAGGCTTTTTTGATCACTAGACTCTTAACATTCACTAACTTTATCTTTTATAGACTTACCTAGTATTTGAGCCATGATAGCCATTCTCATATTGGTTGATAACTCCATCTGGGCTACGTCAACAACCCTTGGATCAAAATCAATATCCGGAGATATTTCTGGACCCCTGGGTCTAGGGTGTAATATTACCGAGCTTTCTGGCATCAATCCAATTTTTTGTTGATCTATGTGCCATTTTTGATAATCCCTATTCAATCTTCTAGTTCTTTTAAACTCTTTGTTTTCTAGTCCGGCATACTCTTCGGGGTTGCGCCCAATGTATAAAACATCAGTTTCTTCTAATGCGCTGTCCAGATCCATTTCGTAATTTATTAGCTTTCCTGATTCAAAGTTCTGGTACTCTTCTGGCAGTTTGGCATGAGGAGACTCAACTAGTTGAACAGTGATGTCCAGTATTTGCGCACCAATAACTAATGAATGAAATGCCCGATATCTTTCATGGTCGCCTACCATAGTTAACTTTATGTCTTTAAAGCTCTTGCCTTCCGGCATAAATTCATACATGGTTAATAAATCACCTAGGGCTTGAGTGGGGTGCTCGTTAGTGCCATCACCCAGATTGATAATTGGTACAAGCTTCTTTAGCTTGCCGTACTCGTGATATTTATGAAGGATTTCGTCAGCTTTGTGCGGACCAAAGTTATTGGGCGTCCTAATACCTAATACGCTAGAATTCGTAGCAAGTGCTAGCCAGGAGTCGGTTATTGTTTCGCCCTTCGCTTCAGATGTTTTATCAATATTACTAGAAATACCAGTACCACCCAAGAAAGTCATTGCTTTTAACATGCTAGCCTCTATCCTGGCAGAAGTCTCTCTCATAACAACATCAAGTATTTTTGATCTGTTGAATATAGATTTACTGTCGTCGGTTTCTACTAGCTTTTTGTATTCTTCTACGGCATGAGCTTCCTCTAGGAGGTTCATTATTGCAGGCTCATTCAGTTGGCGCATACTCAAAAAGCTCTCACCTTCTAGTGGTTTTATCTTTTCTGCCGTATTAACTGCCCGCTCCATGTATTAATTTTAACATAAATTTGGTATATTTTGCGTAAAATACAAATTTATTTTTAATTAATCTATACAAAAGCTGCTGCCACACAGAGTGCTATAAATAAAATAACCCCTATGATTACTAAGTTTTTGCGGTTGAAACGTTGTTTTTTGATATTTAATATTGGTTTTAAATCCCGAGTACGAATTGGCTCACCATGCATTACTTTATGTATGACATCTATATGCCAGCCGGCATCTAGCAGCTTATGGGTTATCTCGCTGTCATTTAGTCCTTCGGCGCGCTTGTCCGATATGTATTGGGCAACACTTGGTTTTTTAGTCATATTCTTCACTTTAGTATATCGGGGTGAAGTGATGGGCGCAACAGATGTGGTATAATTTTCTAGATGGAGAGATGACCGAGTGGTTGAAGGTAACAGTCTTGAAAACTGTCGTGCCGGCAACGGTACCGAGGGTTCGAATCCCTCTCTCTCCGCCATGAAAAATGACCCCCTTGTGGGGTCTTTTTTC
>CAZSRV010000023.1:0-8407 GCA_964609815.1 uncultured Candidatus Saccharibacteria bacterium | reverse complement strand
CTCTGGTATCTGACTAATAATTGGCTTTAGATTAGCAATTATTTTGCGAATAGTATGCGTTTTTAGACCTTTAGTCTGCCGGTAAACTGGCACAATTCTAGCTGTATTGATCGGAAAATCACTGACTAACTCGGCGCTTGGATTCATTATCTGCGGCCGGCCTCTACCAAGCTCATAGCTACCAGTTATAAAATACTCTTGGTTAGGCTTGATAGCGCCCGCCCGATAATGTTGATTGAACCAGACTAATTTTACTGCTCCACTGGCGTCGTAAGCAACTGCCTCTGTTATATGCATACCTCGCCGAACATAACGACCATTAACTTGCTTAATCTTGGCCTTAATAGTGACGACCTGACCTAAGTTAATACTATTAATTTTAGACACTTCAGAATAATCATCATAGCGGGTTGGCAAAAAATTAATCCCATCCCAGACAGTCCTGACACCCAAAATAGCTAACTTAGCAAAAACTGCCGGACCAACACCCTTAATATCTTCTATGGAGTCGGTCAGCTTCATTTATTTTTTCTTTAGCAATAAAAATACCGACGGACCAAAATAAGTTCGCGCTAGCGATGGTTGCATGATTTTTTCTAGAGACAACATAACACCCCTAGGTACTACCTTTTTTAGCCCTGGAGAACGCAGATTAGACACTGATAATACTTTCTCCACCTCAAAACCGGCCTTGTTTAGTTGCCCGATGATAGTTTTGGGATTGTGGTTAACAAAGGCAATTTCGCTGTCTTTACGATTTTCGGTAGATCTGATGTCAACTGGCTCAGTTGGCAGTTTCTTGCCTTTAGTTAAGTGTTTTAGGCGATTACGAAAATGGCTGTAGTTAGCGATTTCTAGAATTACTCGGCCATCACCTGCAAGCGCCCGATGAAGTTCAGCAAATTCAGCCGACGGTTCTGGAATATGATGCATTACTCGTATCATTGTAAATAAATCAACAGTTCTATCTTTAAACTTTAGATCATCGGCCTGCATTAGCTTACGCTCTATATTTGGATGATCTTTTAAATAATCCTCAGCCAGTTCTAGATTAACCTTTGATGGCTCGGCTAAGGTTACTTTGTCTCCATAATTTTCTAGCAAAATACACAAGCGGCCAAAACCACCACCAATATCAACAATATTACCAAACTTTTTGCCCTTTAAAAGGCGTTTGATCGCCATTTCTTCAGCATCATTTTCGTAATCCCTGCCATCCCAATATTTACGATAATTATAGTTATCATTGTCATACTGATTCGCAACTTTTTTTGTCATGTCTTTTACCCTGTCACCTTTTATTTCTTTATGATAGCAAATGAGTTTTTGCCACGCTTTATTAGATTAAGACCATCAACCAATAAGTCTAAGTTATCCGGCCCGGCCTTCTGGCCATTGATATGAACCGCACCTTGAGCTAGGAATGTCCGAGCTTCGCTCTTTGAGCTAGCAACACCGCCTAGCACCATTACGTCCGCCAAATCACCATTATACTTAATTACGCCTAGTTCGTCTGCCAGAATTTTCTTTTCTTTGTCTTCTAGCTCCACAAAATTTTGCTGGCCAAACAAACTGTCGGTAACTCTAACAATCTCGTCAGCCCGGTGGGAGCCATGCACTAGTGAAGTTATAGCATAAGCTAACACTTTCTGGGCTTTGCGCTCGTGTCTAGCTTCATTAAATTCGGCCATTAAGAGGTCTAGCTCATTTTTATTAATGTCAGTATAAACTTTTAGATATCTTTCTACACCTTCGTCATCGGCATTTAACCAGAATTGGTAAAATTTATAAACGCTAGTCTTGTCTTCATCCAGCCAAACCGCACCATCTTCACTCTTACCAAACTTTTTGCCTGTAGCTTGATTTATAACCAGCGGCAAAGTTATGGCATGAACTTCAGCACCACGAGCTTTGCGCACCAAATTAACGCCGCTCAGACAATTACCCCATTGGTCAGATCCACCAATCTGAAGTGTGCAACCATATTTATCATAAAGATGTAAGTAATCCATGCCTTGCAAAAGTGTGTAACTAAACTCAGTATAGCTAATACCATTACCACCCAAACGCGTCGCGATGTAATCACGCTGAGTTAGCTCAGTCATATTAAAATGCTTGCCGATATCACGCAGAAATGGCAAAAGTTTAACGTCTTTAGTCCAGTCCAGATTGTTAACCAGACGAAAATTATAGCCACTAAAGATTCTCTTTATCTCTTTTTCAGCATTTGCGATGTTGTTTTTGATATTTTCTTCACTTTGTAGTTCACGCTCTTTATCCTTGCCACCCGGGTCGCCAATCATACTAGTGGCGCCACCGGCCAGAATTATCGCCTGATGACCATGCCTCAGAAACAGCCTATCAACCATCATAGCGGCCAAATTACCAATGGTCTGCGAGTCAGCCGAAGCATCAAAGCCGTGATAAAAAGTCAGTTTACTATCATCTAAAATTCTTAAATCAGGCAATGTACTATCTTGTACAAAACCACGCCAAATTAGTTCTTCTGATAATGTCATACTAGATAGTATAAGATTTTTTATTTTTTATAGCTATTTTTTAGGTTGCTGAGTGATATAATGGACGTAATGCTTATGTGTTTCAACACTAGTAACAAGGAGATAATTAATATATAAATGAAAACACCTTTCAAATCTTCGCGCCCACGCAGGGGTAGTAATGTCAAAAAAAGTGCCAGTACGCACCATGTTACCAAGAAGGGTAATCAGATTAAGCTAAACCAGAACCTAACCGGTAAACTAAAAGCCCGACGTGACGCCAAAGCCCGTGAGAAAGCAGCTTATTTGGCAACCCTACCAAAAGGACGAATAAAACGAACAATTTACCGCATGCATCCTAAGCGAGTAGCCAAATATTGGTTTAGCCGCAAAGGTGGCATAATGGCCCTAAAGCTAGCCGGAGTAGGCATCTTGGCTCTATTTATTGTGATTATTGGTGTTTTTGCTTACTTCCGTAAAGATTTGCCTAACTTGCGTGACATATCTGGCAATAACATTGGTGGATCTATTAGATATTACGACCGGAGCGGCGAAACTTTGCTATGGGAGGATTATGACGCCGTAAAACGCAACCCTGTTCAAGGTAAAGATGTTTCTCAGTTTATGCTTGATGCCACAGTCGCCATAGAAGATAAAAAGTTCTTTGAACATGGTGGTTTTGATACCAAAGGTATAGTTAGGGCTGGACTTAGTAATTTCCTGGGGAAAAGCGGATCTCAACAAGGTGGTTCAACTATTACCCAGCAGTTAGTGAAATTGACCCAAAACTGGACACAAGAACGTACTTACTCACGCAAGGTAAAAGAGATTATTTTATCAGTTGAGCTAGAAAGAACTTATACCAAAGCCGAAATTTTGGGGGGCTATCTGGATACTGCGCCGTATAGCGATATTACATACGGTGTAGAAGCGGCCATGCAGGACTACTTTAATAAATCTTCTAAGGACATCACTTTGGACGAGGCAGCCTTCTTGGCGGCCATACCACAATCCCCGTCGTATTATTCACCATACGGTGCTAGTTATAATAAAGAAGCTTTGATTGGTCGCCAACATTACATATTGGATCAGATGTATGACCAAGGCAAAATTACTGACAAACAACGCGAAGAAGCTAGAGAAGTTGATACACTAGCAAAAATTCAGCCCAGAAAGCCAAAATATGATGGCATTAAAGCACCCTACTTTGTACTAACTGCTAAAGAAAAACTAGCTCAAATGCGTGGATCTAGTGCTGTAGCACTCGGCGGTATGAAGGTTACGACAACCCTAGATCTAGAAAAACAGCAAATTGCCGAAGAAGAAGTATCTAAAGGCATGAGACAAATCCAAAGACAAGGTGGAGATGTAGCTGCTTTTGTAGGTGAAGATGTCAAAACCGGCCAAGTCGTAGCTATGGTCGGTGGTCCTGATTTCAACAACGAAGAATACGGCCAAAATAACTATGCCAGAACTAAATTACCTCCGGGATCCAGTTTTAAACCTTATGATTATTTAGCTGCTATAGAAACAACCGACATTTTTGGTGCTGGATCAGTACTTTATGATGTGCAGGAACCAATTGATGGCTATCCTTGTACCAATAAATCTCGCCCTCAAAGTGGCGGCAACTGTCTATACGACTACGATTTTAGATATCCTGGTCCAGTAACACTTCGTTACGCATTGGGCGGCTCCAGGAACGTCCCAGCTGTAAAAGCTATGGCTATTGCTGGAGTTGATAAAACTATCGGCCTAGCTGAGAGCCTTGGCCTAAAAGATACTGGCGATGATAGAATTGTCGGCCAAGGCTATAAGTGTTATGAAGATGATCAACTAACCAAGGAAAAAGAATGTTATACGTCGTCAGCCATTGGTGACGGCGCTTACCTCAAGCTTGACGAACACGTTCATGCCTACTCTACTATCTCGCGCAATGGTAGATTAATACCTCAGACATATATTCTAAAGATTGAAGATGCTAGTGGCAAAACTATAGAAGAGTGGCAACCATCAGAGGGCAAGCAAGTCATCCGTGATGAGTCAGCCTACATAGTAGCTGACATGATGCAAGATGCTAATGCTAGCTACATGGGTAATAAGCCGCATAACTATAAAAACCATAAATTTGCTGTTAAAACTGGTACCACTAACGATTCTAAAGATGGATGGATGATGGGTTACTCTACACAGTATGCGGCCGGCGTTTGGGTTGGCTACCATAATCGCCAGAAAGAACTAAGCGGATTTATGGAAACCATAACTCAACCAATATGGGCAGGCTGGATGCGCCGAGTCCATGACAATCTACAGCCAGAAGAACGCGCCAAACCTGCCGGAGTTAAAAGTTTGCCAGCTTACGTTGTGCGCAGTCATGTCGGGACTAACTCACGCGAACCAAGTCCTGCTAATGACTTATTCCCTTCTTGGTATAAACAAAAAGCTAGTGGATCAAGAGAGGTTATTGACAAAGTATCAGGCAAACTAGCCACCGACTGTACTCCAGAACTCGCTAAAGAAACTGTTGGCAATGCTAACGCCAATCAATTCTCCGCTGACAAATTCCATGGTGGCGGTGGTGCCAATACTACCGAGCGTGATGACGTTCACAGATGTGAAGACGCTAAACCAAGCATAACTATGTCGGTTAGTGGCAATTTAATTACTGCCACAGCCTCAGCCGGTGCTCATCCGCTGTCCGGTGATAAATTTAAAGGGCAAATCAATATAAAGATTGACGGCAATAATGTGCAGTCGTTTGAAGTATCAGCCAGCCCATCAACTGTCAGTTACGCTGCTACAGTTAGTGGCAGTCATGACGTAACTGCCGAAGTTGTAGATAGTGTACTATACAGCAATAGCGATACCCAGACAGTAACTTTTGCCGGAGCGCCACCTACAACATCCTCACTATCTATCAACTCAGCTAAAGTCACTGGCTCTACGACAGCTTTTACCTGGACCGGTGCTACTGGTGTAGTTACCGTATATAAACAGTCCGACGATTCAGAACTATGCACCGGCACCGGCACAACATGTAATATTTCTAGCACTTTAGCACCAGTCGGTACCACTGTTTATGCCAAAGATTCAGCTGGTAAATCAGCAACCGTCACAGTTACTAACTAAATAAGTTTCAGGTAACAGCCTAATGCTTTGCAGATGACCTTCTCTTGCTAGTATTACCGCTACTAACCATCTTGGCAAACATCATTTTGCCAGCATCAGTTTGCAGCATTCTGGTCACGATAATATCAGCATTCTTGCCAATATGCCGGCCGGCACCACTAACAACTATCATGGTACCGTCGTCAAGATAGCCTACACCCTGGTCGCGATTACTTCCCTTTTGGATGATTTTGATTGTATGTTGTTCGCCCGGTAAAGCAGTTGTGCGAACAGCGTTGGCCAGCTGATTAACATTCAATACAGTCACACCTTCAATAACGGCTACTTTGTTTAAATTAAAGTCATTAGTACATAGATAGCTATTCTTGTTTTTGGCAAGTTCTATTAATTTATCATCAGTTGTTTTAGATTTCAGGCCCTTCTCGGCCCCACCAATTATAATATCCGGGTTTTCTTCTTGAAGCCTGGCAACTATATCTAAACCAAATCTAGCACGTTCACGCTTATGAGAATCATTACCATCTGCCAGTAATTGCAGCTCTCTAGTTATAAATTGCGGTATCATTATGCGACCAGGCAAAAATCCAGTAGTGGCTATTTCAGTTATTCTGCCATCAATTATGGTACTGCTGTCCAAAATAACGTATTTTTTAGTCGCATTACCGGCACTTCCAGATCGCTCGCGTAGCAATACCACCAATATAACTGCCAATAATCCAATTTGTATAATTTCCATCTTTTTCCTTGTCTTCTTAGATTTTTAAATAAGTATTAAGCGCTGTTTTTACATCACTAACTGGCTGAAGTATAGTCTTACCTGCTGATTTGTCACGACTCTTAGGGCCAATAGCTACCTCAAAACCTAGTTTTTTAGCTTCGCTTAGACGCTTATCGGCAAATGGCACATGCCTAACTTCACCACTGAGCCCCAGTTCACCATAAACTACTACTCGCTCGCGTAGCTTTAGGCCTTTATCGGCTGAACCGATAGCCATCGCCACCGCTAGATCCAATCCAGGATCAGTTATTTTTAGGCCGCCTACAATATTAATATACACATCTTTATCGGCTAAATTCAACTTTGTTCTTCGTTCTAACATAGCAATTAAAAGATTTAGCCTATTTAAATCACCACCGCTAATCGCTCTTTTAGGATACCCGTAGGACGTTTTATTCACTAACGCCTGGACCTCAACCAGTATTGGGCGGCTACCCTCCATGGTAGCCAACACAATTGATCCATCGCTGTCTTGCCGCTCGGCCAACATTGCCTCCGAAGGATTACTAACCATCTCTAGCCCACTATTCTTCATCTCAAAAATACCAGTCTCTTCGGTACTACCATAACGATTCTTGGCACTTCGCAGTATCTTGAATCCCCCATAACGATCACCTTCCAGTTGCAATACAGTATCCACAACATGCTCCAAAACTTTCGGTCCGGCTATAGAGCCTTCCTTGGTTACATGCCCGACTAAAACTACCGCTGTATTAGTTTTTTTAGCAGATTTTATAATCATATGAGCACAATTAGTTATTTGCGATACACTACCAGCAACAGAAGCCACTGATTCGGTAGTTAACGTTTGGATAGAATCTATAACAACAAAATCATAGTCTGAACTATTAATTGTCCGAGCTATATCATCACAATTTGTAGAAGATATTAAATCTATTTTGCGGTCAGCTACACCCAAACGCTTAGCACGCAGACCCACTTGATTTACCGACTCTTCACCGCTGACGTACAATACTTTATTACCAGACGACAATCCAGAGATTATTTGTAATAACAATGTACTCTTGCCAATACCCGGCTGCCCGGCTATTAAAGTTATACTACCAGCTACGAAGCCACCGCCCAGCACCAAATCCACATCACCAATACCAGTTTGCATACGTTTGTGTTTATCCTCGCCAGATACGTTTTTAACCAATTCTGGTTTTAGGCTGACACCCTTTTTATTAACCGAACCTTTAGCATCTACCACAACTGCTTCTTCTATTAAGGTGTTCCATTGACCACAGACACTGCAACGCCCCGACCAGCTACCAAAACTACTCCCACAAGCCGAGCAGACAAATCTAACAGCTGATTTTTTAGCTACCATTATTTACCTGACTCCCTGCATCGGCTTAACATCAGTCTTCAGAGAATTTATTAAGTTTGCCTCAACTGTTGCTAAATTATTATGTTCCTCAACTAATTCATTATACTGATTGGTCTTGGTTTGTCGTTGCTTAACTAAATTATTATAACGATTAACATCAGCATTAAAGCTGTCTACTTGTGAATTATAATCCTCGGTTCTGCCAGTGCTCAACAAGCTATCCATTTGCGACCGCCTAACATCAATCTGACCACTAAGCGATTCAATCTGCCTATCTATTTGATCAAGTTCGTTTTTTATACCAATTAACTGCGCCGATATTTGTGCTACCTGGGCCTCTATATCAGTAAAGGTTTTCTCATATTTTTCTGAATAACTAACTATACTAGGCCGATCATTAAAATACCGCTTATAGTAATTTTCTAGTTCTGGACTCAAATTACGAACTTCGGTGGCAAGGATGCTATGCAGTTCATTCGGTACTACCGAAGGGTCATTTTTACGATAATTTTCAATATTTTTCTTGATACGATCATTATCTAAAGTAGCAAAAAAGTCTGTTGTCATTTTATCAACATCTGCTCGTTCCTTTTTGCTTAGACGTTCATACATAGCATGCAACAGCTCGTGCGCAGCAGTGACCTGAACTACGCCACTTAGCCGACTATC
>CAZSRV010000022.1:0-10213 GCA_964609815.1 uncultured Candidatus Saccharibacteria bacterium | reverse complement strand
ATTAGCACCTCAATAATCGTAAAACCTTGTTGTTTTTGTCGCAAAATCGGCATTTGGTGACTAATTCTAAAAAATCATGACAGGCAAAGGATTGACATAAAGTTAAACTTTAACTAAACTTTAACTATGAAGACTATAACAGCCAAAGAACTAAGAGACAACCTGGGCGAAATAGCCAAACGTGTTAGCGCTGGCGAACATATCCGGGTAACTTACCGTGGTACGGCGGAGTTTATCATTGCGCCCACCACCATAGAAAAGCCCTCTACTGACATCACTTCAAAAGAACAATATCTGAAGACTCTTGCTGAGTTGCGCGCCAAAGCGCGTCCTAGTGAGCGTATAAAAAATAATCCTGACTTGATGAAGATTTATTGGGAAGATATGGCAAAGAAATATGGCTTCAAATCGTAAAAAGGTGTTTTTTGATGCAAATGTTATATTTGCGATGATATTTCCTAAAAGGTCAGGTAGAACAGGGGCGGAGAAGGCATATCGTGTTGCTCCGTCGGTTGTAGTGTCGGCCTTGACGGTGCAACTGGCAGTGTATTTTGGAGCCAAAGACCATGATTTCTCACCAGCTGATATCCGCAGTGCGTTAAAGGGAGTAGAGGTGTTGGACTTAACTGCAACCGACACCGAATGGGCGTTCAATAATATGCGTAACAATGACTATGAAGACGCCCTACAACTAGCAGTCGCTGTCCGTAATGGCTGTGATGTGTTCGCAACATTTGATAAGTCGCTATACAATACCTACAAATCGTTGCCGATTATAAAATTGGAGTTGCTAAAATGATTATTGTAATCTTGGTTTTGCTTGGCTTGTGCGTGGGCAGCTTTATAAATGCGTTGGTTTGGCGCTTGTATATGCAGTACAAAACTTCTAAAAAACCTGCTAGTAAAAAGAAATCTAGTGCAGATTCTACCAAATATTCTATAACTCGGGGACGGTCTATGTGTACTGACTGTGGTCATACACTAGGTGCCAAAGACTTAATACCTTTGGTGTCTTGGCTTTACCTAAGAGGCAAATGTCGTTATTGCGGCAAGTCTATATCTGCTCAATATCCATTAATAGAGATCCTTACGGCTGGATTGTTTGTGATGTCATATATATTTTGGCCTATAGCTGTTAGCGGCTTGCAGGTGGGGGTTTTTGCTGTATGGTTGGCTATATTAACGGGCTTAATTGCGCTACTAGTGTATGACGCCAAGTATATGATTTTGCCAGACAAAATTGTATTTAGTTTATATATTTTAGGTGTAATATTTACTGGGCTGCAACTGGCAGACGAGGGCTTCTCTGCGAATAAATTAGTACAAGTGGTGGTGGCGGTTATATTGGGCGGTGGACTGTTTTGGTTGGCTTACCAAGTGTCATCTGGCAAATGGATTGGTGGTGGCGACGTAAAGCTAGGCTTTTTGCTGGGATTATTATGCCTGACACCAGCTAAATCGTTCCTGATGTTGTTTGCAGCTTCTCTACTGGGTATGGTCTATATAATTCCTGGCATGTTCTTGGGCAAAATTGGCAGAAAATCCAGAGTTCCGTTTGGTCCGTTTCTGGTACTGTCAGCCATAATTGTGGTATTGTTTGGGGCTCGGATTGTAGATTGGTATTCGTCTGTTATTTTACTTAACTCTATCTAAAGTTCTTGTGCTATAATTAAGCATAAGATGAAGCGTTACAAGATGCGTGGTGTGGGTAAGGGCGTATTTGGCTATACGATAGTAGAGGCTTTGATATTTTTGGCGGTGTCGGGACTGTTATTGGTATCTGTTGCTGGGCTAATATCTGGGCGCCAAGAGCGCACGATGTTTGCTAATGCGGTTAACGATGTGCAACAAGATTTGCTAGATATGTTCAATGATGTGAATAGTGGTTATTATCCATCTGATGGCAAAGTAGGGTGTAATGTTAGCGGTGGAGCTGTGAGCTTGTCGCCTAGTGGCGGTCAGGAGTCTGGCGCTAACTCTGGCTGTATGTTTATTGGCAAGGTCATAGAATTTAGTCCTCCAAGTACTAGCTTTACAGCTTATACTATGGTTGCTCCTAGTACTATGGAAGGCACATTATTAAGTCCTGGCAACTTAAGCAAAATAAAACTAGCTGGTAAAGGTAGCCAAGCAGGTATAGCCGATACCAAAAGCAATAATCTGGATTTACGGGTAACAAAGATAACCTCTGGGAGTGGAGCGAGTGAGCAAACCTTTAAATCATTAATAGTAGTGTCAGATCTTGGTATTGGCGGTAGTACTAATAATTTCTCTGGCAATGCTAATAAGCTGACACTATATGGCAGTGAGGATGGAACATTAGTTGCTGGTAAGGTTAGCAAAATAGATCAAGATGTAACCCTGTGCTTAAAGCAATCAGGGGACAACGGTAAAGAAGCTTATTTGGTGTTAACGCCACAATTGACTATAGAGCGTACAATAGGTAGTAGGGGGCCATCATGCGACGCATAAAAATATTTAGACTATCAAGACAGGCTAAGCTTAATAACAAGGGTGACACCATAATGGAGGTTTTGATCGCTGTAGCGGTGCTGAGCTTGATACTAGTAACTTCTTTTGCCCTAGCCAACAGAAGCTCCCAGGCTACCAGACAAGCTGCCGAGCGTGGTGAGGCAAATAAATACGTCTCAGCCGAGACCGAGAAGCTAAAATACTATCTGGGCACAACTGGCATAACCCTACCTGAAGACGACAAATTTTATTGCTTAGATTCTAATCCATCTGGTGGATACAGTCTAAGAGTCAATAATGATGTTAACGACATAGACAGTACTTTTCGTCTTGCGGAAGCTGCTTGTAAAGTAGGTACAGACAGTCGTTACACAGTAGTATTTAAACGTACAGGCAATACTTATAATATTTATGGTCGCTGGGATAGTGTGACGGGCAAGACTGTAGATAAAATCAACGCTGTGCACAGAATCTACCCTAATATAGCTTCTGGCCTAGCTATAATCGCCAGCACCACACATGATCTCGGTCTGACCGGCCCGTCAGACGAATGTAGTAATATACCTGGATCTACGAGCATTCCTTCAGGCATGACCAAAGATTTATTATCTAATAACTGTTATTATCCTGCGCCTGAATTTAACGTTCACGGCAGGGATCTTTTTAGTAATTGTGTTGCTGTTAATAAGGACAATCCTCCGGAACCTGGGCGAATTTGTTACAAAACACTTACCTGGGAGGCGGCGTTATACGGCTGTGTTAGTTTTACCGCCAAACATACAGGTAGTTGGGGCGTTAACGAAAGTACACAAGACATATATAAGACAGCTACAATTACATATAGCAATGCAAACTGTAATGACTTAGGGTCTAATGGTCCTGCAGGGTTCTTTAGTCAACCGTCGCCTCCAGCTTACGGGGGTTATGAAGCCTATATTTGTGTAAATATAAGTAACGATAGTCAGATTAGACCTAGGAATAACAGTGTAAATCTTACAGGAAATTGCGTAAAGCGTATTCTTCCTGTTCCTAGCTCTAGTTCCAACAGAGACCTGGATGTAGATATTAGTGGTCTAAATATAAAATCAGTACAAAATATTTGGGTTATATGGGATAACGATCATTATGGACCAAACGAGTATGATGATGCTAACTTGAAGGTTATGAATGTGAGGATTCACTAGTTATGATAGTTGTTAGCAATAATCATCAAAAAGGGTTTACGATAATAGAGCTGATGATAGCTACTGTGGTGTTTAGCGTGGTCATATTAGTAGTGACGACTGGCATTATTCGCTTGGGCAATATGTATTACAAGGGCATAACATCATCCAAGGTGCAGGATGTGTCGCGCCAGATAACCAACGACTTATCATCTACAGCTCAGATGAGTCAGTCGGTAAGTGCATATTTTGATAGTTCAGATAATAAGGGTTGGTTTTGTGCTGGCAAGGTAAAGTATTTTTATTGGATTAACAAGCCGGCTACTGGTGCTCCAGACCAGGGCTTGATTGCCAAGGATATAGACACCGGTGGTGATTGTGGCAGTGTAACTGCTAGCGGAGGTAAGCAATTATTGGGCAATAATATGAGATTATTGAAATTTAGTGTCACGCCGAATACTGCAACCGGCTTAACTTCTATTGGTATAAAAGTAGCTTATGGCGATGATGATTTACTGACAGATATCAGTGGTAGTCCTCCTAGTCTTGAGGATTACGCTAACAGGAATTGTAAGTCTGGTATAGCTGGTTCGTCTTTTTGTGCTACTGCAGAGCTAGACACCGTGGTAAAAAAGAGGTTAAATAGTTACTAAGCATAAGGGATAATAGAATAATGATAAAGATGAAGAAAACAAACGACCAAGGAATAGTATCTATAATCTTTACTATGACAATGATATTGATCATGACACTAGTGGTTTTGGCTATGTCGCACAATTCTATAAAGGAGCAAAGGCAGTCGCTAGATAGACAGCTGAGCGATCAGGCTTATTATAATGCAGAATCTGGTATAAGCGACTGGGCTAATTATCTGTATGCCAATGCTGATTTGCCGGCAGATAAGAAGGAGTGTAGTACAAGCAGAATTAGTCCGTATGATACTGCGCCTAACCCAGAGATTAGTGTTGGTGATAACGGTAATGATAAGTATACTTGCGTAATGTATGACAAGGCCCCAGAGACTATTGAATATAGTAATCTGAATGTAGGTGAATCTAGAGTTGTGCCGATTACACCTGCAAATGGTGACTTAGATGATCTAACTATAAAGTGGACTAGTGATGGTAGTGGGAGTGAAACATGTGATTTTGGATTAGACCCTATGACTACTAGTGGTAACTGCTCTGTGGGTGGCATGCGTATTGAAATAATCGATACTAGCCAGCTGAGTAGGGATAATTTGAGGGAAAACAATTTCGTGGCTTTTATGTTGCCATGGGTTAACACCACATGGTCAAATACAGGAATTATTGGCTATAATGCGGGTCGTGGGGCAGACCATCAAGGAGCCAGACAGCCTGGTGCAAAGTGCGAAGTCTCTTCTAGGGTTTGTGAAACAAAAGTGGCTGACATTAACTTATCACAAGGGACCACCTATTTACTTCATATTAGTCCTCTATATACTACTGCCACTACAGTTACAATAAATGGCGTTACTTCTATAGGGGCTCCTATTAAATTTAATAATGCTCAGTATATGTTGGACGTCACCGGTAAATCAGCTGATGTTTTGCGACGAGTAAAGGTGCGTCTGCCAGCTAATGGCAGTAGCCAGAATATAGATTATACGCTTAGGACTGCTGATGATATTTGTAAATTAATGTCTATAGATACTGATCTGCCATCGACAGACCCAAACAAGATTTCATATGGTAGTAGCATTGGTGGCACCAGTTGTGCTCCATAGTTCATGAGTATATTAATCATTCTTTCTGTGAAATTTATTGTGCACATCCTTTAGATGTTGGTCCGTTACATGAGTGTATATTTGAGTGGTAGATATATTACTGTGGCCTAACATAGCTTGGACAGAACGCAGGTCAGCCCCATTCATCAACAAATCCGTAGCATAGCTGTTATGAGATATAAATCCGTCGGTAATCAGGTTTTCCGTCTCTTCTACCGCAAAGTCAAACACGGTATGAGGAGAATTTATTACTTCTACAGATTTAACTTTAAGCCATTTTATTTGATTGTTACTACTGGCTAGCCTCCTTAGTAGGTTCATCCTTGGGTCTACTATACCCATTCGTTTGAACCGTGTGTAAAACTTCATGGCTGTTTTTTTGGTGGGTAGTACCTTATGGTCAAGATATCTGGAGTAATACTTTAGCGACATTTGGTCGCTACGTCTGCTGTAGAGGCTCTTTCCGTCAGCTTTGCCGATTTTGTTTAGCTCTACCAGCAAGCTGTTGATGGGTAATTTATCGCCGACGTATCGCTTGGTGGTTTTTACTTGCTTTAGGGTTGGGACCTTTGTTACAAAATCTTGTTGGTCTGGCAGGTATAACACCTGCAGGTTGTATATTTTATGGTCTGTGCGCTCTGATTTGCCTGGCAACAGCACATTTCTATCACGTGTATAAAGGTGTGCGTCTATGCCCAGGCGCAAAAGAAGCATCTGGATGTCTTTGATAAACTCTTTGTTAGCGCTAAAAAACTTTATGTCGCCACTATTACCATCGGCATCGTATAACCCAGCCAAGAACGAGGCTATATCTCTTTCGGAAGAACCAAAAAGCTTGCTTGGCACACGCAGGCCATGTGTGTTTGTAGCCAAACCTAGTTTTTTTAATAACTTGACCAAAGGCATGTGGTAGCAGATTAGTGTAAAACTATTAGAAGCAAGGGCTTTCTCTACAGGTGATTCTTTGCCGAAGTGGTCTTTTATGAGCCTCTGATAAAATGTTAAATATTCTTTGTTTTTGTCATGGAGTAAGACGCCATGACGACTTTCGCTGACTGTGCCATCTCCGCAGATGTAACCGATGAGTCTCCATACTTCTGCTGGTAGGTATTTTTTGCTTTGTTGCGAAATTTTCTTGACACCTGCAACATAAGTGTGGGGCTGGATATCTTTGGCAAATATTTCGGATATCCCAGTGCTGTCTAGGGTAAACAACCTATGTTCTGGAGTGCATAACAACTCGTAGCCACCGGCCGTGATTTGTAGAAGGCTATCTGTTTGATGGGCGCTTTTGTTTGTTATATTTCTGGTTGTCTGGAAGCCTCGCTCCCACCAGACTGTTTTGACCTGTGATTTGGTTGAACTGTAGAGTTCCTTGGCAGAAACAATCCCTCTGGGTAGGCTGATTCTGGTGGTTTCGTGTAGGCAATGGCGCAGGGTGTGTGGTGATGCATGCTTGGTGATGCCTGCTAGCAGGGCGTATTTGTTGACCATGCGCTGGACACTGCGGGGTGTCAGGCGCAGATAGTTGCCGTGTAGGTCTGGCTTTTTGGCGCCTCCCAGCTGGATAAACAGGGCTGGAGCTTTGTCGGTACGCATGTCTATGTATTTTTGTATCCAGTCAGCGGCTTCGGGACTGATGAATACTGGACGGTCCTTTTGGCCCTTACCTCGTACCATAAATTCTCGTCGTTTTAGATTTATGTGGTCACGGTTTAGATTGGTGAGCTCTGATACGCGCAGGCCGCTAGAATACAAAAGTTCTAATATGGCCCGGTCACGCATACCAGCTAATTTACTGGTATCTGGCCCGGCAAATAATCGTTCCATTTCTTCTGGGTTTAAAAAGGTGACTTGTTGACGACTAACTCTAGCTAGCTCAATCTTTTCTGGACTAAGGGCTGGAATATCACGCTTGGCACAGTATTTTAGAAAGCTCCGTAGTGCGATTAGGTGATAGTTAGTAGTAGTTTTTTGTAGCTCGTCAGAAGTGTTTGTGCCTAAACGATTTAGCCACAAACGCCATTTGCGGATTAACTCAGGAGTGATATCACTTATTTGTATATTACCGGCATAGTCACTCAGGCGCATTAAATAATGATGATAGTTAGCTATAGTTTTTTGGCTACGATTTTGTTCAATCTCTAGGTATTCTAAAAAATCGGTTAACAGTTTTTCGTATTGCATAAGCTTATTGTACAGCAGACTATATAAAAGGTCCTAAAATAACTACGCTGATCTGTTATAATAATTGTATTCAATAGCTAAATAAAGGAAAATTAATGGAACAAACGCTTATTATACTAAAGCCAGACACGATTCAACGTGGTCTAGTAGGCGAGATTATAACTCGGTTTGAACGCGCCGGACTAAAGATAATTGCTATGAAAATGGTAGCACCTGACGAAATTCATTTTCACAAACATTATGAGGGGATAAGTAACTTAATTAGTCGTTGGGGTGAGGATATATACAACGTAACTCTGCGCCAAATGACAGAGACCCCAGTAATAGCTTTTGTGCTAGAGGGTGTAGAGGCTGTAGCTCATGTCCGCAAAATGGTCGGGACAACCGATCCAAAAGATTCTGCCCCTGGTACAATCCGAGGCGATTATACGCATGTTACTAGAGCATATACCAATCCAAAAGGTGCTACATTACCAAATATCTTGCATGCATCGGGCAATACCGAGGAAGCTGAGCAAGAGATTAAGCTGTGGTTCCCGGCAGATGAAGTATATGCTGACTACGAGACTGCTTATAGTCCGATAGTGCGAGGCAAGGTGCCGGAGCCAACTGGCAAAACAGGCAAAACCAAGCCAAAGACTGCTAAATAAGTTATACTATAATCCCCTAAGGTTCAGTTGGGGATTTTGGTCCGGTAGCTCAATGGATAGAGCAGTTCCGTCCTAAGGAAAAGGTTGTAGGTTCGACTCCTACCCGGATCGCCAGTTTTCTGAATTTACTACAAATGACTGTATAATTAAGCTAATGGCTAAACAAAAGAAGCTTTTTGAAGATCAGCTTGATGGCGAAGATTTACTTTTTGTCTTTAATAAACACCCGATAGTTATGCGTCGGGGGCTGATTTATGCCATGATTGCTATATTGCTGGGCACTATCCCGTCACTGATTAAACCTGAATATTCTTATCTTTTTGGCGGTTTGGCTGGCGGATTTTTGTTGTCGGCTATAATTATGATGCCTTATTGGATAAGTTGGCACTATAGTGTTTTTATTGTGACCGATCAGCGTTTGATCCAGATAACCCAGAAAGGTTTATGGACACGTAGTGTGGTAGACATTGGCCTAAATCAAATTCAAATGGTTAATTATGAAGTGGCTGGTTTAGAGCAGACACTGCTAGGATTTGGTACAATAAATATACAAACTTTTGTTGGAGATCTGGTCATTCATCATATTCATCATCCGGCCAAGATCCAAAAGAAGTTGTTAGGTGTTTTGCGAGAGAAAGGGTTCCTGAGTGCTCAGCCACCGGCCAGTAACTCCCAAGAAATAGCAGAAGAGCAATACGAGGAAGACAATGAAGGATAAAATAGCTAAAAAACTAAGGATAAAGAAAGAACCAGCGCCAAAATTAGGCGACAGGGTGACTAATGATACAGTCTCGGCTCACAGAGAAGAGATATTAAAGGGTGCCCGTAAATATATTTATCCATTGCAACATACCAAACATCGTTTGGTTGTGATATCTATTAGTATTTTTACACTAGCAGTGGTGGCATTTTTTGGATATTCGGTATATGCATTATACAAAGACAAAACAACTAATGATTTTATGTATAAAGTTACCAAAGTTGTGCCGTTCCCACTAGCTAGGATTGGCTCAGAGTTTGTTAGTTACGAGAATTATTTGTTTGAGATAAAACATTATATGTTTTATTATTCTACTCAACAGGAGCTAGACTTTAATAGTGATGCCGGCAAGGCGCAATTAGCAGAGTTTAAAAAACGAGCTTTAGACAAAGTTATCACCGATGCCTATATAAAACAAATTGCTAAGCAGAGAGGTATTACTGTCTCAGAGGCAGATGTTGATGAGGCTATAAATGTGGCTCGGGGTCAGTATCGTTTGAGTGGCAATGACTCTGAGCTAGAAGCTATTTTGAAGGACTATTGGGGTTGGAGTATCAATGATTTTAGGCGAAGTCTAAAGACACAGTTGCTTAGCCAGAAAGTTTTGTCAGCGTTAGATACCGACACTCACGATAGAGCACAGGCAGCCCTAAAGGCTTTGGACGGTGGTAAAGATTTTGCAGAGCTTGCTAAAGAAGTATCTGAAGATTTGGCAACCAAAGATAACGGTGGTGAATTTGGGATGCTAATAGAGCAGTCTAACCGTGATGTTCCGCCAAGGACGGTTGACGCATTGTTCAAACTACAACCTGGACAATATTCGGGTGTTATAGATAATGGCGCTAATGGTCTAGAGATAGTCAAGAATATTGAAAATAAGGGTAATCAAATCCGGGGCGCTCATATAGCCTTTAATTTTAAAGATGTAAATGAGTTTATAAATAACGAAAAAGCCAGTAAACCAGCCAGAGTTTATTTGAACTTATAGATTACTGTCTGCTTGGGCGGAAATAATGAATTACTATTTGAAGTGTTGATTCCAGTAAAATTTTGCTATAATTAGCATTAGTAGTTTAAAAACAAAAATGAAAACTAAAAAACCAATCAAAACTACAAAAGTAAAATCCAAAAAACCAACTAAGTTAACCACTGGGCAGTTGGTTTATTTGGCATGTCATGTTTATTATTTTTGGGTTTGGTATTTTACCCGTCCAGATTATAAAACTCCCAAGAA
>CAZSRV010000021.1:0-10969 GCA_964609815.1 uncultured Candidatus Saccharibacteria bacterium | reverse complement strand
CGGACCGAAGTGTGGTCGGCTTTATCTTTAGTTTTTAGCATCACATTAATTTAACCATAAGTACTATACTGCCGGCAAGAGTTATTCAGTAGTGGTGTCGGCGCCAACCCAAACATATTCCCAAGATTCTGGCTCGGGACCTTGATCTTTGGCACCCTCTGGGTAGCTGGGGATCCACCCATAAGTTTTGGCGTTTGCATAGTTATTGGCCTCTAGCCAGTCAAAACATACTGTGTATGCAAAGGTCGCGCTGGGCTGGTTATCGCAGGCGATGTCTATGGTGTAACCAGTGTGATGCCTAGAATATCCAGGTATTGCCGTGGTAGCTAGCACGTTGTTGATAGCATTATCATACGACCCGCTAGCAATTCTGGATATGCTAATAGAATTTTGATTAAGTCGTTCTAGGAATATCTGTCGTTGTTCGCTGGCCGATCTATAGCCGGCATTGAGTGATAAGTATATGCCAGCTTCTTTGGCGCTTTCTTGCATCTTGAGCCAGTCTGTAGCTGCCCTTTCTTGTAGTACGAATTCATTATTCTGTAACTTTATAAAGCTGTCAGTAATCGGTGCGCTGCGACGCATATAACCACGAGCTTCGGCTAATTCTTGAATATGTTCATCAGCGCTAGGGTTGCCAGTTATAACGGCGTCATCATCAATGTATCTAGTATTTGGGTAGTTAAAGTTGTTATAAATATCCCTAAACTCTTCTGCCGTAAAAGTTTTTAGCTTACCAGTTTTTTGTTTTGGTGGCTCGGATTTATTAATTGGTTGGGCTTGTTCTTGATGATCGTTGTTTTTGCTAGCGTCTAAATTATATTTTTTGAACAGCCAAAAACCACTAGCAATCAAAATAATTACTATCAAAGCGATAATCAGCCGATTTGGCTTACTTTTTTTCTGCATAGGTGCAGTTTTGGTTCTTGGACCTCTCTCTTCTGCCATATACTTACAATATACTAAAAACATTAGTTATTTGATATACTTTAGGTTATATATTGAGGGATAAGGAGGTATTATGTTCCCTAAGGGTGATGGCGATAATCAAAACCAAGACCAAAATCAACAGCCAACTTCAGTAATTAACGATGTTAGTCCAGCTCCAAGCCAAACTATGGTACGGCCAGATGTAGTGGCGCCTGCTCAACCTCAGGCATTTTCGGTGAACGAAACTGCTCCAGGCGTATCAACTCAGCTAGAACCTAGTCAGAACTCTGGCACGGCGGCTGGTGCGTTTGGCGGCAATGCGTCATCGGTGTTGGGTAGTCAAATACCTCAGACTCCACCCAAAAAATCATTTAACAAAAAAATAATATTCAGCCTAAGTGCGGTGGCATTAGTACTGATCTTGGGTGCTGGATATGTCTTTGGTTTTTATTTACCGAACAAGCCAGAAAATGCTTATAATACAGCCTTTAAGCGTACTAATAAGGCTTTTAACACGATTATTTCCAATCTAACTGACAAAAACCAAGTTAGTAAACTAGAAAAATCAGAGATCAACGGTAAAGCCGAGGGTGAAGCTGGTGGTACTAAGTATAGCGGTGAGCTAACTAGTAAGAACGATAAATCTCGCTTGGATTTACAAGCTTCAGTATCTGTAGATTCTGGCGAGTCTGGCAAAGCAGATGTGAAACTGAATGTCCTATCAGAACAGAAAGAGGGTTCTGAGTTCCCTGACATATACTTTAAGGTTGCTGGGCTAAGTGAGATCGGTGCTTTTTTGCCGGAAAGTCTATTATCTTATGATGACGCTTGGGTGTTAATAGACAGTAATTATTTAAAGAAAACCATAGACGAATATAAAGATGTACTACAGGGTGCAGCAGAAGACGAAAGTGCTACCAAGGCTGACTTGCATATAACAGCCGAAGATGTAAATGAAGTTGGTGCCGTACTAAACGCTAAAATTAGTGAGTATATTCTAACTGCCGACCAAAATAAGGCTGTGCTAAAGCAGAAACGCTTTGTTGGCAAAGAAAAAACAGATGACATTAATACATTCCATTATGAGATGTATATTAGTAAGGCTAATTTTGCTAACTTTTGTAAAGCGCTTGGTAATGATTTTTATAACACCAAGGCCTACAAGCGAATCTCTGGTGATTCCGAAAATACTATAAACGATAATAAACAATCAGCAGTTGAAGGTTGTGATGATGCGGCAAATGATATCAATGAAGATGATACCTTTGATATGTGGGTTGATGCTAAATATAAACTTATCCATAAAATTCAAGTAGCTACCAGCGATGATAAAAAATCATATGTAGAATTCGGGCAAACTTATAAAGGTGGTGATAGTGTGCGTTTATTTATGAATGGCTATGAAGATGAAGGAAAAACTAAAATAACTGGGTATACTGATATAAACTTTAAAGCTATGTCCAGTAATAGTGAATATACTGTTTCTGCCGATGACGGAAACTTTAAATTAAACTTAGTTACTAGTACAACAGACAAAGATATTGTGATTGACAAGCCAAAAGAGGCTAAATCTTTTGAAGAGTTTATGAATAGCCTGTACGGTGGTGGGTCAAATGTAAATGATGATCCGCTTTATCTACAGGGCTTAGAGAGTGAGATCAGCCAGGATCTTGAATTTGACGTAAACCGTCTATAGCCAGTAAACTAAGTTTAGTTATAGGAGGATAAATGCCACGAAGAAATAGTAATGCACGCTATAGTTCAGAGAGACATAGCAATATCAACACTCTGGCCGAAAAACTACGAGTTCCAGGAGCACCTTCGGTGTTGGCGGTGCATTCTTTTGGTTTAGTATCTTCAGGCAGTGATCGCTCAAGTACTGTCAAAGAGCGTACAGCCGAACCGGTTTATTATCGGCGCCTAAAGGGCTTTAGTCCTGGCGTGGTTAATGCGCTAGCTGCTATAGGTATTAATGGTATAGATCCCGATAATCCTTTTGTAGAGGTTGGATTTAAGGGCATACCGCCCAAGACTAAGAGGCTAAGAGATATCAGGTGTCGTGGTCCAGAGCTCACAACCAGTACTGATGGTCGGGTTGTCATTACTACTAAAATAAATCCTGATATGGCTGGTTCTGTAGGCAATTTACCTAATGGCAGGAACCAAAGGTTGGACTTGCCTGATATCAAAAAATATAATAGCTCTCATCGTTTTAATGTGGCGCTTGGACATCCAGAAGACGGTTCTGACCTGTCGGAGCTAAAAGAACTGGTAAGTAGTATGGGTAATTTGTTGCTGGATAGAACTGTTCGTACAGAACTTTTACCGAAGTAAAACTTCTAGACTTATATAATATACTATTGACAAATATAAACATTATGTGATATAATAAAAAGATAGGGTTAGTTTAGATTTATTTCAACTCTAATATTCTATTAATTTATTATTCTGATTTGGCGATTATGTCACGAAGGGTGGCTGATTTTTGGGCGGTCCAATTATCTGGCGGGGCAACGGCTGCCCAGGCATCAACCATAGATTCATAATAGTTGTGGCCGTGACCGCTTGGTACACTGGTGCCAAAGAACTGGTCAACTGCGACCTGGAAAAACGTTACAAATGGGTACCATTGCATAGCTGGCGAAACGTCGCTACCACGTTTTTCGCTGAGCCAATCTGGCTTGTTATGAATTAAGTCAAAGCTAAACCAAACTACGGGGTCAGAGGCGTGCTGCAAATATAACACGCGCGGGAATTGCCATGGCTGTTGGTAGCGGTTGATATCGTCATTAGTAGCTGCAAAACGGACGGTTTTGCCATCTTTGTAGCTTGGTAGCCATTCAGGCGAACCGGCGTCGCGATTATCGGTTATAGTCCGCCAAAGTCGGGTGTGATTTGGTGTGCCAACGAATACCGCGCCGTCAATACTCAGGCGTAAGTCATTCACGCCGCTGTAGGCGGTTTGGGCACCGTATGAACCTAGGCTCAGGCCATAAGCAATAAGTTTTGGCCGGTGGTCTTTTGGCAATTGTGACCATTCGGCCAAGACAGCATCATATAATGCTTGGCCGGCTGCGGTGGCAGTTTCGCCATCCACAAGGAACGAAATCCAACTTGGCAAATACGAATACTGTTGGGTGACAATGGCACTATCACCGCCGTACATATACTCAATGCTATCAGCAGCCTGCGGCTCAATCCAGCCAGTGCCGGTAGCGGTTGCTAGCACCAATATTTTGCGGTCAAAGGCGCCTGTTCGCTTCAGATCGGCCACAGCTAATTTAGCGCGGTCAGTTGCTGAATCGGCATTTTTCAGTCCAGTGTATATACGGATTGGTTCTTTGGCTGATTGGCCAGTAAAGCTAGCTATCTGGTCAGTATTTGGTCCTTGTCCGACAAACGTCCTGCCCTGCCTGCCTATATCTTCCCATGATATGACAGATTCCTGACTACCAGAGCGATATATGCTGGTTGGTTGTGAAACGCCATTTGGTGTCTGAGCATTGCTGCGAGCATAAATATTATTAGCCTGAGTAATAAGAAAGTTTAAAAACACTCCGCTTATAACCCAATATATTACACCGACCACTATGACTATGCCGAGCGCGAAGCTGACTCGTCGTGGCAAAACTGCGTCTAGTTTGGTGCCAATAATTTGTGTTAATCTACGTAGTCCGCGGGCGACTACTATTAATGTCCAACTAACTAGCCCGGCTAGTAAAAGTATGCCGAGGAAATTACTATGTTCAGCTGATGTTTGGCTGACTAGCGTGCGAACTTCGCTCTGCCATACGGACCCTAAGTATAGAAAGATAATAATACTTAGTGGTGCGACAACCGCTAGTATGCGCCAGGCGTAGCGTTTGAATTTTTTGGGCACATCCATCTCTGTTATCCAGCGCGTAGCAAAACTGACAAATACACCAATTCCGTAACCAATAGCTACACTAAAGCCAGATATAATCCCCTGATATAGCCATGGTCTTGGTAGTAATGAAGGTAATAACGATAAACAAAAGAACACCAGTGCTATTACTAGCCCTGTGTAATTAAATCGTCCTAGGTACTGTCGCCAAGGTATCTTTTTGAGTTTAATTTTCTTTGATGTTTTTTTGCCTGTTTTACCCATGTTACTCCAATGTATCTTAGTATAGTCTATCTTTAGTTTGCTTACCAACCGGCGTTTTGGGCCAGCCTAATAGCATAATCCCAATATTCTTGGCCAGGGCCGGGACTACCATTACATTGACCATCTGACTCCCAGGGGATTTTTATCCAAAGTAGTGCGTCTAATAACGCACTGTCGGTGTTTGTTGTTGGGGTTTCTCCGAATGAGGCAAATGATGGGTTGCATATGGCTCCGCTTACTTCATGGTTACCACCGTTCCTAGATGTGTCAACGATATAATGCTTATATCCCACCATGCTAGATAATTTGTCGCCGTAGGCTTTATTTTGGCTGGTAGGTGCGAAATATGACACATTAAGGCTAAAACCATCAGCAGTAGCTATATTTGCAGATTTTAAACGTGATGACATAACAGTTGCTGGTTGCCATACAGGAGTGCCGGCATCAATATATACTGATATTTTTGGATATGCTTTTATTATAGTTACGGCTTGAGAAATTGCGTTGTATCTATCTTGTCTAAGAGAGTCTGGCAAACAGTCAACAGCGCCTAAGGCATCTGGCTCTAACACAACTACAGCCGTACGGTCGCCTATGCCTGTGGCTAGTTGTTGGACCCACTGGATATAGTTATTAACACTGCTAGCTCCGCCCACAGAATAGCCACCACAGTCTCTGTTGGGTATGTTATAAGCTACTAACACTGGCACCTTACCAATTGCGGTAGCATTAGAAACATAATAGTTGGCATCTTTTTTTACATCGCTATTCCAATCTCCAAACCATTGAGCCACTGGTATGCGTGACATACGCTCAATATAGCTAGCTCCGCTAGCCGATGGATTGTTGGCAATGTATTGTGTTGCTCCATTATTTGGATCTACAAAAAGTTGCATGGAGGTCCATGAAGGCTTAGCTGGAATACGGGCAGTAATGTTAGCCAGTGATTGAATGGACCGTGAGGGTGATGGTTTCTTTGCGTTAGTATTAGATGGTTTTGTTGCTCCTGACCTGCCATCCATAGATAATATAGACATATTTTTACTAGATGGCGCCATGGCCAGTTCTTTTGCAGTAGTTGAAAATAATATTGAGAATACCGAAACCGAAATGTAAAACATGGTTGTCATATACACTGCCCGAAACGTCCATAATTTTGCTATCCCCCGCTTTTTTATGATCTCACCATGTTTATAGTGGCGAGTTTTACTCCTAGTTGATTTCATTCTACCCTCAATTTAAATATATTATAACAGTAATTTATACTTATCAGCAATAATGTTTAGCTCAAGATCTAAAAACCTTCTTAATATTTGCCATCTACCGCCACTATATTGCATTATATATTGACAAAATAGGATCAATATGCTACAATTAGAAGATGAACTATGTGTTGCCACCTTTGGCAAAACGTATACTCAAAAAAGTTGGTGATAGTTATGGAAAATGGCGTAAAACACCAAAGTATAATCATGTATTCTTGCAGGATTTCTTGTTGGTCACGATATCTGTAGTTTGTGGATTATTGTTTGCTTATGCTAGCGGTTTATTCTTGCCTGAGGTTACTAAACAATCATTATTATCTACCAATAATAAAAACGTAACCTTACCTGGCCAGAGCAAAGATTTTTTATCTGAACAAAATAATCCATTGTTTTCCAAACAGCCAGCTTGGGTGCAGGACTTTACTGCTCAAACTACAGAAATTCCCGATCCCCAATATTGGAATGTGTTAGTCGGCCCAGCTCAAAATGACAATAAAGAGCAACAATATTATACTGCTAGTGTAAATAATTTACGTATAGAAAATGGCGCATTACGTATAATTGCTACTAAAAGCTCTCAGCCTGGTGGTTATAGCTACAGTTCAGCAAGATTAGAGACTGAAGGTAAAAAATCATTCCTATATGGTCGAATTGATGTAATGGCTAAAATGCCTAAAGGCACAGGCACATGGCCAGCGGTTTGGATGATGCCAGCGAATGATCTCTATGCTCGTAAGAGTCCTAACGATAATGTTCTACGTTATAGAAACGGTGGTGAGATAGATATAATTGAGGCAGTTGGATTTGAACCAGGTATCATTTATGGTGTGGCTCATACATTATTGAGCGCCGAATCCAACGATGATGGTAGCGGTAATCATGGAACAGTTAGCGTGCCAACCAGTGCCGAGACATTTAATAAATATTCCCTTATGTGGACCCCTACTAGTCTGGTATATGCTGTAAATAATGAGCCATATTTTGTGTATAATCGATCGGACAAAGCCGATTATACTGTTTGGCCGTTTGACCAACCATTTTATCTTATAGTTAATTTGGCTATGGGTGGTACCTGGGGTGGTAATGATACAGCTAACTTCCCTGGTAATGGTATAGATGATGAAGCCCTACCTACTTCTCTGGACATACAATCCATTCATTACTACCCCTATATAGGTCCTTCCCTTTCTAAATAAACAGTATTAGGAAGAGGAAGAGAGTTTTTTATAGACTGTTGGTGTCAATATTTTGTAGAGTAGTGTTTTGCTTTTTTAGTGCGCGTTGACCACGTACTAATCGGCCGTGTCCGTATACCATCAGCATTATGCCAAATACAGTATATGGCAACAATACAAACCAGCTAATACCCAGAAAAGTATTTAGTGAAAGATCGATTGTTGTAATAGGTGTTATGCTACCTACGATGGTTGTGTTGGTTGGGATATACATTTTATGTCCTTTCGTTATCCTTAATAATTTACCAAGCCCTATTTGGTCGCCTATAGCTGATCCAAATCGCGTATATATATATGAACTCTCTAAACATGGCATATAGCTCGTTTGCTACGAGTGTTAAAGTCATAAGACCTTGCCATCGGTCACGTTGATCGGTGTATTTAATCCATCTGTAATATTGAACTGCGGCGGCGGCCACAGGGATAAGTAAGAAAAGAGGGATTAATTGAATGTGGTTGCCCATAACAAGGATGGTTACATAGGCACCTATTAACAAAAATCTCATAACAAAATTGATCACAAGTAGAAAAATCGTGAATAATTCATATCTTGAATGTTTAACCACCCCTCGCCGACGGAGTTCGTCAACAGTCCCGCTGTACCAACGTTGACGTTGATCAAACAGTCCAGCTTTGCCGAATAAGCGTAATGGCACATCCGACCAAGAGATCATTCGTAGTGATGATTTAACGTCCCAACCTAGGTCTTTTAGCTCTAGAGTTAATCGATAGTCTTCTACCAAGCTATCTGTTGCCCAAACTATTCCTTTATTTTGTTTGTAGATATTACTCAAAGCTTTGGCGCGGAACATGACTGATACACCAGGTAGTACGCGAGCACTTTCATAATTTTCAATTCTCCAGGCGTTGGCTAGTCCAAATTCGATGTTTTGTAGGCGCCATAAGAACCGTTCCCAGCGACTAGCATCCTGTTTGAGCGGTAGCGTACGATATGCTGAGCATATTCCTGCGGTGTTTGGCTCAGATAAGAACTGTTTAACACCTTCTTCTACCATCTGCGAATCAATAATAGTGTCAGCGTCCATACCAAATATAAAGTCAGGCCGACTGCGTCTAGTTGCTTTAAACCCTTGGTTTAGCGCACCGGCTTTTTTATGGGTGTTGCCAGTCGTTTTCATTAGCCTAAGCTTTTTCTCGCCATATTTACGTTGGGCTTGTTTAACGATACGTATAGTATTGTCTGTGCAGTTATCGGCAATTATTAATACATAAGAAAAAGGATATGTTTGATTCATCAAAGACTTTATAGTTTCTTTGATGATGTCCTGCTCGTTATGCGCCGGTACTAATGCGATTACTCGTGGTTTTCTTGCCATAAGCTCCTACTTTATATAATTACGACCAAATTAAAGAGTACTACCGCTAGGTGGCACCCTGAATCCTACGAAGTCGTTATTCAAGCGTAATTATAGCTTATTAGTGTCAAAAAGTAAAGTATATTTTTAAAAATGTAAAACTTATGCTTACTTAGAGTTGACTATTAATAATAGCTAGAGCTTGACTGACTGTTTTTACATCTACGCCAGAGGCTTTGATCATACTTAATTCAGCGTCTAGATTAGCTGGGGTAATAGCGTATTCATCACCACCATCGGCTGAGCTAGCTACGGCATGAAAGACGAGCACCAACCATGCTATATTAGTCTTCGCTTGCATAACCCACCCAGCTACTTCTTCTGGCGTGGTGTCATATTCTACATTTTGGACTAGTATATTGTAAGGGTTAAAATTGTCCTTGGTATTATAGCCAACATCTGTTGAGCGGTGAGATTGATAGTATTGTTTTATGTTCGTTATGACAGTTGAATTGTATAGACCCATTGGTGAGGCAAAGTTTAGAACTGTATTTAGCCCAAATAGCTGATTAAGGGCAGATTTTGATCCATTTAGTTCGTTTGTTAACTGGCTAGCGCTTAAACCTGTAAGATCTGGGTGTGTTATGGTGTGTGAGCCTATCTCATGACCGCTGTTTAGAAATGCTTGAGCCATGGCTGTAGTCATATAACCAGTTGTGTTTAGCCTTCCGCTAATTAAATATTGGGTAGAAACAAGGTTGTATTTCTGTAGTAGCGGCAGACCGTTATTATAAATGGAGGCAAAACCATCATCAAACGTAAGGCTGATCATTGGACTATCAAATCCGGTTGCAGTGCGTGGAGTCAGGCTAAAATCATCTGTTTGTAGCCAGCCGTTGCTGGCAATCAAGAAGTAGATAGTAACTGATGTCGCGTCGGTTGGGACAGTAAATGCTGTGCTATATTCCTGCCAAACAGTAGTTGCATTAGCTCCGGCGATTGGCAAAGGCAAGGTCAAATAACGGTCAGCGCCAATGTTATCAAGGTAAGTTGCTACTACGTGAGCTTGGGTATTCGTTTTGTACCAAGCTGAGAAGTTGTATTGGCCACCTTTTGTAAGGTTTAGGGGTGCAAATGACCACTTAGCGTCGCCACTTGTGTAGTTGGTTATAGTGACTTTACTACTTTTATTGCCGGTATGGCCATCGTTAGTTACATAGCTAAAACTAGCAGTGTTTGTACCCCATTTATCTGTTTGCCAGTTTGCAGGATTTGTGCCATTGGCTGTTTCAAATGATGGATTGGCGATAGGGTTAGTTTGTGGAGTTGTTGGCTCTGTGCCGTCTCCTGCTATAAGAGAAACATCGTCAATAGTAAGATTGCCAGCTTTATCTAATAGATGATAAATTGTGATGGACTCAATACCGCTAGGTACATCAAAAGTAGCACTGTATAGAGACCAGTTATTAGCGATTGGCGCCCTAGCTAGTGTTTGATAGCTATCAACACCACTATCATTGGTCATAGCTACGACGATACCTGTGTCGGTGTTGGCTTTATAATAATCATTATAGGTGTATGTGCCGGCAGTTGCGTTCGTTGGGCTGGCATACCATTTGGCATCACCGCTACTAATGCTTGATATATTGACATTTACACTTTTATTGCCGGTATGAGCATCGTTTGATAGGTATGTTAGTGTTGGGCTGTTCGTACCCCAGCCACCACGATACCAGTTTGCCGGGTTAGTGCCATCAGCATTTTCAAATGACGGGTTAGTAATCAGGTTGGTTGCTGGTTCACTAGGTTCGGTAGGTGTTGTTGGGTCCGTAGGGTTCTCTGGTGCTGGGTCGGTTGGTATTGTAGGATCAGTTGGATTTTCGGGTTCAGGCTCAGTCTCGCCTTGGAGCGTTAGGCTAAAATCATCTGTTTGTAACCAGCCGTTGCTATAAACAATATGATAGATAGATACACTAGATACACCATCTGGCACAGTAAAAGTGGCGGTGTTTTGCTGCCAGCCACTACTGGCCGGTATAGACTTAAGATAAACAAAGCTCATTTGACCACTAGTATGGGTGAAGGCAGCATCTA
>CAZSRV010000020.1:0-12495 GCA_964609815.1 uncultured Candidatus Saccharibacteria bacterium | reverse complement strand
TTCGAATCCCTCTCTCTCCGCCATGAAAAATGACCCCCTTGTGGGGTCTTTTTTCATGCTGAATGACGGTGCATTTGAACCCGATAGGGTGAGAAATGCCAGTGGCGATGTTACTTTTGCGTTAATATTGGTGGCGCTGGATTGCCACTGCCCCGAAGGAGTGCGCGGTAACTAACCGCATTGTTGGCGGTAAAACCACAGATTGATTCGTATTTACCAAGGTTAACTCTTACAGCGTTTTGCGTGTCTGTCCATATGCTCTGGGCGTTTTTGCGCTGCTGTGCGGGCGAGATTGTCTGGCCCCATTCAACTGCGTAATGTCCATGATCAACGTCCCTGGTGGTATTAATACGAAACGCCAACGGCCCGCTAAAGGCTACATTAGAGCTTAGCTTGCCATTCTTTACTGGGTTATAGGTAAAACTCGAACCACTGGCGCCAAAGTAACATTCATCATAGTAGCTCTTAGTACGACTAGCGGTTTTAGGTAACCCAACGACATACAGTGTTTGCTGGGTATCGTTAATCCACATAGTAGTTTGACCGATATATTCACCGGTCCCAGTCATAGTTTTGACTCCATCACCAGGAATGCCGCCTAGTGCGACCTTCTGTCCAGGGATCGGTTTTGGCTGTTTCTTCTCTATATCGGTCGTTGTAACATTCCTCCAGTCTATGCCGGTGACCTCTGACGTATTCTTTGTCGGAACGATACGCAGTAGTGCTAGGTCTGTGCCTTTCAGATTGTCACGACCATTCTCTTGTCCATATATACCAGAAACTTTGCCAATAACGCGGTACCCGTCAGTAGTGTTTGGCGCTGCCACAGCATAATCATAAGGAGAATTTGCTACGTAATTGAATATTTTATCGGTTGTTCGTTTTGGAGAGATGGGTATGCTTGGTGCGGCGCCTGTAGCTTCGCCAAAACAATGCAGTGCCGTCGATACGTAGTTGCTGTTAAATGCGCCGTTAGTGCCACGGAGCGATACTTTGTTACCACTACAGGTGCCAGCCCAGTTGTATGGTTCATCGCTGATACCTTTGAGTTTACGAACAATTTTAACAGTTGACCTCCTGGCAGCTATTTTAGCCTTGGCGTTAACTCCAAACTTTCGTCCTTCGAGTGTATTTGGGTTGCGCAGACGTAGTTGATGAGACTCTTTAGTGCTTGATGTGTCAGTACTGGCAGTAACTGGCGTGGCTTTTTCGGCCGCCTGTGCCGGCGTAGCCTCTTGGGTGCCGGCTATGCCCACTAACCCAATCGTACCAATAGCAATAATTTTGCGTAGATCTTGGTTAGGGACTGTCTGCTCCATAGGGTCAAAAGGCTCCGAAGTCATTACTTCGGTCGGGCTGAATTCTATTGGGTTAGATTGTTGTTTGTGCATAATATTTGTTTTATTTATGTTACATAGGAATTGTAGCATAATTTTGCTAAAAAAGCAATACTCTTATGGCTGTAAAGTCTGATTTCTAGATGCTAGTACAGTTTATATGGTGATAAACCGCCCCATTCAGTGACAGTGAAGCCTCGTCGTTCTGGAGTAGTAAAGGTTTGCTTAGGTAGGCTAATCGGCTGGTCATAACCAGCAAAGTCTAGGAAAGTACGAATAATGGTGTCTGGTTTTGGCGAAATCTTTAATGGTGCTAGTTGATTCATTTGCTCGGTTGTTAGCCAAGTTAGTCTAATGTATGGCTTGTTAGGTAGTTTGTCTTGCCAGTATTCTACAAAATCATTGGTTTCCTTTTGGTTAAAGCCTTGCTGCGCTAATTGCTGGCGAATAGTCGGGATAGTATCTGAACGCTTAACTATGGTGCCAGAGACTATGCCGGGATACTGGCCTATTCCTGGACCCTCCCAGAACAATGAATCAAAAGGTTGGCCGTTTACAGTCAACTGTCCATCTGGACGGGCCAAAGCATTCCAACCTGTTATTGGGTTATAGAATGGGTCTGACACCTTTACGTCGGCGCCAATCTTAACGTTTACTTGGCTAGTTTTTGTAGGGTATAAGTAAACTACAGGTTTAGCACAGCCACCCTGGGCTGCAAATTCTGAACGTATATAAACCAAGTATTCTCCATGGATGTCTTGATAAACCAAAACAGCATTCCCGGCCACAAACTCGGCTTTGCTTATCTTGGACTTGTTTTTGTCATCCTGATAAAAGTCCTTAAATTCTTCATAAGCTTTGACCCACAGTGAATTATTATCATCTTTTATCACATAGACTTTTTGGCCATCAGGCGATGTTTTGTATAGTTTTAGGTCGGAATCTTTCAGAGCATCACTTCTAGTTGTGCCAGATCCGGCGCCACAACCTCGGGCAATTGGACTAATGTATTCGTCGTTATCTTTAGTTTTTTGAGCACCAAGCCAAGTGAGATCATTGCTATTTTGTGGCAATGGTTGGTACGGCAGACTGTAAGTTGTGTGAGCCGGTGTTTCTATAGTGTAGATAATGTTAGTTAATTTCGTATCATCAAAACTAGTCTCTGTGCGGTAAATTGTATTACCGCCTAGTTCTTGGATTTTTTTGCGGGCTTCGCCAGGTGATGAGCTGCCTGCGCCGATCAAAATACCAAAAGAAAACCACTCAGGACGATCTAGTTTAGTACCATCACTGAGGGTAATGTTTGATGGTAAGCTTAGTGAATCATAGCGGGTTGTTTTATCTATAGTGATATTCGTATTGTAGTAGCTAGCGTCGGGGTCCTGGGCTCCTCCTGGGGCGTCATGGGTTGGCTGAGCAATTAAAGCTACTTTACCGTCAGCTGATTTCTCAAATAATTCATTACTACCAATACCGCCAAAACCTCTATCTTCGCTATATGCCAAGATGATTGTTTTATCACCTCGGCTGCCAATTTCATAGTAGTCAATCTCAGGGTATGCCGATTCAAAAGTCTGGCCAGTTGTCTGATCAGTATATTCCGCAGTGCCGCTATCGGGGTCGCTATAAAATCCTTGTTTGGCTAGTTTTTTAGGGGTTGCCAGCCATTTTTCACCAGTGGTAGGGTTCAAAAAACGCTCCATTTCGGCACTTAACGTGGCCTCATCTTTCTTTTTCTCCTCGGCTACTTCTTCTGTTTGTGGTGCCACAGACGCATTATTGGCTGGTTTTATTTTGGATTTTGACCACAGTAACCAACCTACTCCAGCCAGGATAATAACGGCGACAATACTAATAATGATAATTAGTATTTTTTTATGATTTTTTGGTGGTTTGGTTACTGCTAGTGAATCTAGTTGATTAGTTTGAGCCGGCGTAGGTACTGTCTGATATGTGGCAGGAGGATTTACTGGTTCGGGCATGACCGGTTCAGCCTGGGGTGGCTCAGCGTTTGCTTGAGTCGGCTCAATGTTTGTTTGAGGTAGGCCAACCTCTGGTTGATTGTTGGCTAACCCAGTATTTTCTTCTGACTGATTCTGATTGTCGTCCATAACGACTCCTCCCCTGTTTGATTATGCTTTTGCTTAAATCATATCATTCAAGGGTTGTCTTCGGCAAAAACAACAAAGTGTACTAAGGAATACTAGGCTATTTAAAATATTATCCTATACAGAACGATTAATAGTACTGCGCCTAGGACGGCTACTATAAAGCTTCGTAGATTGAATCCGGTTACTCCGGGTTTGTCTAGTTTGTTCATAATAAATCCACCAATAAAAGCACCGATTATACCGACAATGATATTCATCAGTAGTCCTTGTTCGGCATTAGTGCCAGCGATCATTGATGCGATCCAACCAGCCAAACCACCAAAAATTATCCAAACTATAATATTCATAAATTACTCCTTAGCTTTTATATTACCTAGATTATATCAGTAAATCACTTCAGGCCACGTGATAATGTTCACTACTACTGTTCAAAATCTGTAGTATCAAGTATTATCTTTTCACCGGAGCCAACAGAGTGTGATAACAACTTCTTCGCTATAGTATTTTCTACATACCTTTGAGCCATTCGGCGCATTGGTCGGGCGCCTAGTTTACTATCATAACCCTTCTCTACCAGCCAACGTTTGGCCGAGTCGGTTAACTCAACTTGTACTTTTTGGGCGTCCAAAGATTTATTTATGCCAGAAATTATAATATCAATCACGCTAACTAGTTCGTCCCCAGTTAGTGGCTTGAATATAACTACTTCGTCAAATCTGTTTATAAACTCTGGTGCAAATAATCCTCGGCTGATCAAAGCTTCTATAAACTCATCTTCTTTGTTGTCTATATTCTCACCGCTATCTATTATTTCACGGATTCTGTCAGCTCCAGCGTTGGAAGTGGCGATAATAATTGCGTCGCGAAACGACACGGCCTTGTTGTCTGTATCACGCATTTCGCCTTCGTCCAACATTTGCAGTAAGGCATTGACCACCGAGCTGTGAGCTTTTTCTATCTCGTCTAGCAAAATAACGCTAAAGGGTTGTTTGCGCACTTGGCCTAAGAAGCCTAGTTCACTACCTTGCATCGGTTCAATCAATCGTCTGACATCACCTTCGGTTACAAATTGATTCATATCCACCCTAACTAACGCATCTTCACTACCGAAGTAAACTCTGGCCAGTGCTTTGGATAATTCTGTCTTACCGACTCCTGTAGGGCCTAAGAATAAAAAGGTGCCAATAGGCCGATTTGGGTTACCAACACCACTCCTGGCTCTCCTGAGGGCATCAGCCACGACTTCTACTGCGCGGTCTTGATTTATGACATGTTTATGTAGTTCGCTCTCCAGATTCAGCAGTTGGGAGGTCTCAGACTGCGATGAAGCTTGTAGTTTTATACCATAAGTTTGCTCTACGCTGGCCTGCACAGCTTCTTTGGTTATTAGGCCTCCATTTGAGGTACTGGCGGCTTGTTCTAAGATAGTTAGGGCTGCTCCGGGCATTGCTAGATTAGTGACATAGCGACTACCCAATTTGTAGCTTTCGCGCAGGGCTTGATAGGTAAAGACACATTTATTCTTATACTCGGCAACAGATATGCTGTCGCGTAAGACTGCCAAAGTGCTCTCTTCATCAGCCGGGGGTACATTAAGCGGCTGTAATTTACCGGCAATTGATGAACCAGCTAGTCTCTGCCAACCACTTGGACTCATTGCCAGAACCAATTTCACGCTAGACGCCTCAACAGCTGGTTGTAGGACGTGCGATAAATTAATACTGCTCGGCCCCGAGCCAAAGAACGCTTCGGCATCATCAAAGAACAAAATAATATTTTTGGCACTATGAGCTTCGTTAAAAATCCGTATCATTAGTTCTTCTAGTTGGCCTGGATTTTTAGCTTGTGACAGTAAAGTCGGTGCGTCTAGCTGGACTACTTGATTATGAATAATACCTTTTGGGGTATTAGTGTCTGTCAAAATCACCTCAGCGAAGCTGCTTACGCAAGTAGTCTTCCCTACTCCAGCCTCACCAACTAACATAACTGTACCATTGCCACCTGTCATCATCTGAATCATCTGTCCAACTATACGGTGATGCATAGATGTGTCGCTAAAAAATCCATGCATTTCAATATCGCGGCTAATATTGTAACCTAGCCTCTGTAATATCGGCGTATAACCATAAGCCCAGTCTCGGCCGATTCCACCCATAAATTGTTTTTCGCGGGCTAGTTTGCGTTTGGCAAGTATATCTTGCATCCACGGTATAGCTGTTTCAACATCTTTTAGTTCGGTCTGAATAGTTCGCAAAACTTGGTCAACATTTGGTACAGATTTTATTAGTGATACTAGTAGCAGGCTATTACTATATCCGTTTAGATTGTATTTTTGGCGATAATCTTCGGCGATTGGCCAGATTTGGTTAGCCGACCCTTCATTTTTGTCCAAAAAATGCTCATAAAAAGATTTATCTATCAGGAACCGATTACCTATAAAGTAGCTTTCTTCACTTCCGTCTATAGCTTGCCATAATTGATAGACTGATGGGTTATTGGTCTTTAATTTCGCTAGAGTGTTGAATTCTAGTAGGTCGTCTATTTTTTGGCTGGTGCCATAGCTTTTGTCGGACAAATCACCCTTTATCCAGGCTAGTAACATATAAATAAGCACTGCCGGAGTCAAAATTAGCCACCCTACTGAATATTTAGCTACTATTAAACTGGCGCCTATAACTAACAAGATTAACAGTATTAATCTAAGGCTGATAATTACCGACTTTTTATCCAGTTTGACGCTTATCCGAGCTTTACGAGAGCGTCTACTGTCAAGGTCTAGTTGTCTGGTGTCCATTACAAGCCAACCCCTTTTATGGCCAGAAATGGCAAGATAAATATCATAAATGGTATAAAAGGCCAGATTATTAGCCATAAAACACCAAAAACAAGTACAGACAATGCCCAGAGTCCGCCGTACAGCAACATAAATAACCGAACCACAAAGCCGATGCCTCGTGATACTAAATTGTCTAGTAACCTTTGGATAAAATTACTAAATCGGATAGTGTTGGTTATTTGTTTCCATGGTGCAAATAAAGTTTTTAGGAGTACATTTACAGCTAGGGTTTTGTTAATGCCGGCTAACCATGAGCTAATACGACTAATTATCCAACCAAAGCCACTACCATACCACCAAGTGATCAATTGCATTACTGCCATGCTTATATTGTATCAGGAGAAAGTTATTTAACCCTACAAACTGGCGCAGTGTTTGTGCTAGAGTAGAAACACTAGTTTGTAGTTATTGGGAGGAGTGCAGGAGTGGTTGAACTGGACTGTCTCGAAAACAGTTGTGCCGGGTAACCGGCACCGCGGGTTCGAATCCCGCCTCCTCCGCCATAGGTAGTACGTTCAAACTTTAGCTTGGAGCTATAATTTACTTTCTGTCGGGCTGACCAGATTTTAAAGGGTAAAATGGTATAATAAGTATATGCAAAATATTGATGAAATCAGCAAACAACGAGCTATAAAATTGTTTGGCAGTGCTGAACTTTTATCATTTGATATCGGTACTACAAAGGGCTTGCAACAGATCCATGAGTATCTGTTTGGTGGATTGTATGATTTTGCTGGTCAGATCCGCACCAAAAACATCAGTAAAGGCGGTTTTACCTTTGCATCAAATGTTTATTTACATCAGGGGTTGGCCGAAATAGATAAAATGCCCCAAGGCAAATTTGAAGAAATAATAGCTAAATATACCGAAATGAATATTGCCCACCCTTTTATGGAGGGTAATGGTCGTAGTATGCGCATCTGGTTGGATTTGATATTAAAAAAACACCTAGTTAAGTGCATTGATTGGCAAAAAATAGATAAAAACGACTACCTAAACGCTATGCAACGTAGTCCTGTAAATGGTCTAGAGATCCAAGAACTCTTGCGTGGTGCATTGACTGATAAAATTGACGACCGTGAAGTATTTATGAAAGGCATAGAACAGTCATATTATTACGAAGAACCGGATGACTACAAGGGTTAAAATCCTAAGCTATCCTTGCAGGTAACCAGATTTTCCCTTCATCGTTTATTATCACCAGAGTGACATTCAAGTTTAACTAACGTTTGTATAGTAATGCTAAGCCGTAGCGTTTTCTGTAGCTTGATTGGCTTTTCCAGTGTTGAAACATTGCCAGATTTGCTAGTACCACCAAAGAAGTGAGTATAAAAATAATGTTTGATAGTAAAAACATACCGAAAACGAGCGATAAAATAAGCAGTGAAGACATAAAAATACCGTAATTTATTACAGACGTGAGCAGTAATTGCGGGTCGGTTTTGCTTTTTGGTGGATAGAAATATCCAAAAGATCTGAATATAAACGAAACTGTCGCAGCTACGATAAACCAGCCCAAGAAGTTCCCGAGTGGGACACCAAAGTATTGCCCCCCCCTAGCCATACCCAGGTACCTTGCTGAACCTGAATAGGATCCAGTGCGAGATCCAGGATTGTGGTTAGCACGCCATCCATTACGACAAGTGGTCCAATCTGCCAAAAATACGATTGTTTAACTTTAATACTAGGCAGCTCTTTGCCCGCCCAGCGCATAAAAGCATTAGTAACAGAATAACTGGTATAAACAAATATTCCCCAACAGACTGTAACAAAATACGGCACACCGGCGATACCAAAGTATCCGGGCTCGTATACGTAAGCACCACCAAAAAACATGCCATGTTCTAACCCCAGCATTTCAAACAAATGCCCTAGTAGGCCACCAAGTCCAATAATAGCCAGACCACGCCAAAATCCCAGAGAATAAACAGCATGTATGATAGCGGCGGCAAAAATACTCATGATCATCAAAAACATCAAAACTACCGAGTTAAGACGTAGATCAAATAGGTTGTTTATGCCATAAATTATGAACAACATTACGGCGAATATAGCAACTAGCATGATTACATGGATATGTCGTTTTGTTTGTGATTTTTGTTTCATAACAGATGTTTAGTCCCATTATATAATTAATATATTTCCAGCACAAACTTAGTGCTGTGCCCAGTCAAAAGCATTCAGCGTTATACCCTTACATTATAGATTTTGATATACTAAGACCATTATGAGTGCGCCGTTAATTAGTTTTTTAGCTTCGCTGAGTCTGGCTGTCTGGATTTATACCAAGCAAATGCGTCGCAGTGGCAATAATACGCGTAATTCGGTAATCGTAGCCGTTATTGTGGGTGTGGTGGCCTTTTTCTTTGTTTGGTCTATTTTAAGCTTAGTTTTACCCAAATAGCGTGAAATTTAGTATTTTTTGGCTAGTTTGTTGCTACTAAGGGGTATTTTCTGGTATTATCAGGCTATATGAATCAGGAAAAGGGGTTGGGGTTGCGCCTTCAAAAGGCGCGTCGCAAGGCTAATTTAACTCAACAGCAATTGTGTCAAAAGTCCGGTCTTAGTTATTCTACTTTGGCCAAGATTGAACGCGGAGCGATCAAGTCGCCATCTATCTTTACTATCCAGCAACTTGCTATCGTGTTGGGTGTAGGGATTGACGAAATCATTGGTACGCCAAAAGTAGTACCAGAGTCTCAGGCTAAAAAACGTTCCAAAAATGGCATTAGCTTCGTTTTCTTTGATATAAATGGCTGTTTGGTACACCATCACCGCGCGTTTGATAAAATCACTGCCGACCTAAACTTACCGCTAGACCTAGTAGAATCAGTAGTCTGGAAGTATGACAATGCTATTTGTCGGGGTGATATTAGTCTGGAGGAGTTTAACTCTATCTTGGCTCAATCTTTTGGTGTTCAGAGTTTTGATTGGTCGGAATATTATCTTGGGTCCATAGAGCCGATTACCGAGACACGTGATTTATTAGCTTGGGCAGCCGATCATTACAAAATTGGCCTACTTAGTAATATAATGCCCGGGCTGATCACCGAAATGACGGCCCGCGATCTGATCCCGGTGCTTGATTACGACGTTATAATTGACTCATCCCAAACTGGTCATACCAAGCCTGAGCCCGAGATTTTTGATATTGCCACCAAAGAGGCGGGTGTGCCCTCATCCGAGATTTTACTAGTAGATGACACCAGGGCTAACTTGATGAACGCCACCGAATATGGCTGGCGAACACTTTGGTTTGATGATTCTCGGCCAGCCGAATCTAGCAATAATGTTCGTAAAATTCTGGAATTCTAGGGTAAAATATAAGCCAGTATGCTAAAAGGCCGAATAAATCGCAGAACATTCTTAGCCAGCAACTTAATTGCCTTAGCTATTTTGATCGTGGTTTGTTTATTAATTGTTCTGCCGACGGCTATTTTGGACTTAGTTATTAATTCCAAAGCTTCAGATGTTATCTTTCAAGTGCTTTATTATAG
Source organism: uncultured Candidatus Saccharibacteria bacterium (assembly GCA_964609815.1). Lineage (GTDB taxonomy): Bacteria > Patescibacteriota > Saccharimonadia > Saccharimonadales > 2-12-FULL-41-12 > JALHOM01. Next base: position 2,714 of record CAZSRV010000020.1, on the reverse strand, counting down.
CGTGGCTTTACCGGGGGTGATTTATCTAACTTATATTTGTATTATGATGATCCGTCGGGCTCATGATTTTAATATGCCAGGACTTTTGATGGTTATGGGGTTTGTTCTATTGCTAGTACTGGGCAAGATGACCGGTATTAATATGTTTAATTTATTTGCGGTAATTATGTTTATAGCCTTGATGTCAGTACCTGGGTCCAAGAATCGTAATAGTTTTGGCTTGCCTCCTCGCAAAAAGTTACGCCTTGCCGACCTAAAAGTCCAAACCTAGTATAAACTCCCTAGGCGATGTTATTTTGAACTTTAGGCGCTCTTTTACCAACAGTAAGTCATTATCGCCAGTTATCAGGTATTGACTACCCGATACGTCAGCTAGTTCTAGTAAATAGTTGTCGTTAGGGTCTCGGCATATAGTGTATTGCTTGTGACCAATCTGATGATAACCTGTAAAATTGCCCAGTAGTTTTAGCAAATTCTCAAAATCTTCTGTAAATTCTGGAAACTTCGTTACCAAAATCCGTCTAACTTCGCTGACCAGCTCGTCAGAAATGGCTAACAGATGGCCATTGCCAACTATTACCTCAAATATTTTTCTGGGTTGCCCGCCAAAAACCAGCGCTGATATCCAAACGTTACTGTCAACAGCTACTGTCATCACGGTCTATAGCGTCATAAACTTGCTGCTCGCTACTGTAGCCAGCTTTTTTGCCTTTGGCATTAGCCATGTCAAAAATCTGACTAATACCCTGCTCGGCTCGCATTTGGTTCAGGATCGCTTTGCGAATATAGTCGCTACGACTGCTGTAATCTTTTTTGGCTTGCTCATCCAGTCGCTCTACTAGTTCTTTTGGTAGTGATAAGTTAAATGTCTTAGTACTCATACAAATATTGTATGTATATTGTATATAATTGTCAATATTTACAGTTCGTTATTCTATAGCTTTCCCAAATAATCCAGCGCTAAATATGGCTTTATAAATAAATAATTCTTGAGAAAAACCGGTCGTCTCGTCTGATAGCGGGACGACCGGTGATGTCACTTGGTGGGGCGGATTGGCCTAGCCGGCGGGGCGGTAGCCGTACTGCTTGTGGCTACTTGGCCATGGTTGGAGGCCACGACTCCTGTAGGCGCGGTCGGCTGCCAACATCTGTGCGCCAATGGGCCAGTTGTTGGCGGTGCCCCACAACTTCAGAGCTTCTGAATTGTAGGTGCGCTGAAAGCTCCTGTCCATCTGTAGACCACCATAGTAGCCATTGCCAGTGTTACAGGTCCAGCGACCCGTACACTCGTTTCGGTTCACCCTGTACCACAGCCAGGCGCGTGGTGATTTATACCACTTGCCGGCTTCGGTGTTCTGTTGCATACGTCTGTATGCTTCAGGGTGCGTCCGCCAGTACAAGATCTGACGATCTCGGGCGGTTTCCTTGCCTGCCGAGGGAAGTCCCTTGGCCAACTTTGGCTTGGATCGCTTGACATTGTTAATTACGGTCTTGTATTGCTTGACCGTAAAGTTGGCGTGATCGGCTGTTGCCGCTGATGCCTTTGGCATCGCAAACACCAGCAAGATGGAGATGCAGCCCAGCGCCAGTTTAAGCGCATATCTGCTTCGCCACCAGTGACATGTTGTGTTGCCCTCCATATATCTCCTTTGTAGACTACGGGGCAGGTATGCTTACATCAGCATACAACTCTAGTATACCACCTACTCTATCTCTAGTTTAGTTAGATATGTCACCAACATTGGCGCATAAACTATTTATAGCCATGATATTGACATTTTATAACGTTTATGCTAACATGTATGTATCTTTTGTTGAGGTGGTTACAACTAACTCCAAAAGAGAACTTTGACAAGCAGACTAACACAAGATGAGTAACTAGTGTATTTATACAATACCTTAATTACTCATCTTGTGTGTATAAGTATAGAGAAAACACACGCTCACTAGTTCCTAGTGAGAGGCATAGTGCCAGAGAGTAACCGAAAGGTGCATAATGTTTTCGCAATACAAACCCCTAAAGCGTTCCAAGCATGTACCCCTGCGTAGCCCGCTTCACAAGGATGCGCTGAACATGAACGACCTTGTCGTCGGTATGTACGTTGTTCGGTACAATCGCCACGCAGGCCCCACCCGCAGTGGACGGATCAACGGAGAGCCTTTTGTCTCCGTGATGGAGTATGATCTGGCTGGCCAGAAGTTCATCTGTCGGGACTGGGAGATCCCAGTTCTGACCGTAGATGTCTTCGGCAAACTCGTTGACGAGAACTGGTTTCTCGCCGACATGGGTATCGTGCCCTACGAAGGCGACGACGGTCTCCGCCACTGGAATGATCAGAATTACACGCTTGCCGTGTAGTTCTGATTCAGCCAGCGTTCGGGGCGCAACTTGTATTTTCTGTTGCGCCCCTTCAGGTGTTCTTAATCTATACCCCCATGTCTGCTTGTCATATTTGCTCCACGAATAAATAGTCGTGCTGATGAGTCCTAGGAGGACGAAAGCGAATACTAGATGTTAGAAACGTCTTAACCTAGGTTTTTGAGTTGGTCGGTTAGGATGGTTTGTTGAGTCTGTAAATTTTCTAGTTGCTGGCGGGATTCGTCTACCAAATGGCTAGGAGCTTTGGCTACATAAGCCTCATTATTCAGACGTCCTTGTAAAGCGCCAATCTGTTTATTTACATCTGTTAATCTGGCTTGCAATGAGTCACTAT
>CAZSRV010000019.1:0-13432 GCA_964609815.1 uncultured Candidatus Saccharibacteria bacterium | reverse complement strand
GACCGAGCCAGTTGATAGTGATCCTAGAGCATCTGTGTTGCCACTTAGTGCAAAACTGAATGTTTGTGGCACAGTAGCGCTCACTACAATCTGATCGTCGGTGATACTGGCTGTTGAATAGTCAGCTGAGTCAATAGTTGCAGGAACTGATGTCTGGGTTGTTATAGTACCACTGTTATTGTTGGTAGCTGCGGCCTTAATACTTAGTGCTGCAGTGTTAGTCCAGTTAAAGCAGTACAGTGTGCCGACAGTCAGGTCGGTACTTGGAAAGGTTACAACTTGTCCTGCAACAGCTGTAGCTGTACCAATACCTGGCCATGCAGTGGCTGTAGCTGGCCATGCTAAGTTGGTAGTGTTAACTGTCCAGTTACCAACGGTTGAGCTAACTGTGTAACCAGTTGGGAAGGCTACTTGTACATGAGCCTCTGTAGCGACTGTTGCTGGTTTGGCGCAGACAGTGCCAGTCGTAGCAGTACTGGTCTTCATGCGGTCAAACCGCACAAAAGTTTGTGTAAGGGCAGCAGCCGAGGCTCCTCGGGCATTAATTAATATGATTGTGAGGATTGAAAACGCGAAAACTAAAGCCACTACTAAATAAGCGTGCTTAAGTGTTTTTACTTGTTGCATATATTTCCCTTTATACTTTCTTAGTATTAAACGCTAATGGTTATTACTATATTTGACTTGTTTTATTATTGCAAATTAAAAATTCATGGCTGCTATAAAAGTCAGTGTATCGGCGTAGTCAGTAGCGCTCGGAGTGATATTGCTAGCCTTTGCCTTTAGACGAACGTTGGCATTACCTGACGTAATAGGAGCGGTCGTAGATAGTAAGGATTGTAGGTTGGTGTTGATAACACCAACATTGTCTGCCGTGCCATTAAAAGGTGCGGTGGCTACAAAGGGGCCCCCAGATCCTTGAGAAGCGGTAGTTACCTGTGCACCGTATCCGCTAGAGGCTACGGCTAAATCGCCACTGGCTGACGTAATAGTGGTGGCGGAGATATTGCTCAGTAGGCCATTATTGAGGCCGCGTAAATATACAGCTCCACCGTTCAGGGCATTTGACGATAGAGCAATTACTGCATCGGCGTTGCCGTTTATGACAGAACCAGGGGTCAGACTAGTAAATGACACCGGAAAGGGTGGTGTAGCAGTTAATGTGGTTGTGACGCTAAAAGTAAGACTTGGCGCCACTGTTGCTGCAGTGGCATCTGGTCCAAAAGCACTGCCAGAAAAGTTGCCTTGTAGAGCCTTAACTTTAACTTTATATGTGGTGGACGGCGTAAGACCGACTATAAAGAAACCACTGCCGCTGCCATAAGCTGCATAAGTACGATAGTTTGTGATAGCTTGGCTAGAGCCAACAGTGTTATCTGCTTGTACATAATTAGTGGTGGCAAAGTTATCAGTACTGATGGCTATCAGAAACTTAGTATCGCTAGGATTATTACCAGTGTTAATTATAAGCTGCAGTCGGTCATAATAACTGTTAGGATTGCTGAAAGCTGGCGCTGGTGGTACATTAGTGTTTACTCCGCTACTTTCGCCACTTAGGTTACTGTAATTTGTAGATGTTTGCAGGGTTGTGGACTGACTGCCAGTAGAAGCGTTTAATTGATAATTAGTGCTTGAGCCGTTTGCCGCACCATTATTTAAATCATACGTTTTAAGTATATAGTTAACACTGGTTGGCTGAGCGGCTAAAAACCATGATACCCCAATTGCTGTAACTAATTTATACATATTATGCTTATTGTAACATTTGTATTAGCGCCACTGCCAGTCTGACAACACGGTTTGTAGTGTTGACTCTAAATCTGCTCGTCTATCATTGCTACCACCAACTACGACGCTAGCATACCGTCCGTTATGTTGCCAAAAAACAGCTACTTCATATTGGTCTTGGCGCTCAAACACAATGGCTCCTTCGGGTGCGCTCGGGCGACTGGTTTGGTGGTACCGCGATGGTTCGCTTTGCCGGACTTTGATAGTTGATAATTCATTTAGGGTTGAGCCACTTAAAGTACCTGTGTTGATAGCTAGTTGATCATTCAGACTGATTTGTTGATGCTTGAACAAATACATACCAGAAGTCGGTGCGTCAGGGTTCTCGGTTATGGATTTACTTTGCAAATACGAAGGAACATTGGTAAAAAAGAATGTGGTGTCAAATGGCAATAGTGACACATTGCTGCTTAGCACATTTTGATCTTCTGGTATAACACTAACACCTTTGTTGGTAGCGGGGTTTTGCATCCATTGATAAATTGCGATGAACATACAAGTAGCGATTACTACGCTGCCTAAGATTATCCAATGTCGTTTCTTCATTTTTGCTTCTTTCGCTTTGCTGGGCGTAGTGTTATCGGTGCTTTTTGCAGACTATTATTCTTTTTATTTTTGCGACGAGTTCGCATTACGCCTAGTCTGTAGCCTAGGAAGGCAATGCTAGCACCTATAATTATATAGATTAACGGCCACCATATAGATAATCTGCTAGAGCGTTGCTTGTCTGATCCAACTAGCGCCAAATCTGCTGCTTGATTATTTGTATTGGCGGTCGGTTTTTGACTCACAACGGCATAGTCAAAAGTAGTGGTGGCCCCCAGGACATCACGCACGACTCCTTTGACAGTATAGGCACCATCTTTGGCATACTTGTGAGAAAATTGGTAACTTCCGGGCTGGTCTACCGTTCGTGTTTCTTCAGACCCATCGCCCCAGTTAATATATATAGTGTATGGTGTGGAACCGCCCACGACTTTTACTATTAAAGTAATTAATTCGCTTGTATCTAGCGTACTAAATGCTTGGGCTGGAGTGGCTGTCAAATTGCTAGCTGCGCCAAAATTCTGCGACACTTCATTAACAGTGCCAGGGTTAGCCGGAGTAGGCGTAGGAGTGGAAGTTGAAATAGGTGTTGGTAATGGTTTTGGTAATTCCAATATCACTGTTACTGGCGCACTGTCAGGACCGTACAAGCCAGAAACGCTGGCCGATCTGGCAATTAGCGTATTTGCGCCTTCTAGCAGAGATACTGTTATGCTAAATGTTCCGTCACAAGGTGCAGAACCGATAGCTATACCATTTCGCCATATGGAGACTGTTCCGTTCGGCGCTAGAGCTTCGCAGGTACCACTGACTAACAGAGTAGCGTTATTGACCTTAGTTCCGTTAATGACATTATTTATAACTGCTTGATTAGTTGGTGCTGGGAAGTGGATGGTGGCTGTTACGTCGTAGCTTTCTGCTGAAGCTTTTGATACCAAAATCACTACACAGACTAGCGCAAATATTATTGTCCCCCAACCCAGGTATAAAACACGTGTCATATTGTCATAAGTATAATAGTAAATCTGTTTGCTCGTCTAGGGTTTAGGAGTGCAAAAGGTGTTAACTACAGGTTTAACATCGCCAAAACTATAAATTTTAGCTTGAGCTTCATATGCATAAGGGCTATACTGTAGCTGTAGTTATGCGAGGGATAGTGAGTAAGCATATGTTGGGACTATTAGTTGCAGGTGCCGTTGTGGTAGCTGGTGCTTTGTTTGTTTCTACTAATAGCGCTGATGCAGCTATCAATCCACAAATTAATTTTCAAGGCAAGCTAACTAATCCTGATGGTACTAATGTTACTAACGGGTCGTATTCTATTGTGTTTAGTATATATACTGTGGCCAGTGGCGGAACGGCAGTCTGGACTGAAACTCAAAACCCAGTAACTATTACGGATGGTATATTTCAGGTATCTTTAGGCAGTGTGACGTCATTGCCTGGTAGTGTGGACTTCAACAGTGCCTCATTATATTTAGGGATTAAGGTCGGCGCCGACCCCGAAATGTCACCTCGTGTACGACTGACAGCTGCACCTTATGCGTTTAATAGTGATCGTTTGGGCGGTGTGACCTCTGACGGATTTGTCCAGTTGGGGCAGAGTGCCACGGCACAAACAGATGCCTCCACTAACAGTAGTATTTTTATTAATAAAACGGCTGCCGGTAATCTTCTGCAGCTACAAGCCAGTTCAACCAATCGTCTGACTCTTAGCTCTGCAGGCGCCTTAACGCTGGCTGGTTCAATTTCAACCAGTGGCGGAGCCGTATCACTTACCGGTAATGCCGCATCAAGTATTACGACAACCAGTGGTGCGCTCACATTAACTGGCGCAGCTGCTAGTACCTGGAGCACTACGGCGGGTAACCTAACAATTCAAGCTGGTTCAGGGACAATAAGTCTTGGTTCTAGTACAGTCCTGAGCGCTAATGGCACACTAGCTATTAATAGCGGTGCCGGTACTGCGCTAACTATAGACTCTGGTACTACAGGTGCTATCAACTTGGGCACTAGTGCTAATGCCAAGACAATCGCTATTGGTAATGTTACTGGGGCAACGTCTATTACCAATAATGTAGGCAACAGTACCAGCGCCTTTAATATCCAGGGCCCTTCTAGTGCGATATACATGCGCATAGACTCTGCCAACAACCGACTGCAGATTGGCAGCCCCACAGCCGATGGTACAGGATTTTTGCTAGTACTAGATAGTAAAAATACCACTGGTGATCCCACGGGAGTTAATGGCGCAATGTACTACAATAGTGCTGATAATGACTTCAGAGCCTACCAAAACTCACAATGGACCAATATTCAGCCAGTACGATATGCGTATCTTGCGACTGACGTAACTAGGGCTGCAACAAGCTATGCAGATGTGACAGGTCTAAGCTTTACTGTTGCCGCTAACACAGATTATGAAATGGTTTGTAATCTCATATACCGATCTGCTGCTACAGGTACCGGTATCGGTTTTGCGCTGAATGGTCCGGGTAGCCCTGGTCTTGTGGCTGGTCAATTCATATCAAATTCAACTGCCACGGCTTTCAATGGGCGGTCCTTTAATGCTTATAATGGCACCGGTAAGACAACTGGTGTGCAGACGGCTAATGCTGATACGTTTGGTTTGTTTAGGGCATATTTCAGAAACGGAAATAATGCCGGGACTTTACAACTTCGCTTTGCCAGCGAAAACACCACGACAGTTACCGTAAGAGCCAATAGTTATTGTCGCTTAGCAGAATTATAAGTTTATATTAGTTTACATTGTCTATATAGCTATAGATTTTTTTAGATACATCAGCAATGATTTTATTAGCTTCTTCTGGCGGTGCGTCAACCATCATACATATAATGTAGGGCCGTTTTGGTACATAGACAATACCGCAGTCACTTTCTGATCTTCCGGCTGAGGTACCATACTTGTGGGCTACTTTTACATAATCAGGTACGCCATCTCGCAAACGTGGTGGACTTCCGGCTTGCGTAAGCCAGTCCAATAATTGTTGTGAATCGCTATAATTTAAAAAACAAGACAAATAAAGGCATTTTAATACAGAACTGTATGCCTGTGCGCTTAATGTTGTTTGATTTTGGTTTTCTACCGATAGATCAATATCTAACTCATCAATTGACTGCTGAAATAAGTCAAAATCATTTGAAGATGCAGCTATGAGCATGTTAATGGCAGTGTTGTCTGATTCAACAATTGCCTCCTTGGCTATCTCTCGTACAGTTAGCTGTGTGCCAACTCCTTTCTGCCATAGATTACCCGAACGTTTATCTATATCACCTTCCTTAATCGTGAGAGTCTGGTTTAAATCAATTTTACCTTGTTCAGACGCACGGAAGAGGTTCATAATAAGGGGTACTTTAAGTAGTGAAGCGCCGACCATCTGATTTTCTTGGTTTATTTTTATAGAAGTACCAGAGGGCAAGTATTCAAAATAAAAGCTATAATTGTAGCCCAATTGCGACAAATTCTGTCGCAATTCTTGTCTCAACTTAGAAAAGTTTACGATAACATCATTTGGGTTATCTACAAATATTCTAGAAGCTAACAGGGGGTATTCATTAGAGGAAACTGTTGGTGGTGTAATTGAGTTTTGTTGCCTCTTGGCAAAATAGACATTAAAGCCGAGCGAAACTATTAGGATAGTGCATAGTACGACTGCTATTAGTTTACGGCTCCGGGGTTGATTTGGTGCTTTATCTGTCATTATCAAAGGGTAGTATAACAGGTCAAGATTATTTAAATAAAGTAGGCAACTTCTGTAAAATAGGGTAAAATTACAAGCAATATGGCACTCAATATGCAACCTTATAAAGGCGCTAGAGATTTTTATCCCGAAGATTTGAGGATTCGGGATTATATTTTTAATGTGGCTGAAGCCGAAGTCCGTAAATTTGGTTACGAAAAGTATGATGCGCCTCTCATAGAGCCACTGGATTTGTATCGGGCTAAAACAGGTGATGAAATCGTTAATGAACAGACTTATACTTTTACAGATCGTGGCGGACGCGAAGTAGCGATCCGTCCAGAGATGACACCGACGGTTAGTCGTATGGTAGCGGCCCGGCGGCAAGAATTGGCTTATCCGGTGCGCTGGTATTCTATACCCAATCTGTGGCGTTATGAACGTCCACAGCGTGGGCGCTTGCGCGAGCACTGGCAACTCAATGTTGATATTTTTGGCGATGAGGCTATTAGTGCCAACCATGAGGTAATTTTGCTGGGCGCTAATATTTTGAAGGCCCTGGGCGCTAAACCATCCATGTACCAGATCAAGCTCAACGACAGGCGCTTTATTGATTACATTATGACTGATTATTTGGGGCTAAATGAGGTCCAAGCGCATAGTTTGGTTAAACTTATTGATAGAATGCACAAGATTGACCCGGCGGTGTTCGTGGCCGATGTAGATGCGATTTGCTCGCCTAGCCAAAAGGCCGAAGGGTTAGCCGATAAAATTGTCAGTTTATTAAACGTTAAGAGTATAGATGACCTGCCAGAGGATCTAAAGAATAATCAAGCTTTGGCTGAATTAAAGAAATTAATAGGCCTACTAGCGAAGTCCGGGACTGATAATTGTTTGTTTGACATAACCCTGATGCGCGGTTTTGATTATTATAACGGTGTTGTGTTTGAATTTTTTGATAATGATCCAGAGAATAATCGGGCAATGTTCGGTGGTGGGCGGTATGACGGCCTGGTTGGACTGTTTGGTGTGGAGTCGGTGGCTACTGTTGGATTTGGTGTGGGTGATGTGACTCTGACTAATTTTTTGGAATCACATGATTTGCTGCCAGAGCTAAAAACTGCCACAGATGTGTTAGTCGTAACTATTGGTGATACCTATGAGGGCGCTCAAGAATTGATAGCGGCCTTACGGGAAATGGAATTGAATGTAGCGGTTGATGCTACGGATCGTAAATTACCTCTTAAGCTGAAGCATGCCGACAAAAGTGGTGTACGTTATGTGATATTCGTTGGCGAGACCGAGCTAAAAGAAGGTAGATTCCCATTAAAAGACTTAGTTAGTGGAGCTGAGGAAGTGCATAGTCCAGAGCGCCTAGTCAGTATCATTAAAGATTTTAGACGTTAGTGGTTATTATTGACTTTTACCCCAGTAACCTATATAATGTTAACAAGTTTGCAGAAGCCTCACTTTATTTGTATTGGCGTTAGGGTATTACTGGCGTCTTGATACGGTATTTGGTTTGAATGGCTCACAGACTGTTCTTTAACAGGCAAAGTATAGAATAGGTTTGTTCTGATGTGAGACGATTGTTGACTATAGGTATAGTCAGCGGCTGTCTCGCATCAGCGAGAAACAGAGGTATAGTTCGTATCCTAACAAGGAAAATCAATGGGAAGCAAGAAAAAGCTTATCAGCACGAAGGATCACATGCTCGTAAACGGAATGGAGATTCCGTTTACTCTAGAGAGAAAAAGGAGTTTCTCTCGTAAGGGACACGCCCTTTGGGTGATGTCTGGAATGTTTCAGACACCTGAATTCCTGACGGCGATCGCTTCGCGAATCGCGCGTCTGGGGTGTGAGTCCATCATCTCGGCTCGTCCGGACACTTCGGGCAAGATCACCATTGAGGTGGCCTTGGGGTCTCCGGTTGACAACCGCCACGGTCTCGTGGGGCTGATCCGCTTGCGGACCAGCAACTTCCGCTCCACTCGGCGCCAGGCAATTCCCAACAGGCTTTACGCCTAGAGGAGGCTGAGATGAACGCAGAAGTTCGCATTCCTCCTCTCTGGGAGACGTACAAGATTGGTCTCTCCGTAGGGGAAGCCAATGAACAGCTCAGGGATCTTTTCAACTCTGGCGTAATCCGGGACGGATACGTCAACAAGAACGGTACCATCAGGGTACAGTGGTCTGAGTCATCGGATGACTCAGGACAGCTGATGTAGTATGTTGCTGTGAGTAAAGCCGGCGAGGCAGAATGTGCGAGATACTACAGGTCCCGTGTGACTGGCATCTGCCATTCTCTAAGCTTCGCCTCCTTCGGCGGATACCTCCACGACCTCTAATTTCTCCCGTTCCTGCTTTGCCTGTTTTACTCACTCACCGAATAAAATTGTCGGTCTGACGAGTCCTATCAAGGACGAAAGTGAGACAAAAACAGCCAAACTTTAGTGTATTTTCATGCGTTTTCACAAGTTTTCACGTCACAGTCCTCCAGCTCCAGATGTGGTCACAGAAGTTTACCACATCTGCACGTGCGGGGGTGCCGAAAAAGTACATATTGATTAGCCTGGTTGGCGCGAGAGGCCTGAATCTGTTAGAATAATTAACTATGCATGTAAAAAGAGTTAAAGAGACCCCTACAGAACTAACAATTAATATTTCGGCCACTGCCGAAGATCTGGAGCCGATAAAGCAGCAAGTATTAAAAGTACTGGCTAAAAAGGTCAAGGCTCCGGGCTTCCGCGAAGGTAAAGTTCCGGCTCAGGTAGCAGAGAAATATATAGACACCGAGACAATGACGACCAACTTCTTGGACGAAGCCATGACACAGCTTTATGCCAAGGCAACTGAGTCTGAAGGTATTCGTCCGGTTACTCAACCCAAGGTAGACCTAAAGAAGTATGTGCCATATAGCACACTAGAATATGAAGTAACAACTGGAGTAATTGGCCCAGTCAGTTTGGGTAATTATAAAGGTCTAAAGGCTACTGCTAAGGCTAAAAAGATCACTGACAGTGATGTAACCAAGGTTTTGGACTCGCTTCGTGATAGATTAGCCGAGCGAAAGCCAGCTGACCGTCCGGCCAAAAAAGGTGATGAAGTAGTAATTGATTTTAAGGGTACGGATGCTAAGGATGAGCCAATTAGTGGTGCTGACGGCAAGGATTATCCATTGATACTGGGTAGCGACTCGTTTATTCCTGGGTTTGAAGATAACATTGTGGGTATGAAAGCAGGCGATAGCAAGACTTTTGATATAACTTTCCCGGGGGAGTACGGCGTGAGTGCTCTAGCTGGCAAAAAAGCCAAGTTTAGTATAGATGTAAAAACTGTAAACGAGATGATAAAGCCTGAGCTAAATGATGATATCGCCCCCAAGGTTGGTCCGTTTAAAACTCTAGATGAGCTGAAAAAAGATATTAGGACTCAGGTAGAACATGAGTCTCAGCAAGAGTTTGTTCGCGCTCAACAGAATGAACTAATAGATCAGGTCTACAAAAACAGCAAGGTAGAAGTGCCGGAGCAGCTAGTGGAGCAACAAATGGTTTATGAGACCGATAATTTGCGCCAAAACCTAGCTTACCGCGGTCAGACTTATGAAGAATTCCTAGAATCTGAAGGCAAAACTGATGATGAATACAAAAAAGAAGTGATTCGCCCGAATGCTGAACGCCAGGTAAAAACTGGTATTTATTTGTCAGAGATTGCTAGTAGCGAGGGTCTGACAGTTAATAATGAAGAATTAGACGCTCAAATGCAGGCCCTGAATGCGCAGTACACTGATGCTCAAATGCGTGAGCAATTAGCCAAGCCCGAGGCCCGCCAAGATATTGCCAGCCGAATTTTAGCCCAAAAAGTAGTAGACTTTATTGCTAGTCAAGCAAAATAGTGGTATAATTAAGATTATGAGAGATAGCTTGACTGAAACGATTGGCGAGATTTTGCCAAGTTATCGTAGGTCGGAAGAAGAAGTTAGGCTTAATGAAGGTCTTCAGGATAACGAAGTTATCTTTAGATTGCCTAATTTAGTAAGCGCGCATCAGGAATATTATGATTATGCGGTGATCCCCCAGCAAGGGCTTGATAAGGTGGCTATGAATGGTCTGAGGCAAGCTCTGGCCAGCGACAAGAATTTTGACTTTGGTATGTATAGACTGGGTACTTCTAAGCATAAAGAGCAGTATCAGTTTGATACCTTTTCGGAGCCATGGATAGTTAGCAAGAGTGTTTTTGCGGCATCGGTCGCCAAAATTGATGAACCAATAGCCGGGATTGATGTACTGATGAGTTATGATGACTCTTTGGACCTGCCTAAGGAGTCTCTGCGCTTTAGAAAATGGCAGTGGCTAAAAGACACTAAAAACTTGTGGGTGTTGCAAGACCGAGTAGTTCTGGACGGTGGAAGTGACCGCAACAACAAAGGGTTACTTGCTAGCCAGCACAAAAGTAAAATAAAACGTCCTAGTAAATAGGTAAATTAGCACTCGGGCTTGACGAGTGCTAACTGGCGGGTGTATTATAGATAGTACTATGAATAAGCCAACTAATTTATTGATCCCAACTGTAATAGAACAAGAAGGTCGCATGGAGCGTGCTTATGACATATATTCGCGCTTGCTAAAAGACCGCATAATCTTTCTGGGCACTGATGTAAACGAACACAGTGCTAATCTGATAGTGGCTCAATTGCTATTTCTAGCTAACGAAGACCCTAAAAAAGATATTTATCTGTATATAAATAGCCCTGGCGGTAGTGTTTATGACGCGCTGGCGATTTATGACACTATGCAGTACATCAAGCCAGATGTGGCAACTGTTGGAATCGGTGTGCAGGCTAGTGCGGCTGCCTTTTTGCTGAGTAGCGGTACTCGCGGTAAGCGCAGTTTACTAGAGCATGCTACGGTTATGATTCACCAACCATCTAGCGGTACTCGCGGTAAAGTTACTGACCAAGAGATTGATCTGCGCGAGGCCTTGCGTCTAAAAGGCTTGCTGGAAGAAATTATGGCTGGCAACACTGGCCAAAAGAAGGCTAAAATCCATGACGACATGGAACGCGACAAATGGCTAACCTCTGCCGAAGCCAAAGAATACGGCATAGTAGACGAAGTTATAAAAACTCTAAAGTAGGTGTGGTAGTTGTTGGTTGGTTTTATAAAACCGCTTGACACTAAGGTAATTAAGGCTCATAATAGACCGTAAGAAGTAGTAGCGGGCTTTTTGTGTTTGCGTGAAAATATGTGAAAAAACGTGAAAATTACAGCAGAAAGCAACGCAGTTTCCTTCGGCGCCAAGATAAACTAAACACAAAAATCAATACCATAAGAATGATGGGGCACTGTTTTTGGGCCTTAAAATTTAAAATACTAATTAAAGCGAGGAATAAGTCTATATATGGCAAAAGCACCACAAGACGCGCCTATCAAGCGCACAAATTTTAGTAAAGTAAAACAAGTAATCAATATTCCAAACTTAGTAGACCACCAGAACCGGTCGTTTCAGTGGTTTGTAGAAGAGGGTTTGGGCGAGCTACTAGCCGAAATTAGCCCGATTGAAGACTATACTGGTACAAAATTAACTCTTAGTTTCAAAGATTATCACTTTGAAGATCCAAAAATGACTGAGTCAGAGGCTCGTGAAAATAATACTAGCTACGAAGCGCCGCTAAAGGCTAACGTAATATTGACCAACAAAATCACTGGTGAAGTAAAAGAACACGAAATATATTTGGGTGACTTCCCGTGGATGACAGACAGAGGTACGTTTGTTATAAATGGTGCTGAGCGCGTAGTTGTTAGCCAGCTTATTAGGTCAGCTGGTGTATTCTTTACATCTGAAGCGTCGGCTACTGGTAACTTGTATGGCGCAAAGGTAATTCCTGGCCGTGGTGCTTGGCTGGAGTTTGAAACCGCATCTAATCGTGCATTGTTCGTAAAGATTGACCGAAAGCGAAAAATCCCTGTAACTACATTACTAAGGGCTCTTGGCATGAACGAAAAAGACATGAAAGAAGCCTTCAAGCATGTTGACCAAGGCGAAATTAACTATTTGCAAAATACTTTGGACAAAGATCCTTCCAAAACTTCTAGCGAGGCGCTGATAGAAGTTTACAGGCGTCTAAGGCCAGGTGACCTGGCTACTGTAGATAACGCTCGTGGTCTGATAGAAAACATGTTCTATAACTACAAGCGGTTTGATTTTAGCCGAGTTGGTCGTTATAAGATCAATAAGCGTTTGGACTTGGATGTGCCAAACACTGCCGAAAATCGTGTGATGCGTTTAGACGACTTAAAGGCAATTATTAGTGAAATTATTAGGCTAAATAATACTCAGGATCCAGCTGATGATATTGATAGCTTGGCTAATCGCCGAGTGAAGTTGGTTGGTGAGCTAGTACAGCGTCAGTTCCGTATTGGTTTGTTACGCATGGAGCGAAACACCAAGGATCGTATGAGTATGTGTGAGATTGAAACAGTTACTCCAGCACAATTAGTTAATGCTCGTCCAGTGGTGGCGGCGGTTCGTGAGTTCTTTGCTAGCTCGCAACTTAGTCAGTTTATGGACCAGACTAACCCACTAAGCGAACTAGCCCACAAAAGACGTCTGAGCTCTATGGGGCCTGGTGGTTTGTCTCGTGAGCGCGCTGGATTTGAAGTGCGTGATGCTCACGCTACCCACTATGGTCGTATTTGTGCCGTAGAAACTCCTGAAGGTGCCAACATTGGACTTGTACTTAACCTAGCCAACTATGGTCGAGTTAATGATTATGGATTTGTAGAGACACCTTATCGTAAGGTAATTAACGCTGTTACTCCAAAAGACGCAGTTGGACATATTACATATGTAGATCTAGAAGATGATAAGGGTAAAGTGTTAGTTAAGGCTGGCAAAACCATAACTAAAGAAGATGCCGATAAATTAGCTAAAATAAAAGAGAAAGTTACCTGGCCGGTAAAAGCTCGTGTAACTGATGAAGTTGTATACTTGGGCGCTTCTGATGAAGAGGGTGCGGTGATTGCAGGTGCCGGTAATGAGATTGATGAAAATGGTTATTTTGTGGAAGAGCGCGCGGCTGTGCGATCTGATTCTGGCGTGGGTGAGACCGATGCTAATGATGTGACTTATATGGATGCCGCACAGAATCAGATTATTGGTTCTATCGCTGGATTAGTGCCTTTTGTAGAGCGTGACCGTGTGGACCGTGCTTTGGTAGGGTCTAACCAACAAAAACAAGCCGTCCCACTTATCAATCCTTTAGCGCCTATCGTTGGCACTGGACTAGAAGGTGCTGTAGCTGCTAACAGTGGCCAGGTTATTTTCGCTCAGGCTGATGGTAAAATTGTCAAAGCATCGGCCGATGAGGTGGTAGTAGACTACGGTAAAAATAAAGT
>CAZSRV010000018.1:0-16503 GCA_964609815.1 uncultured Candidatus Saccharibacteria bacterium | reverse complement strand
GTTAAATTAATGTGATGCTAAAAACTAAAGATAAAGCCGACCACACTTCGGTCCGAAGTAGTTTTATCAAAATTACCAAATTACATGTTTTGATTGGTATTTTTATGGCTGTTCAACTGATAATTTATGACGCATCAAAGCTAGTAACGCCCGAGGTTCTACTAAAACGCTGGATATATACTGGTATTTTAGTCGTTGTAGCTAGTATTTGTTGGTATTTCGCCAGACTTAACAAACAATTTAGCGCTATCAGAAATCTAGCTTGGGTGCTAATTATGACAGATATAATAATCGGCGCATTACTAGTCTATAGCCAACGCGGAATGGCTAGTAAGGCTATTATACTGTTTATTTTGCCAATCCTGGTCGCTGGAGCATTACACCGCATGGGCGCGATTTATCTAACCGCAATTCTAGCTGTTGTAGCTTATACAATATCTGCTATCAGCTACTTTGTTCTCAATTTCAATGAAGGTTATAAAACCGAGCTTTACGGAGAAATAATATTTTACAGCTCAATCATACTAGTGATTAGCGCTATGGTTTGGACACTAGTAAAACACAAGCACTAACTTTAAGCTTTGCTCCTCTGAAATTCCTCTTAGTTAATAAGAACGATTCAGCCAAGTGATCTGGCCATCAGGCTCTAATCTAGCTAACCGAGACGGCAATTCGGCTACTTGGCCGGCTACATAAAAATCTAAACCTGGCAACTGCGACTTTATATCATTTATATCTGATGATGTCGGTTGGCCACTAATATTGGCGCTAGTAGCAATGATGGGACCAGTTTGATTTATAAACTGCCTAAGTGCTGTATCTGCTGGCAAGCGAACAGCAATATTCTTATGGCCATTATGTATATAGTCTAGCGTGTCGTCGCAGTCTATAGCGACACTAACTGGACCCGGCCAGACTTCATTTAGACTATCTAGCTGGCTATCAGTTAAAGTAATACCTAGGCTAGGTAGTTGTCCGCGATTACCAATCAAAATAATGAACCGCTTGGAGACATCACGCTTTTTGATGTGCTTGATTCTGTCTGAAACATCAGACAACAAAGCACTACCAACTACACCATATATAGTGTCCGTAGCCATAACACCAACAGCGCCGTTCCTTATTTTTTCGGCTAGCTCCTCATCTGTAATCACTGCCCATAAGTATAGCAGATTTTAATTGGTTACAATATCATAGACCTGAAATTTGGAAAACGCTGATGATCTGACAGGCAGGTTATTAATTTTACTAAGGGATCGTTTGATGTCCCGAGAATACTTCATATGGATTTGGTTTCTATTAAACATTCTAAGTTTATTTTCTTTTTTAAACTTTCCTAGACTGGTATTCTTGATCTTCTTCATCAAAATTGTAGCCTCTCTAAGGATCTGTTTTAGATAAGATCCTTATGTATAATTTAACCTCAAATTCTTAAGACGTGCTGTGAGAATTCGCACTATTAGACAAATAAGTTTGACTACCACGGTTATATCTATAAAATAGTTATGTATGTTAAACACCAAAAAAGCCAACCAATAATGTTTGATTCAAGAGATATAGCTAATGCTTTTGCGCATATTGAACAAACTTGGTCGGAACTCACTATAAACCAAAAAAACGACGACGGCACATTAGTTGGGCTACCTTTTCCATATATCATACCTAGCGTCGGTGCCGAAAATGGTTTTAGTTTCCGAGAAATGTATTACTGGGATAGTTATTTTATCATGCGTGGTTTAATTCAGACTGGCAAAACTGAACTAGCTGAAGGAATATTAGAAAATATTATAAATCTATTTAGACGATTCCACATCGTGCCAAATGCCAGTAGATTTTATTTCACTAGTCGCTCACAAGCACCGGTTATGACGATGATGATCTTTGATATTTATAACGCCGGCGACAAAAATGAATCATGGCTAATTGAAAGACTAAGGATAGCCGAGAGAGAATATCACACCGTTTGGACTAATACTGATCAACCGAATATAAGACTAACAAATACAGGTTTAAGTAGATATTATGACATTAATTGTCTAGATGATTTAGCAGAAGCTGAGTCCGGCTGGGATATGACCACTAGATTCGGTGGCAAATGTTTGTCATTTAACCCAGTGGACTTAAATAGCTTGCTTTATATCTATGAGCGCGATTTCGCTCGTGGCTACAAAATTATTGGTGACGAGGATACCAGCAACGTTTGGCGACAAAAAGCCGAACATCGAGCCGAAATTATTAATGAATTATTATGGGATGAATCCTTGAACTTTTATTTTGATTATAATTATATCGACCAGGTAAAATCACCAGTTTGGTCGCTAGCCGGTTATTACCCCATGTTGGCTGGACTAACTACCGATGAATATAATAAGCATTTATTAGATAATCTACCAAACTTCACAAATAAAGGTGGACTAGTAACTACCAGATATGATCAAGAACCCGATCCACGTCCAATTAATAAACAATGGGCTTATCCAAACGGCTGGGCACCGCTCAACTGGATAGTCTGTGAAGGCTTAAGCAACCAGGGTTATAATGAAAAAGCCGAAGAGATAGCCAGAATATGGATAGATAACAACCTGAACTGGTTTAGAGAATACGGATATTTTAGAGAATCATATAACGTTGTTAACCCTAGACTACCGTCCAACGAAGGCCTATATCCATCACAACATGGATTTGGATGGACCAACGGCGTATTTATTGACCTAGTTCACAAATACCTAACAGAAGAAGAAAAATCACTAATATAAAGTCGCTCATCTATTATAAAACGAGCGACTTTAGGACCAACTTGCTAAATAGATTATTTTTCTTTATCGGTAGTCGGTTTATTAGTTTTAGTTACATCAGGTATTTTCTTTTTACCAATATAATAATCGCGAATCTGAGCCAACAGGTAAGCGCCGACTAGTGCTGAGACAATCGCACCGATTAACCGACCTGACGAGCCAGCCACATCACTAAAAGCTACGATCACACCGTAAGCAAGGTTAACAATAACGCCCCAAAGAGCCAAATCCCAACCATTTTTACGAAAGTTTTTTAACGGGTTAAATGATGCTAACATCAATAGACCGGACACTACTAGTACTATTAGTGCCAGATGATATATAAATCCATACTCTATTTTACTCCCAATACCGGTAGTGGCAACAAATTGATTCACTACATTGACAACTTCATTAACTCGCCTGGACAATTCCCACAACTGATAAGCACTAATTAGCGATACAGCACCAAATATCAAAGCTAACCATGGCAAGATTTTTACTAAACCTTTGCGGCCTTCCTCTGGTATTTGGAAAGGAGCTTTCTTATATAAATACTCCTCCATTTTGTCTTCAATTGGTTTTAATGCGCCCATATATCTCCTCCCCTTATTTGATAATAAGCTTAATAATAAACTAAGAATACACCGACAAAACATCATTTACAATATATAATTTATATATATGAACAACGAAGTGGACTTTTCTAAATTAAATCTAAACAAAAAACAGAAGGAAGCTGTTGAGTATATTGACGGGCCACTACTAGTAATAGCCGGTCCGGGCACCGGCAAGACTCAACTGTTAAGTGCCCGAACTGCCTATATATTAAAAAATACTGATACTCGGCCAGAAGAAATTCTTTGCCTGACTTTTACTAATAAAGCTGCCCTAAATATGAAACAGCGTTTGCTAAAAATAACTGGCGGTAAAGCCGGCAATGTCATGATAAAAACCTTTCATAGTTTTGCAGCTGAAATTATGAACATTTACCCGGACTATTTTTGGAATTCGGCTAAGCTTAGTACAGCGCCAGATGCTGTAGTACGCGAAATAATAGACAATATTTTGTCAGGACTGCCACTAGATAATCCACTAGCTCTTAAATTTTATGGTAAATTCACAGTCACTAAATCAGTTGCCGACGCGCTAAAGTTAACCAAAGAAGCTGGCCTAACTCCTAGTAAATTAAAGGCTATTATAGAGGCTAATTTAAGATATATAGACGTTATTGAACCTCAGCTTTGCGACATACTGTCAGACAGTCTAAGTTACAAGAAACTAGCAGAGTTAAAAACCAAAATAGATAATCTGCCTGATCAAGAAATTGATCAGTTTATGGTGCCATTAATTTCGTTATCAACTCTAATCAAAGACTCATTAAACAACGCTATAAACGCTGATGAAGGTACTGGCAAGACTAAAAACACCGGAGATTGGAAAAAACGCTTCATACAAACTGTCGGTGGCGTAAAAGGTATGCATGATGAGCGCAAACGCAACCAGTGGTGGCTATACTTAGCGGAAGTATACGATAAGTACCGCAGGCACCTACATAAACGTGGCTTTTATGATTACTCTGATATGTTGGTGGAAGTAATTAGCCAACTAGAACAAAACCCTGAGCTATTAGCTAACGTTCAGGAAAGATTCCAGCATGTTATGATTGACGAGTTTCAGGACACCAATGCCGCTCAGCTCAGACTAGCCCATCTGGTAGCTTACCACCATAGCACAGAAGGCAAGCCAAACATTATGGCTGTTGGCGATGACGATCAATCAATCTTTAAATTTAATGGCGCCGAATTAAGTAATATTTTGAGCTTTGAGAAGACTTATCCGAGTACTAAAATTGTAGTTCTAAAACAAAATTACCGCTCACATCAAGCAATTTTGGACTTATCGGCCAAAGTTATGAGCCAAGCGGATGATCGCATAACCAAACGCCGGGCTGAATTAGACAAAGATTTAGTGTCTGAAACTAATATAGACTCTTATAATATTCAGCACCTAAAGTTCAAAACAGCTGAAGATCAACTACACGCTATAGCCAGTCTGATCGCCAAACAATACAATACCAAAGAAAGTTTTGCAGTTATTGCGCGCAGCCACTCTAGCTTGGTTGAAATTGCCGATATATTAAAAAACCTAAATATTCCAATTAACTATGAGCAACAACGGAATATTTTACTGCATCCACTAGTTGACCAAACTATTCTGCTAGCTAACTTGTCTAAGAGTATTAACACCGGTGCTTTGGGCGAACAAAACTTTTATCTGTCAAAACTTTTGGTTTACCCGTCATGGGATATCCCAGCCAAGACTCTCTGGCAACTAGCTATAACTAACACCCCCAAAAACTGGCTAGAAAAACTATTAGTATCAGAAGATGAAAATTTGCAAAAATTAGCTAATTTTTTCTTAGAGCTCGCCAAAAAACTGGCCAGTTGTAACTTACATCAAGCTATAGAATATTTGGTTGGCTTACGACCAATAACTACTGAAGCAGGGGAAGTGTTTAGTCCTCTAAAGAGTTATTATAATAATTCTGAACGCGACCTAAACGAATATTTATACGGATTATCAGCTATCCGGACGCTTCGTGGTCTGGTATCCGAATATAGTGCCAACCAAGACAGTACCCTAGAAGATTACATAAAGTTTATAACAATTGAGAAAAACAGCGGTACGATTATTAATGACGAGTCACCATTTGTTAATGGCGAACACAGTGTGTCGCTGCTAACAGTTCATAAAGCCAAAGGTCTGGAGTTTGATAACGTCTACATCATAGATGCCACTGACGATAATTGGTCGCCAGGTAGCGCTAGACGCAAACCACCAGCTAACTTACCGCTGCAGCCAACCGGTGATGATATGGACGACTATATCAGGCTAATGTTTACAGCCATAACTCGCGCCAAATCAGGTTTAATTATTAGCAGTTATTTAGTCAACCCCTCTGGTCGCAACACTATACCAACACCGATAATTGAAAGTATTCTACCAGGGCAAGAAACTGACCATAGCTCAGAGGTTATTCAAGTACTAGAACAAACTCTCAGCTGGCCACGCCTAGGTAGTGCTAATGAAAAATTAATCCTAAAATCCCGCCTGGACAACTATAGTCTAAGCGTTACGCATTTATTTAATTTTTTGGACATTAGCGGCGGTGGTCCACAGAAGTTTTTGGAACGCAATATTCTGCAGCTACCAGATGTAAAGTCAGCATCGCTAGCCTACGGAACAGCTATACATAATGCCCTAGAGCTAGCCCAAAACCAACTAAATGCAGACGGTCTGGACGCCAGTCAAATAAAAAATGCCTTTACCGCTAGTCTAAAAGCCGAATATTTGCCATACGAAGAAGAGAAGCGTTACCTTGAAAAAGGCCTAAAAGATATTGATAGAATAATCATAAATGACAATTTAGTAGGCATAAAGCCCGGTGCTTCGGCAGAACAAAAACTGTCGTCAGTATCTCTGGGTGAAGCCAGACTAAACGGCAAGATTGATAGACTAGAGCAGACTGAAGGCAAAATCATCGTTAGTGACTATAAAACTGACAAAACTCCACTTACCAGCTTTAATACCGCAGACAAAACCAAGCAAGCCAAAGTTTGGCGCGCCAAAACTCAACTAACCTATTATGCATTGCTGTTGCAGAGCAGTGGACACATAAATACAGACGGCAAAGAAATAATCGGCCAGATGATCTATACTGAAGCCACCAGACCGCAAGATTGCATAAAATCATATACACCAACTAGTACAGATATTGATGAACTTAAAAAACTCATAGGTGCTGTTTGGAACAAAATAATAGACTTGGACTTACCAGATATATCTGGCTATACGCCAGATCATGACGGCACACTAAGATTTATAAAAGATTTAACTAATTAAAGCTAAAGTCTATGCTTGGGTTATCAGTACGACTGATCAAATATAACGGCATATCGTTTTTGGTCAAGACAGTTGAAGTAGCTAGCGAATATACAAACATTGAAATAAAAGCTTTCTGCCTTTCAGCTGGAGTATCAAATAATTTTTCAGCTAGCTGGCGCATCCGGGGCACATCAACAGAAAATGCCTGGGCCACGTCATCGGTCTTTTGCCTAATCTTACTCTGGTCAAAAGTTTTGTCATCTATATCGGTATTAATAACTACCACGACCTCATTATGGGTACCATTTAATTCGGCCACAACTTTGCCACGCTTAACAGCTCCGTCAGTAACTTTCTGGCCACTATAGCCCTCTTCATTAAACCCGCCAAATGCCGACCGGGCGTTGTCAAACACCTCATTAATTACTGGCGCTAGCTCGGTGCCTTTATCACCATCCAAAGCACTTATAGTATTTGTAATCTTTTGCTGCTCATCAGGTTCTAGAGCTGTTTGCCAAATAACATAAGCATTATCAATCGCACCACAACCAGACTGACCCTCAGACTTATGATCAGAAGTATGGGCACCGAAGTTGACTTGTTTGGCCGACAACAAAGATAGCCCCTGCGCAAAAGTATCTTTAAGATTACTACCTTCGTTAGATAGCCCAGCGCCAACGATTCCGGCCATAGCCATTGTCTGACCACCGCCAAAGACCTTCGGTCTAGCGACCCCCCCCATCAAATTATTGATGTATTTTCCACAACTACGTCCATCAGGACAACCATCACTATCAGTATTTACATCAATCATATTGGCTGGATCATAAATCTCGGTCTCAGCAACTGTTAAATGCTCACTAGTCAATGGATCCTCAGGATTACTTAGCCTATCAGTAACCGATATACTGCCCTTGCCATCATCGAGTGGCGGTAATTTAGTAATATTATAGTTATATTTCTCAGTCATAGTCTCCATACCATTGCATCCTTCTTTAGATTCAAATATTTGTTGGTTTGTCATAATTATTGTCCTTTTAGAGCAAGTACTAATAATAGTCCTATTCGTCATAAATTACAACACACAATATATATGGTTTGTGACTATTCATGGTACGCTATATCTATGGGTAATGACTACAATCCAAACACATATAAGTTTGATAAAGCTATGGAATCCTTGCCACCAAGTGATATTATTCCTGGGGAAACCATAAGTGAGACCGATGCTAGATATTTAATGGAGAAAATTGGCCATGGCAACCTAGGCCTAAGGATATTAATAACCAAAAGCCTAGAAGATATACTAAGTGAACTAGAAAACAACCCTGATATTATGAGCCCAGAATATCCAGACAGCCATATAACACTATCCAAAGAACAATTGCAGGGCATAGTTTATAACGTCGGCACTAGGTGTTTCTTTTTGGCGGCTCACCAGATAGGTACCTGGTTACATCAGGGTCAAAAACTAGCCGGAATCCAAACCGAAGACTAAAAATTATTTTTTGCGACGCTTTAAATTAGCTAGCTGCAACCTAACAGCTTGGCGGTCCATCATACTCTGAGCTTCCGCCAAACCGACGCCATCGCCGGCTTTGGCCTTTAGATCTTTAGCACGGTCATAAGCCTTTTGAGCTTCAGCTTCATTAACCTCGCTTGGCGTATCTACATCATCAACCAGTACAGTTACTATATTATTTAATACCTCTATAGTGCCTTCATAAACTGCCAAACTCTGCCAATCGGACTTTTTGTCGGACTTTTTGTATTTTATAGTCATAATACCTGGACGAATTGCTCCAACCAAAGCATTATGGCCAGGATTGATAGCTATATCTCCACCCATTGTCGGTACGGCTACTTCATAAACTTCTTTATCTATAAACACACCATTTAGCGTAATAAGTTGCAATTGCATTATTTGCCTCCATCCTTACTACCAGTCTTATTATAGGCATCCCAGCTAAGTTCAACGTTTACAATAGTGCCAAAACCACTAGGAGATATACCCACAGGGGTCATAACTAAAGGCGGATCTAACTGCAGCTGGCCATCAATTTGACTATGCAAATCATCTGGCTGACCGTCAAAAAACTTACCAGTAGGCGTGTCATAGGGTATAAACACCTCTTCTATCGGAAACAGTCTTTCTCCTCTAAAGGCCATTACTTAACTTCCTTTATACTACCCTTCATATAAAATGCTGATTCTGGCTTGTCGTCATATTTACCATCCAAAATTTCGGCAAAGCCAGCAACTGTGTCTTTTAGGGTTACATACTTACCTGAGTTACCGGTAAACTGTTCAGCCACATGGAAAGGCTGTGTTAGGAACCGCTGAATACGACGAGCACGAGCTACGGTTTGTTTATCTTCGTCACTTAATTCTTCCATGCCTAAGATAGCGATGATATCCTGCAGGTCTTTGTAGCGTTGCAAAATTCGCTGAACTTCACGAGCTACGCGGTAATGCTCTTCGCCAACTACCTCTGGATCAAGCAGGGTAGAGGAACTGTCTAGTGGATCAACGGCTGGATAAAGTCCAAGCTCGGTTAGCGCACGGTTAAGCACAATAGTTGAGTCTAGGTGGGCAAAAGTAGTCGCTGGGGCTGGGTCGGTTAGGTCGTCAGCTGGCACATACACAGCCTGCACAGAGGTAACCGAGCCAGTCTTTGTAGAAGTAATTCGCTCCTGTAAAGCACCCATTTCTTGCGCCAAGTTTGGCTGATAACCCACAGCTGAAGGCAAACGACCAAGTAACGCCGACACCTCGGATCCAGCCTGAGTAAACCTGAAGATGTTATCAATAAACAAAAGTACATCCTTGCCTTCATCACGAAAGCCTTCGGCAATTGCTAAACCACTTAGTGCTACACGCAAACGAGCTCCTGGCGGCTCGTTCATCTGGCCAAACACCAAGCTAGTCTTATCAATCACACCAGAGTCTTTCATTTCTTCATACAAATCATTACCTTCACGAGTTCGTTCGCCAACTCCAGCAAAAACCGACTCACCACCATGTTCTTTGGCAATGTTGGCAATCAATTCCTGAATCAAAACAGTTTTACCAACACCAGCACCGCCAAACAAGCCAACTTTACCACCCTTAGCGATTGGACAAATCAGGTCAATAACCTTAATTCCAGTTTCCAAAATCTCAATCTCGCCAGACTGCTCTTCTAGGGCAGGTGGCTCACGGTGAATTGGTGACCTAGTAGCACCTTTGGGAGCTGGTTTTTCGTCAATCGGATCACCAACCACATTAAACATTCGCCCTAAAGTCTCTTTGCCAACTGGCACAGTAATCGGCGAACCAGTAGCTGTTACTTTCTGGCCACGCTTTAGCCCATCAGTAGAGCCTAGCGCGATTGAACGTACAGACGATTCGCTCAGGTGCTGAGCTACCTCAAAATACAAAGTTTGCCCACCGTGCTCAATTTCTAACGCGTCATATATCGCTGGCAAATTACCGCCAGGAAATTCCACATCTACGACCACACCAACAATTTGGCTAATCTTTCCATCGTTTTTTACTTTAGTTTCTGTTGCCATAATATCTCCTTATTCTACCTTTACCGCTTCAGCACCGCCAACTATCTCGGCTATTTCCTGAGTGATTGCAGCCTGACGAGCTGTGTTAAATTCTAATGTTAAATCATCAATAATATCGCTAGCATTATCGGTGGCATTCTTCATAGCCATCATTCTGGCTGAGTATTCACTAGCTAGACTCTCCAAAATACTTTGCCATATTTGTACCTCAATCAACCTAATAACAGCCGATTCTATAAGTACTTCCACACTAGGCTCAAAAAAAGCTACTTCTAGTGGCGAATACGACCGATCGCTATGATCTTTGACTGGCAAAAGCTTAACGGACGTAGCCTCTTGCTTAATACTAGACGTAAATTTGGTATATACGACCGTAACTTCATCTACTTCAGCAGAATTATACTTATCAATGATCATTTTGACTATTGGTCTGATATCAGCACCAGATGGCTGGACCGAGAAATCAGGAAAGTGAGCTATCAAACTAGCGTCTTTGAGCTTGGCTACAAACTGTGAGCCTTTTTTGCCAATAGTTATTACCTCGGTGCCAATATGGTTTTTATGATCTTCCTTTAGTAGGGCAGTCAACGTCTTTAGAACATTGGCATCATAAGCGCCGGCCAGACCAATATCACTAGTAATGAGCAATACCAAACGTTTTTTTAACTTGCGTCCGACAAATAATTCATTGGTATCTACATCGCTAACGTTACTTAGTTTGTGCAATAAATCAGTCGCTGAAAGCCGGTAAGCCCTAGCGCTAACTGCTTGCTCTTGGGCCCGCTTCATCTTACTGGCAGCCACCAACTCCATAGCCTTAGTAATCTGTCTAGTGTTTTTGACAGATCCAATTCGCCGTTTTAGTGCAGTTGTATTACCCACTTTGCTTAGTCCTTATAATCCTTTGCTAAAGCTTTGGCTGACTTGATTATCAAATCAATAGTCTTATCTGTTGGCTTATCGCCTTTATTTAACTCATCCATAGCCTTACCATGAGAACGCTTTAGATCAGTTAACAGCGCCTCTGACACCTTGCCAATATTTTTAATCGGCACTTCATCAAAAGCACCTTCGTTAGCAGATAGTAGCAGAGAAGTCTGCTCCCAAATAGATAATGGTGAATACTGTGGTTGTTTTAGAAGCTCAGTTAACCTTTGGCCACGTTCAATTCGGTGTTTGGTGTCGGCATCCAGATCAGTAGAGAACTGTGCAAAAGCTGCTAGCTCACGGAACTGGGCCAAACTTAGCTTCAGACCACCAGAAGCCTGTTTAACAGCCTTGGTTTGGGCACTTCCACCAACACGCGACACACTGGTTCCAACTGAAATAGCCGGACGAATACCTTGATAAAACAGGTTAGTTTCTAAGAATATTTGACCATCAGTAATAGAAATAACGTTGGTTGGGATATAAGCTGATATATCGCCAGCCTGTGTTTCAATAATCGGTAGGGCGGTCAAAGAACCGCCACCTAGTTTGTCTGACAACTTAGCGGCTCGTTCTAGTAGCCTAGAGTGCAAATAAAATACATCACCCGGGTAAGCCTCACGTCCTGGAGGACGGCGAAGTAGCAAACTCATTTGACGATAGGCGTTGGCATGCTTAGACAAATCATCATAAATAATCAAGGCATGACCTTTATTATCACGAATATACTCACCAATAGCCGCGCCAGCATAAGGAGCTAGATACTGCAAAGAAGCTGGATCAGCAGCTGATGTAGCTACTACAACAGTTTGATCCATCACGCCTTCGCGCTTTAGACGCTCAACTAGTCTGGCAGTCTTGGAGGCCTTTTGGCCAACTGCTACATAAATATTAACTACACCAGTTTTTTGACGATGTTGGTTGATCATCGTATCTACAGCAATAGCGGTTTTACCGGTTTGGCGGTCACCAATTATAAGCTCTCTTTGGCCACGACCAATTGGCACCAAAGCGTCAATAGCTGTAATACCGGTCATTAGCGGCTCATGGACTGATTTTCGCCCTAACACACCAACAGCGTTTCGCTCAATCTGACCAGTGTGCTTAGCTTTAATTGGACCCTTGCCATCCAAAGGGTTGCCGAGCGGATCAATCACACGACCCAAAACCTCCGGACCAACCGGAACTTCCAAACTACGACCAGTTAACACTACCTTAGCGCCAGCTTTTACACCTAGGTCGCTGCCCAAAATCACGGCACCGATTTCATTCTCGCCTAAGTTTAAGGCAAAAGCCGTAACCTTTGTGCCGTCAGTTGTTTCTATCTCTAATACTTCATTAAACCCGGCGTCGCGCAAGCCATAAATCCAGGCCACGCCATCACCAACACGGGTCACAACACCAACATTCTGAATTTCTGGTTGATCTTTTAGTTTGGCAATCGCTTCACGAATGTCGGCCGATAAATCTTTTACATTTATTTCGCTCATTTATTCCTCTCTTGTCTTATTCTTAGGCCACTGCCTCTTTAAGTTTGTTAAGTTTGGCGCGCACAGTCATATTCAGGTTGGCATTAGCAAAGTCCAAGTCCACGCCACCAATCACACTCTTGTCGATATTCTCATGAATAACGACTTCTTTGGTAGCACTGAATTTAGATTTTACCAACGCTTCAACAGATTTACGACTTTCAGCATTTAGACTATGTGCAGTAGTGGCAACAAGTTCCATAATACCTTGGTCTTCAGCCCTGATTTCCATAACATCACGGAGCAGAGAATCTAGCTCTGACACTTTACCACAGTCTATTAAATATCCGGCTACTTGGTCTGATAGGTTATTATCATCCAGGTGTTCTGCGATATATTTAGCCAGTTTTACGCGTTCAAACTTAGCCATCTACTAAATCTCCGCCTTCAAAGCTTTATTTATCAAACTAGCATCTTTGCTAGCATCAATCTTCTCGCCAGCGACCACTTCTGTAGCCTGGATCACCAAATTAACCATGTCTTTTTCTAGTGTCCGTCTAGCCTTAGCCGTCTCATCAGCAATTTTAGTCTTGGCTTCTTTAATCATGACCTCAGTCTTGGCTTTGGCTTCTTCTTCGGCATCTTTGACAATCTGAGCTGACTGTTCACGAGTCAGTGTCAAAATCTTATCAGCCTCACTCCGAGCTTTCTTCATGGTCTTGTCAACTTCTTGCTCTAGACGATCACGCTCAGCAGTCATTTGGGTAGTCAGTTCTACACCTTTTTCAATCGTATCTTGACGCTTTTGTAGCAACCTAACTACCGGGCCAAAAACATACTTGCGTAACACCAAAAATACCAATATCCAAGTGATTAACTGGATTATAAAGGCTCTTGCGTCAACTCCAAGCGCACCAAAACCACCTTTGGCTTCAGCATCAGCCGCATCGTTCGCAAAATTAGTTAATATTTGTAAATTCATTATTTTCTTTTATATCCTAATCAGAAGTCTACTTAATAATAAATATCGATGCGAAGGCGATTAGACCAAATAGCTCAGCTAGAGATACGAAGACCAAAATTTGGCCCAAGAACTTAGAACTCTCTGGGTTACGACTTACGCCATTCATAAACGCTGCACCGATCAGACCAATAGCGATAGCCGGTCCCATCACACCAAATCCAAGTGCTACACCTTTGGCAAGCGGTAGTAAATTTACTGCTTCTGCTAATAATTGCATTATTTTCTCCTTTTATTATTTACAATTAATTACAAATTTTGCTTTTCTTATCATGCGTGCTCCTGGTGCTCATTATTATGAGAAGTCGCCACAGCGAGGTAAGAAATACACAAAACAACAAATATATATGCCTGAAGTAGGCCAACAAATAATTCTAGTAACGTAAACGGTAAAGCCGCTAGCGGTGCCGCGCCAGCACCCAGGTAAGCAAATATAGCAATCAATATTTCACCAATTACCACATTAAGGAAAAGTCGTAGGGCTAAACTAACTAGCCTAGTAAACTCACTCACAAGCTCTAATATTCCAAGCGGATAAGTCATCGGGTTTTTAAAGCTACCGGGGAAGTAATGACGCAGATGCTTTAGTACTCCAGATTCTCTGACGGCCAGACTAATAACTATAATCATCATAATCAAAGCAATGGCCAAAGTACCGTTTAAATCGGCAGTAAATGGACGAAGTAGCGGAATGCCATCATGGTGAATCGCCGGACCTATGCCGGGCAACAAACCCAGCCAGTTATTTAGCACTATAAAAAAGAAGGTAGTGGCAAAAAACGGTGCGTATTTGATAGCTTTTTGTCGCGACCCTAGTGATGATTCCATTGTACTGATCATAAAATCTGTGCCAAAATCTATAATCTTGCCAAACCCGCGTGAACCGCCAATTTTGACCTTCTTAGCACCCCACACCAGTAGCAAAGTTACTAATACTGCGCATATCCAGCCGTACAGCATAGAATTAGTGATGGTAAAGCCACCAACTTCAAACAACTTTTCTGGAGCAATTGCAATATGTGGACCATCACTAGCAAAACTGTTTACAAAACTACCAAGGTTCATTTCTTTGCTCCTTTTTTGCTAACATCTAAAGCCTGTTTTATGATAAACATCACCGCCAAAATTACACCAACTATCATACCAATCATAGCGTATCTACTGGTATTTTTGGCCTGATCTACGGCATAACCAATAATTACAGGCACTAAAAATACTGTGGCTAGCCGCCACGAAATATCCATAAGTCCTAAAAGAAAAGCGGTCCTAGCCTGGTCCACTTTCTCAGGGTCCGTCTTATTTAAGGCGTTTTTATCCATTACTTTACTACCAAGTATACCACCTCTGTGAGCTCTTGCAAACCGTTCAGATTATAAATATTTAGAAATTTCCACAAAAATTTGACGCTGGTCAATCTTCTGATTTTCCCCGAGAACATCATTTACAGCCGAGTCGTTAGCTGCCAAACCAAGCATTTTCTCCAGCTCCTCGGCTCCAAGATTCTTAGACAATCTAACAATATCATCTATATAATCAATCATCTGAACGCTAGAATCTTCGGATCCTTTACTAGGATCATCTATTGGCTCTGCAAAAGGATCAATAATAGGATCTCCGTGATAGATACTGCCCATAGTCAACTCCGCCAGTTTGTTAACTATGATCTTTTTTCTTTGTTTTTTGCCCGGTTTATCAATCACATATCTAGTAAGGCCAAACACATTTGGATCGGTAAACACCGACGGCACCAAAGAAATATCATCAACCGGTGCACAGATTACGATATCCGATCTATAGTACTTATAATCAGAGAAAGCTTGTGCCAGCTTCATGCTCAAATCAAATATCTTTTTATCTTTGCCTAAGAATGATTCACTATCTGCATCAAACGGCGACCTGAACAAACCACTCAAACCATTAAAGACCACCAACAGTTGCTGATCATTTTCTTGTTTTCGGCTAATCGGATCAAGCAGAACTTTGTCATAATCTTCAGTATTATCTCTCTTCAGAAATCCCTCATCAACTTCAACTTCCAAGAAGTCAACACCCTCCATATTTTCAGCTACTTTACGGCAAACCCGAGTTTTGTAACTATCTGTTTCGCTACCCATCACAAAAAAGTTTGACTGATTTTTATTAACATCAACAATATACGATCTCAGACTAATCTTACGTTCACGGCTCAGGTGCACCAAATCGTCAGTAATCGCAACTTTTTCATCTTCCGGGACCTTAACCTTATCATATGGAGCAGTCATCATACCCAAACACTCTTTAGAAAAATCATCTGACCTTTTAGACATATAGGTAAATATAGTACTTGATATAAAAATTGTCCAGTTTATTTATTTGTCATAAAATAGCTCTATGGCTTTTGAGGATTTTAAAACAAAAGAAAGCGTTGTTTTGGTTTATACCGGCAACGGCAAGGGTAAAACATCAGCCAGCTTAGGTCTAATGGTGCGGTCTTTGGGCGCTGGATGGCGAGTAGCTTATATTCAGTTTGTTAAGTTTTGGGAAGTTAACGAGCATAAATTTATCGCAGACGCTGTAAAAATATATGGTGACAAATTATATTTCTACAAAGGCGGGAAGGGCTTTTATAATGCTGGTGACCTCAGTGCCAAGGGCATAACCGACAACCAACATAAGATCGCAGCCGAAGAAACCTACAAAATAGCTCTGGATGCTGTCGCTTCAGGCAAGTATGACCTAGTACTCTGCGACGAAATCAATAATGCTATCCATGATGGACTACTAAAGAAATCTGATCTAAAGCGCCTAATCAACTCCCGGCACGCCGGCACTAGTCTGTGCATCACTGGTCGCAACTTTCCAAAGGAATATTTGCCACTAACCGACATCGC
>CAZSRV010000017.1:0-18032 GCA_964609815.1 uncultured Candidatus Saccharibacteria bacterium | reverse complement strand
AAACAGTTATTTGGACTGCCGGCGTAACTAACAATCCATTTTATAAACAAAACCCCGAGCAGTTTAATCTAAACGAGCGGGGCAAGGTAGTAGTTGATGATTATATGATGATAGACGAAAATACCTATGTGCTAGGCGACAATGCTGCCACGCCTTATGGCGGATTAGCTCAGGTAGCTATTCGTGATGCGACTTATACTGCCAGTTCAATATTACGGATCTCTCGTGGCCAAAAACTACGTAAATATAACCAAAAACGACCAATCTACATAGTACCAGCCGGCAAATCATGGTCTGTTATGCAGTACAAAAACTTTGTTTATAGTGGAAAATTAGTCGCCGTTTTGCGTAGTATAGCCGACCTATACGGCTATGCTGAAGTAATGGGAATGCGTAAAGCATTTGGCATCTGGCGAGGACAAAACATCAGTGAAGAGACTTGCAGAACCTGCAAAGTAGCCAAAATAGACTAAAGTAAGCACCTTAAAGACCTAGAATTTGGTCAAAGGCCGGCTTGTCAAAGCCTAAAATTCTGGTCTCTTTGCCTTTATCGTCAGTTACTACGCTGAAAGGCACCCCCATTTGTCCACTTATTTTATACAATTCTTCAGCATACTTGGGATTCTCATCAGCCATCCTGGATTCATACTTTATATTTTTTTGGTCTAAATAACCCTTTAGCATGTGGCAATATCCACAAGTTTTAGTACTATAGATAACAATATTCATAAATTAGAATCCTTAAACTTACTTAACCTTAATATTATAACTATTTGAGACAACTATATCAAAACTGTATCAGCCAATACGGCTATACAAAGAATAAACAGATGCAGTAGTGATACCCCAAAAACTCTGCGTGCCCATTTCTCATCAGATAAGCCATAAGACTTAATAGCCACCCATAGCCAATACAAACTGGCTGGTAACATTATAATCAAATATAACCACCCAAGATAACCAAAAATTACCGGCAACGCTACCACAACGATATATAGTAGTATATAAGCAACAATATACTGTTTAGTAACCTTCATACCCCTAGTGAGTGACAAAACTGGTATTTTAGCCTTTTTATACTCGCCGGCCCTAAACATAGCTATGGCATAGAAATGAGGCATTTGCCACATAACTAAAATTAAGAATATTAAAATAGCACCAAGATCTATCTGATTACTAACTGCCGTATAGCCAGCTAGTGGCGGTATAGCACCAGATACACTACCGATTAACGTTCCGTGTTCTGTTGTGCGTTTAAAATAAGCATAAATAAACACATAAAATATATATCCACCCGCGCCAATCAATACAGTTAGCCAGTTAGTAGCCAAAACCAATAATCCAAAACCAATGATCAACAAAATAACTGCGAAAATTAGCGCATTACTAACAGATATTTGCTGAGTAGGTATAGCTCGTTTTTTAGTACGCGCCATCTTGGAGTCAATGTCACGGTCAATGTAATTATTAAACACACAACCAGAAGCAATTATAATAGACGACGCTGCGGTAGTTAAAACAAGCAATAATAGATCGATATTACCCCTGGATGCCATTAAGAATCCTGTCATAACAGCGATTGCATTACCTTGAACGATACCAGGCTTAGTCAGGTAGTAATACAATTTTAAACGTCTCAAACTACTCATTGTGACCATGGCTTTGATTGTTGTTATGATCGTCTACCTGGCCATTATCTTTAATGTAATTCTGGTCTTTTAACAAATTCTGTTCAGTCGTCTTTGGATCTGTGTACATCATATTGTAATTAAGGTTTTTCATAATCCATAGTGTACCGATAGATATTATTAGGATAGTGCCTAGAATGAATATCATACTTAACAGATTCCAACGTGGCTTAGGCTCGGCACCAAGATGCAAAAAGAAATAAAGTTGCACACAAAACTGAATAGTAGCATATCCCATTAGCGCAAAGAGTAGGGTATCGCCCTCGGCTAAATCTCTTACAACCATTATGTAAGGAATAATTGTTAGAATTATAGAGAATATAAATCCAGCTATGTAGCTCTGTGTTTGAGTAAGTTTACGTTTTATAGTTGGTTTAGTTTTACTCATTATTTAACCCCCATCAAATAAACAATAGTAAAAATAAATATCCAAACGATATCTAGAAAATGCCAGAACATACTAAACATTGTTAGACGCTTGTGGTTTTGGTCGTTAAAGCCACTTTTAGCGATACGAACCATCATAAATAATAGCCAAATTAACCCAAAACTAATATGTAAACCGTGCGTAGCAACCAGGGTAAAGAAGGCCGACAGAAAGGCGCTCACTTGCCAATCATGTCCTTCGCTAATCAACTTAGAAAACTCGGTTAGCTCCATGCCAATAAAGGTCAGTCCAAGCAAGAAAGTAATAACCAAAAACGCTAGAGATTGGTTCTTATTCTTCTGGCGAAAAGCGATCAATCCCAAACCAGCAGTGAAACTGCTAAGTAACAGAATCATAGTCTCTGTTAATACAAAAGGTAACTCTATGATATCCTGACTACTTGGACCACCGGCAATCTGGGGTCGCAGAACAACAAATGTTGCGAATAGAGTAGCAAACAATGCTAAGTCTGTTAGTAAATACAGCCAGAAACCGAACAGCGGAAGATCATCACTATGACCATGATCAGATTTTTTAACTTTGGTACTCATCATACAGTCCTTCCTGCACTCATCTCGGCACTAGCTAGTTCTTTGGCGGTTATAATATGTTCTGTGTTGTCATCCAGCATACGCATAATTATTGTTGCAACGACAGCTACAAATGACAGGATTACCAGCCACCACATATGCCAAATGACTGCAAAACCAAAGACAAAAGTAAATGACGAAATCACAAACCCATAAGCAGAGTTTTTTGGCATTACTATATCTTTGTAATCCTTGCTTGGTTTTACACCGTCTTGCTTATCATACCAAAACTGATCGCGCTTAGTTACTGTTGGAATAACTGCGAAGTTATAATGTGGCGCTGGTGATGTAGTAGACCACTCTAAAGTCCTACCATTCCAGGGATCACCAGTTTTGTCCAGTGCTTTTTTACGGTTACGAATACCAATAAATAATTGATATATTTGAGTTAATACTGCCAACCCAATAATACAAATTCCCAATGCAGAAACCATAAATAACGCTTGCCACCCAGGATTATCAGCGTAACTATCTAGTCGCCTGGTAACACCCATGAAACCAAGAATATAAATAGGTATAAAGGTTATAAAGAAACCAAATAACCACAGCCAGGCAGCTCTCTTACCAAGTTTCTCATTTAATTTAAACCCAAACACCTTAGGGAACCAATAATAGAGCCCAGCCATAAGCCCAAATAATACTCCACCAATTACTTGATTGTGGAAGTGCGCCACTAAGAACAAGCTATTATGGACCTGAAAGTCGAGTGCTGGAACCGCCAGCATTACACCTGTAACTCCACCAATTGTAAAAGACACTATAAACGCTACAAACCAAATCATAGGACTACCCATATGAATCCTTCCACGGTGGAGGGTGGCCAACCAGTTAAATATTTTTACACCCGTTGGTACCGCAATAACCATGGTCATTATTCCGAAAAATGCATTAACATTACCACCGGCACCCATGGTGAAGAAGTGGTGCAGCCAAACCAACATAGACAACACGGTTATAGCCATCAACGCCCAAACCATACCCATGTAGCCAAAGAGGCGTTTTCGTGCAAAAGTAGCCACAACTTCAGAAAACGCGCCAAAGGCTGGCAATACCAATACATAGACCTCTGGATGACCCCAAGCCCATATCAAATTAACATATAACATAGGATTACCACCTAGTTCTGAGGTAAAGAAATGCGTCCCAATGGTGCGGTCAAGCGTCAGCATAGCTAAAGTTGCTGTCAAGATAGGGAAAACTACTACTACCATCATCATAGAACCTAAAACACTCCAAGCAAACACTGGCATTTTAGTTAAACTCATACCTGGCGCGCGCATCTTGATAATTGTGGCAATAAAGTTTATACCACTTAGCGTGCTACCAATTCCGGCTATTTGGACTGCCCATATCCAATAATCTACTCCAGGGCCCGGGCTAAAACCTAATTCAGAAAGCGGAGGATAAGCCAGCCAACCAGCTGGAGAAAATTCACCAATAATTAATGAGGTATTCATGATCATCATACCCATAAAGAACATCCAAAAACTTACCGAATTAAGAAAAGGGAAGGCCACATCACGAGAACCAAGCTGCAACGGCAAAACAACGTTTATCAGACCAAACATTAGTCCCATTGCTACAAAGAAAATCATAATCGTACCATGGGCAGTAAATACCTGTTGGAAGTGATCAGAATTCAAAAATCCACTGTTTTGTCCGGCAGCCATGGCTTGCTGAGTCTTCATCATAGCCGCATCCATAGCACCGCGTAATAACATAACCATTGATACAACGATATACATTATGCCAATTTTTTTATGATCCAAGCTAGTTATATAATTACGCCATAGCCAACCAAACTTTTTATACTTCCACAAGAGACCAACTATCAAAAGTCCGCCCAGGATCATACTAGAAGCAGCCCCCCAAACAACTATGTCGTGCTTGAACGCATCTAGACTTAATCTACCCCAAATATCCACTAATATGTCCCTCCTGTATTTGTATTATGTTGCATGCCATCCATATCATGACCAGACATATATTTATTAACAACTTTATCAAATATTTGACTATCACCCAAACGACAAGAAGTTGGAGCCAATTTTCTGGATGGCTTTGCTAACTCATCATAGCTACTCTGGTTAAAAGCCTGCTCGCACCCTTTAGCCTCGGTCACCCAGTTATCAAATTCTTCTTCACTACCAGCAGAAGCCACAAACTTCATGTCGGCAAATCCTTCACCACTTATATTAGAAGATAGCCCGGGATATTCACCAGGCTTGTTGGCTATCAAATTTATTTGAGACACCATCCCAGCCATAGCATATATCTGACCACCCAGATCCGGTATCCAAAACGCGTTCATTGGCGCATCAGAAGTTATTCTAAAATTAACTGGTCTATCAACTGGTATTTTTAGGTAATTAACACTCACCACATTTTGTTCTGGGTAAATAAATAGCCACTTCCAATCCAGCGCTACAACCTGGACTGTCAAAGCTGGCTTGTCAGACTCCAAAGGTTTGAAAGGATCCAAACTATGCGAAGTTTTATAGGCAACAACCCCCAAAATCAGTATCAAAACTATAGGCACACCCCACCATACTGCTTCTACGCCCAGATTACCATCTAGCTCCGGCTCATATTTTTTTGTCTTGTCTTTATTGGATTCATTATATTTGGTTAAGAATTTATATAGCATAAAGTATACAGGTATGATTACTACTAGACTTAACAAAACTGTAAAAACTATTAAATTACGTTGTTGTTCAGCCACCCAACCACTAGGGCGGAGTAGAGGTAAATGAGAATTATAGGCGATAATAACTACTAACGCCATTATCGCCATAAAAGCACCAACTGCTAAGCCAATCCGCAACTTCTTAGACCGATTTTTACTCATTTTTACCCCAAAATCTTTATGCTTTCATCATACCACCTACGAGCAAAATATTGCAAATAACTTATGCCGCCACAGAGCCAACTGAATAATCCCTTATTAAAGTGTTTAAACGAGCTACTTGAGTACCGGCTTCGGAATCAGAACCCCTTATGTAACCACCTTTAACTCTTAGCCAGTCTAAACCTTCATCAATATATTTTCCATCTATCAGTACTATATACTCTGGTTTTATTGATGTTATCAAGCCTTCCTCAAAATTAAACTCAGTTTCAAAACTCCCCTTACCGTAGACAGGCAACAGCCGAAATTTAACAGCCAATTCACCTATTTTATCTGATAGATAAAACTTAGATTTCTCAGCAATAGGTTTAGCTGAAACACTAGCATAATTAGCATCTTCTAACTCCATCATAAGAGTATATACACTATTATCTGTCAAGTAAGTCGGATTTTCACGAGCCGGATAATAACCATAATATTCACGCTCATTACTCTCACGGGCAACTAACACATTTTTCATTAACTTATACTATACACTGGCTAGCATATAAATAAATATGTTATATATGGACATTAAATAACGAACCAATTCCGTAGGTAACTAACATAGCAAAAACACCACCGAGCACCACCCTGGCAGTAGCCTTACGTCGGCTAGATTTACCAAAGGTAGCACTTATATAGCCAGTTAAGATCAAGGCTATCACCACGGCCAGCATAGCTACTGGCATACGCAAGCTAGGCGGAGGCAAAAGTATGGCCACCAGTGGTATAGACGCCCCAATAGTGAATGACACAGCCGAAGCGACAGCAGCATGCGTCGGATTAGTCAAATCTTCAGCATCTATACCCAACTCAACCTCCAAATGAGCCTTTAGTGGGTCATGATCTGTTAATTCACGAGCCACCTGCTTGGCAGTCTTATCGCTCAAACCCTTATCACGGTACATATGAGCTAACTCTTCTAGCTCACTCTCTGGATCATCCATTAGATTATTCTTTTCTTTGGCAATAAGTGCTCGCTCAGTATCACGCTGACTACTAACAGACACATATTCGCCAGCAGCCATAGATATAGCACCAGCGACCAGTCCGGCCACACCGGCAGTCAATATCGCACCATGATTAGTGGTAGCACCAGCCACACCGGCAACTAGTCCAGCAACAGACACAATCCCATCATTAGCACCCAAAACGGCCGCCCTAATCCAGTTCAGTCTACTATTTACACTACCGCCTGTGAAACTTTCCATTTTCTTCGCTTTTCATCCTTTTTCTAAAGTTATTTATTATATTTTACCAGCTTACTTACATTTTAATATTATCTACAGGACTAATCATTAACTCTATACTTTAACTACAAGGGTTATTTTGTTATAATCATGTAAGAATTTTATTCTGATGCTCCAATTATTGGGACGACCGCCAAGTGGTAAGGCACCGGCCAGGACTCCCCCTAGGGAGTCAAAATCATTAATCGGTCCCGGTCCTCCGGGACCAAAACCCGTCCTCTCTAGGGCAAGACGTTAAACTGCGACCAGTTCATTGCACAATGGGATGTGGCCAAGTGGTAAGGCACCGGGTTTTGGTCCCGGCATTCGGGGGTTCGAATCCCTCCATCCCAGCCAGACTGGACACAAGAGGTAGATTTTAGGTTCTGTGACCGTTCACTGAACTTGAAGTCTACCTCTGTTATTTTTGCTAAAAAGTGGCTCTGACCGTATAGCTCGGAGCGACTGGACGGGTGTTTTTATGACCGTGTTCCGTGATCATCTACTGAAGCCCCTACCCCTGTTATTTTGGTTCGAGTCCTATCTCTCCTGTGTATTTTAGATCAATCTATTCAACTATTGTGTCTATGATTTTAATAATTTCTTTTGAATTATCGCTGTCATCCTGTAGAAAGGAGCTGATATCTTCGCAGAACTCAATAACGTGTTTTATGCCCTTGTTCTTCTGCGTATACTGTTCTATTGCGCCAGCCTTTAAGTAGAAACCTCTATTTACGTATTCTGTATCTATTTTT
The DNA here is from genome assembly GCA_964609815.1 of uncultured Candidatus Saccharibacteria bacterium. GTDB lineage: Bacteria > Patescibacteriota > Saccharimonadia > Saccharimonadales > 2-12-FULL-41-12 > JALHOM01. The sequence goes on along the minus strand of CAZSRV010000017.1, from coordinate 10,453 downwards.
GTAGTTAAATCAGCGTGATTTGCTTTAAAGTTGTTGATTGCTTGATCTGTCTTTAGAGATACATTGGCTTCACTGTAAAGATCTTTAGCGGTAGCGTCTAAATCTTTAATGAAGTAAACACTTACTCCAAATAGCTCAAAAAAGTCTTTCCATGAAGGAATACTATCCTTACTATGGGTGTTGTAGATGGCTACTTCCTGGCTAAACTCTGGTTTATGACTTTTTAGGACTGACCTAAAAAAGTACTCATCGTCTTGCCCTTCTACTAATACCACTTTGTTTGCAAAAAGAGCACGTGCCGCCTGAGTATTATCTAGAATCTCTATCAGTTTTTTCTGATCGGTCGTAAGTACGGGCGCACATACTATAGAGTAGCGATTCTCGTTGAGCGAGAACCTTTTTATGTATGCAGCTGTACTGCTACTAATAAATCCTTCAGAGTGTGTCACCAGAATATATTGGGTTTTTTGTTCCGCCGTCAGCTCTTCAAGAATACGAAGATACTCAAACTGAAATTGATAGTGTAGATGAATTTCCGGCTCATCAATTATAACTACGCCACCCTTCATATCGTCCTGTCCATATGCCTCAAATATCAAATGTATAATGGACTTCTGACCAGCGCTCAAACTATTAATATCACCCAAGTCACGCTTATGTTTTGTGTCATAGAATCTAAACTCATATGACCAGTTTCTTGTGTTAGTGGCCTCTATTGAGAATCTCAGATCTAGAATTTCCAGTTTATTATTGATGCTTTTTACGATATCAAGTTCGTTAACTTGTTTTGTGGCATCGTCTACACCATTTTTTGTCTGCATAAGGTTGTAATGGTGTTCTCCGAGACCCAGTTTAACTACATTGAATATTGATGGCTCTCCACCCTGATCGTTATTGCTGCGTCTGGAATTCGCCGCTTTAATATTTCTAAACTGTTCTCGCGGGTCAGATTGTATGGAAGTATGTAGTGAGAACGAGGTATAGTTACGAAAAGCGGAGAGCATAGAGAAGGTGTTACTAGATAAGTCAATATAGGCTTCATGGGTTTCGTTATGAATCACGATAGCTTCGTTGAGCAACCCATAGTTTTCTAGATAAAACTTCACATGTTCTGCTGTAGAGGTACCGTAGGAGATAGTGTAACTGTCATCGGCACCAGAGAAGGTTACCGTTAGATCTATTAGCTCATTGCCGTTTATGGCTAGAAAGGTTGGCAAGGTTTCGTGGGAATATTGGCTTACGATACTTTGTAGTACAGCATAATTCTCTACGATATTCTGAATATTAGACTTATCGATGTCGTCTAGGGTTATAGTAATTTTTATGACTTGACTCTTTGATTCCGTTTGCCAATTGGGCTGCAGCCGAAAAGGGCTTACGCGTCCAGATTGCTCATCCACCCTCAGAGTGCTCTTCTTTTGCTGTAGTCTGGCATCATCAAAATGTTGCCTATTAAAATTGTAATGCTTGAATAATACCCTACTGAAAATAAAATTTATTGCTTCTAGTGCAGTTGATTTCCCGGATCCATTTCCACCAATAATGATATTCAGAGTTGGGTCGAAGGTAATTTTAAAAGCATCCTCAATACTATCTTCGTATTTAAAGCTCAATATATTAGATAGTTGTAGCGACTGTATTCTCATACTTAGTACTCATTATACTCTCGCGACTTCATATTGAGACCAGGAACGCCTAAACTACCTCAACCTGCCGATTTCTGATCATGAACGTACTCTTAATTCCTTCGATCAGTTTTTGCCGTTGCGCATTACTACCTATAGTTAATACATATCTTGAGTATTCAGTTAGCGGATCTATCGTTCCATAATCTACAGCTCGTACGCTAAGAGCATCTTCAACGATTTCAGTGTGAGAAACTACCTTCCGTGCAAGCTCATCAGTTATTTTAATACCCTCACTGTTTTCAGCAATAAAGCTAATAAGCTGATCGTTAAGCTCTTGCTCATTAATTGATCTTTCAGGGCACTGTGGGTTTGCCTTTTTTGTACAACGGTAGTAAACATGCCGATTCAGTCCACCATCCACTCGTGCTTTGAACTTCTCTTCAGCTGTGATGCTGGCACCGCAAGAGCCACATTTGAGTATATCTTTGAAGGCAAATTGCTTTGTGCCCCACGGCGTCTTTGTACTGGGAGTAATCTTAGCTTGTTGGATTTGATCAAACAGAGCCTTAGTGATTAGTGGTTTATGTGCCCCCTTGTACACGTTCCCACTTCCTTCAGGGTATTTGAAGTATCCATAATAGAAGGGATTTATGAGAATTCGGTATATCTGACTGAGCGATAATTGTTCGCCGGCTTTTGTCTTGAACCCTGATGAGTCCAGCCAGTCTTTAATGGTACGACCACTTTGTCCTAGGAGACCTGAGCGTTCGAATATCTCTCTGATAATCGATGCACGATCTTCATCAAGCGCAATTTCCTTTACGCCAGCATATGAGCGATTAATATAGCCTATTGGAGCCGCTCCTGGTCGCCAGCCCATCTCGCACTTACTACGTATACCTCGCTTAACGTTAATGCCACGATTGTCGTTTTCGAGTTTAGCCTGTGAGCATAGAATCATTAGTAGAAATTTCTCGTTTGGTGTATTACTGAAACTCTGTCCGAATGTCCTTATCTTCTGCAATCGACCCATATCCATTAAATCAACTAATGAGCCGAGATTTCTTTTTTAGCTGTAAAGGGTGTTTTCTGGTGGTGGCGCTTTTAAATACTTAAGCTTTGAGCTTGTCAACGGATGAGTATAATAAACCCTATGAAGATACCTGAGAATCAACGCCAAGAATATCTGAGCCACGCTCTTGAGCTGAGGCCTCAAGAGGTAGAAAAGATTGAGGAGTACACAGAGTGGCTCCCGTCTACGATTATTGATGTGCATGCGCATTCTAATCTTCCAGAGCATGCAATTGATGTTCCAGAGAAGGCTTACAATCATATGCTTTCTACGTTTCCCGGTTACACAATTGAGGAATCTCAAGAAATTCACCGATTATTACATCCAGAAACTCAAATTCGATCAATTCGCTTTGCGAAAACTTTCAAGGGTATTGCGCATGTCGCTGCGAACGCTTATCTACTTGAAAACTGTCCGGATGAGGATCTGGTCGCATTATACGGATTGCCCGAAGATATTCCATATACAACAGATATACTAAAAGATCCTCGTGTCTCTGGGCTCAAGATGTACTATTCGTATCTGGATCCTAGTGCTACGCATATTTATGAAATATTTAAGCCCGAGATTTTGGAAGTGGCCGAACAAGAGTCTGTACCAATCATCCTTCATACCCCTAAAGTCATTACCGAAAGCGCCGACGATGTGTTAAATATGAAGCAAGATTTTCCGAACCTAAAAGTCTCAATTGCCCATCTTGGCTCATCGAAGTTTGACATACCTGGGCTTCAGGACGCATATGATTCTCTTGCAGAGAGTACGGATGTAGTACTAGATACCGCACTAAACCCCTCTGAAGAGGTATGCTATCGCGCTATCAAAACATTCGGCACAGATCGTATATTATACGGGACTGATGAGCCTCTCAATTTACTCAGATCAGTACCGTACATACATCCAGAGAAAGGCCAGCGCATAACAACCAGTCACTTATATCATTGGCAAGATCCAGATGAACATGCTGAATATAAACATCTCGCCGATGGTGCAATACATGCTCATTGGCTATGTCTCGATGCACTTAAATCGGCCATCGAGAGACTTCCAAAAAATGAACAAGACGCAGCAAAGCAAAATATTTTTCACAATAACGCGGAGCAATTCTTCGGTTTTGGCAAATAAACAGAGGTGGCAGTGTTGACTCAATAACGCTATTATGCTATGATAGTAATGCGTAGCTTGATTTCACGATCTCAGCTATGTGTTGTTTAACAACTGAATACGGTTTATCCCATCCAACTCCCAGTGAAGGGAGCTTGCTATGCGCAAGAAGCAGTATGTGCGCAACCTGCTCAATCCACAAGTCACGCCCGACGGTGACACCGTTGAGTTGGTTGGCTGGATTAAGAGTAGGCGGCACCACGGACGCATCACGTTCATCGATGTTGTTGACTCCACCGGAAGTATTCAGGTGGTTGTCCACAGCAAGTCACTGTCCACCGACTCCTACGATTCGGCTGTTTCGACTCCTGTTGAGTCGGCAATCCGTGTCACGGGCGTTATCGCCACTCAGCGAGAGCAGCGTGAGATCATGACCGAGACTTTCGAGGTCATTGCTCTCGACACGCTCAACCTCCAGCCGCAGCCGCGTCTGGGGTTTGATGTCTTCGACTCGAAGATGGCAGGTCACATCATCGCCAACAAGGCGGTGTACCTGCGTGAGCCGCACTATATGGCCATCCTGAAATTCAGGGCCAAGGTCATGCGGGTCGTCCGCGAGTGGTTCGAGCTGAACGGGTTCATGGAGTTTGACGCTCCAATTCTCGTACTCGCACCGCTCTACGATGACAGCACCGCCATGAAGATCAACGTACACGGTCAGGATGCGTTCTTGACCCAGTGCGCCGGCTTCTTTCTCGAGGCGGCGACCATGGCTTTCGAGCGTGTCTACAACATGGGACCCAGCTTCCGCGGCGAAGAGTCACGAAGCAAGCGTCACCTCAAGGAGTACTGGCACATCAAGGCCGAACTCGCCTTTGGCAATCGAGATGACATCATCGAGATCGTCGAAGACCTGCTGAACCATCTCTACACCAAGCTCCCCGAGGAGTGCGCGGAGGAGATGGAGTTCCTGGGCGCAACTCTGCGTCCTGGCGACTTCAGTACTCCCTTCGCACGCATCACCTACGAGGATGCAGTCGCCCACGTTCAATCGAAGGGGTCCGATACTGTTCTCGGTCTTGGTATCTCATCCAAGGATGAAGAGGAGCTTGCGAAGCTCTTCGATGGCCCTTTTTGGGTCATGGGTATCCCGCGCAATGTCGAGCCGTTCCCGTACGTAATCGACGAGGACAATCCCACCGTTACCAAGGTGGCAGACCTCATCGCTCCGCGTGGCTACGGTGAGCTCTGTGGCGTTGCCGAGAAAATCTTCGACCCCCAGATGCTTGACGAGCGGATGGACGAGAAGGGTAAGCTCGGTGACGCGCGCTACGACTTTGTCGTGGACGTTCACAAGGCCGCATGCGTGCCGCACATCGCGTTCGGCATGGGACTCGAGCGGCTGCTTCGGTGGCTGCTCGATATTCCGCATGTGCGGGACACGATTCCATTTCCGCGTTCTGCGGGTAGGAATATCAACCACTAGAGAGGAGAATACCATGTCCGAAAGGACTATGGCCGAGGAGATCCCACGGCTGGTCGGTCACGCAGTGACCGTCAAGGGGTTCGTGGAGACGGTGAGAGTACACAAGAGTATGCAGTTCATCGTCATTCGCGACTCCAGCGGTAAACTTCAGGTCACACACCTGAAGTCCAAGAGCGAGGCGCTTACTCAGTTGATCGAGCATCTCACTCCCGAGTCGGCGGTTGTCGTCACTGGCAAGGTTGTCGAGGCACCTCAGGTTAAACTGGGAGGCATCGAAATCGTCCCAACGGCAATCGAAGTCGCGAATCTCGCCGAACCTCTGCCAATCCAGGCAGGCGCGTCACTCGAGGCTCGAATGGATCACCGTCAGGTCAGTCTGCGTTCTCCTGAGAGTCAGCTGATCCTGCGAGTCCAAACGACGCTTGAACGAGCCATGCGTCAGTTCTGGGAGCAGCGAGGTCTCGTCGAGATTCATTCGCCGAAGCTCCTCAGTACGGCCAGCGAGTCCGGAGCGGAGTTGTTCTCCCTTCCGTACTTCGGTCGGACGGCCTACCTCGCTCAGTCGCCGCAGTTTTACAAGCAACTGGCGATCGCAGGTGGCTTCGAAGGTGTGTTCGAGATTGGTCCGGTCTTCCGGGCAAACCCGTCGCACACCTCGCGTCACGACACCGAGTTCACTTCTGTGGACATGGAGCTCGCGTGGGTGGAGTCGCACGAGACGGTGATGGAGTTCGAGGAGCAGTTCCTCGCCTACATCCTGGGCGTCGTCGCCGAGAAGCACGGCGCTGAGATCGAGGCGACCTTCGGGACAGTTCTCGAGGTTCCGAAGCTTCCGTTTCCGCGGATCACGCTGAGCGAGGCGCGTAAGAGGCTTGCAAAGCTGGGTCACGAGATCACGGAGAAGGCGGACCTCGACCCCGAGGGCGAGCGGCTGCTCTATCGTCTGATTGCTGAGGAGTACGGTCACGAGTTCGTTTTCGTGACAGACTACCCGGCTGAGGTGCGCGCGTTCTACCACATGCGTTACCCCGGCACCAACGTGACGAAGAGCTTCGACCTTCTGTGGAAGGGGCTCGAAATCACAACGGGCGCTCAGCGTGAGCACCACTACGAGCAGCTTGTCAAGCAGGCTGAGGAGAAGGGTTACACTCTCGCTCCGCTGGAGGACTACTTCGGTTTCTTCCGATACGGCTGCCCGCCGCACGGCGGGTTTGGCGTCGGCCTGACCCGACTGCTTATGTGCATCACGGGACTCGGCAACGTGCGGGAGGTTACTTTCCTCTACCGCGGGATCAACCGTCTCACACCATGATCGTGAGTATGGAGTGCGTTCGCGCGCTCCACGGATGGATGCCAGTAGCTTGGATAACAAGCAAGCTGGCATCCATCCGATCACACCAAATTCTTTTTCAGCTAATACGTATTATAGTTGTTGGAGCATTCGGTATGATATAGCTACAGTCTCTACGGCGTTAATCGCTTCGGACCTCGATAGAGATAGGTCACTTCGCGAACATTAGAGACATCAAGCAACTTCATCAGCAGGCGGCTTGGACTTAGCCCTAGGCCGCCGTGCGGCGGACAACCATATTTGAAGAAGTTAAAATAAAACTCGAGCGATTCGTGACCAAGGCCTTTTTCGGTCGCTTGTTGCATAAGGTGATCGTACCGATGTTCTCGCTGAGCACCAGTAGTTATCTCTATGCCATTCCATAAGAGGTCAAAGCTTTTCGTGAGTGTTGAGTCTTCCTCGAGTCGCATGTGATAGAATGGTCGAGCCGAAACGGGATATTCAGTTACGAAGACAAACTCATGTCCGTATTGTTCTTTCACGATTTCGGATAAGGTTCGTTCCTCTTCTGGGCTTAGGTCGTCTGGCTTTTCTGAGCTGACACCTTTTTGGGCTAACATTTTTTTAGCTTCAAGAAGTGGAATGCGCGGGAAGGGCAAGGTTGGTGTAACAATCTCACGGCCATAGGCTTCTTGGATCGCTTCGCCATGCTTCTCTTTTACAGCACGAATCATTGCTTCTAGCCAACGCTCTTCTTCATCCATAATGTCGTAGTGCGATTCAATGAATGAAATCTCCATATCGTAGCCCGTAAACTCGGTGTCATGCCGTGATGTAAATGATGGATTGGCACGAAAAACCGGCCCAACCTCAAATACCTTACCAAAGCCAGACGCCATTGCCATCTGTTTGTAGAACTGTGGCGATTGAGCGAGATAGGCTTTTTTTCCAAAGTAGTCTAACTCAAAAAGCTCCGCAGAACCTTCACTCGGGGTACCGAGTAGTTTTGGTGAGTGAATCTCGATGAAGTTATTTTCTGTCCAGTAGTCACGGGCAGCCTGCTCCATGGTTGTCCAAGTCTCAAAGATGAGACGCTTGTTTGGGTGTCGTAAATCTATCCAGCGCCAATCGAGTCTATTTTGTAGATCCGCTTCGTTCTCTGCGTGTTCAGAGATGGGTATAGGAAGCTGTGCATCAGCTTTTGATAGCAACTCTATGGATTCCAAGAGTATTTCTACGCCCTGCGGCGCCGCCTTTTGAACTTGAATAGTGCCAGACATTTGTATCACTGACTCACTGGTAAGTTCTTTGCCTGCCGCAAATACACTCTCGTCTTTCTTTAGAGCTACACCCTGAAACAATCCATGTTCGTTGCGCAACACAACAAATAGGATTTTTCCTTGATTGCGGACGGTGTCAACCCATCCCTCTAAGGTAACCTTTGACCCTTCTCCTTTTTGTGTCAACTCTTGTGCGTTTAGGTGTTTCATCCTAATTACTCCTTTCATTAAATTAAAAATCCTTGCAACTAACATGGTCGTTAGTTGCAAGGACGTGTAAACGTGGTGCCACCTTGCTTCGCTATAGATTTCTATAGCCTCATTATGCACTATAACGGGTGCGCCCGAAGAGTTCTAGTCACAGCTTATACTGCTTTCTTCTCTCGGCTCGATAGAGTCTGCTATGTCATTGCCTTTAAATACTAATCTACCAAAATCTACCTATAAAGTAAAGACGTGAGAATGGAGAGCTTGAAGCCTATCTAGCATTATTCTCTTATTCTTGAGCTTTGAGAATCTTCTGCTGTATTTCCTTCAGCCTATCCTCGCTCATTCTAGGACCTTCTACGGTGGTGAGATATTTTCGGTAGGTTTCAGAATACTCTACGTAATCACTCCAGACATCTGTTTTTGAGGCCTGATCTCCATAGAGAGGGTATAGTTTCGCATGTACATGCGAAACTCCCGTCCCCTCGTAGACAAGAGCAATACGAGGAGCGCCGAGGGCGTTTTCCAGAATTGAAGCAACTTTTTTTGCTGCGGCCATCAAAGCTAAATATTCATCATCGTTCAGATGGAATACATAGTCTCCGATATTTTCTTTTGGTATCACTATCGTGAGCCCTGGTGTATTAGGGTAAGGGGTAAGGAATGCAATATGCCTAGCATTCTCCCATACGATAAAGCCATCGCGTTTTTCTATTATTGGGCTAAATACTGTCTCCATTACCAAACTATTCTAACAATTTATCAAATTATTATCTATATGGTAAGCGCGAAGCGCGGCGGCTCCGCCGCCTGGGCGAAGCCCCAACGCCTCTGCCATGTGTGGCAGTCGAACCACCAGAAAACACCCTTTACAGCTAAAAAAGAAATCTCGGCGGGGGGAAATTCAAAAAATAAGGCAAAGGGTTTTTCTGGTGGGGCGAGTGCGGGCTTGCCCGCGCAGGCGTTGGGGCTGAGCCGTGCAGGCTCAGCCGCCATTACGCTGGAAATGGGTTCGAGATTTTTCGTAGAGCGTAGCCAAAGTAGATAAAATAATTCACATAATAAACTCTGGAAATCGTATTTAAAATTACACGACTGCGTAAATAGTTTGATAAAATAAAGTAGTGTTTCGTCGCCTGACTACATCACGAATATTTGTTACCGCGCTAGTTTTTGCGACAGTAGTCGTGCTAGTGAAATATTTGTTTCATTATCACAACTGGGAACTTGTTGAACAGAGCTCCTTGCATAATGGCATCTTGGCCAGCGCAACTTTTGTTATCGGTTTTTTACTTTCAGCAACCATTGCTGACTACAAAGAATCAGAACGTATTCCATCTGAGTTCGCGGCTAATATTGAAGATATGTATACTGATGCCGAGGTCATTCATGTCAATTATCCAGACTTTGATTTAGAAGAATTTAGAGCACAACTTGAAAAGATAGCTCGCAAGTTTAATAGCGAGGTACGTAATGCATCACGTGGCGTAAGTGAGCTAATCAGAGCACTTAATCCATTCTTTGGCGAGATGGAGAAAGCCGGTGTGCCGGCAAATTTCATCGTCAAGCTCAAGCAGCAACAAGTACTATTATTACGCCATCGCAAACGTCTAACCTACATTCAACGAATCAAATTTATTCCTTCCGCCACCATATTGTCTCGCTCCATTGTGGCTCTAGTCATAATATTACTTATTTTTACTAACGTTGATCCTTTTTATGGCAGCCTTGCCATTATAGGAATTATCAGTTTTGTGTTGATATATATGATGATACTAATTAATGTTATTAGTACACCATTTCATATCGCCGGCAAGACCCGTGATGACGTAAGTATGTTTCTGATCGAGGACGCCGCAACATTCCTAAAGAGTAAAAAACAATAAAATATATAAAGCATAATCGGTATAAAAATAATATTGACTTTTTGTCATAAAGAGACTATTATAGATTTACTTAAAATAAGGCCATTATTATGCATACTATGCGAAAAATTAACTATTTAACTATCTGTGCTATATTACTAGCACCTATTTTATTAACGATGTTCCCGTCTTCTTTTGCGACAGCAGCAACTCCCAACTTAATCACTAATCCATCAGTAGAAACAGAAAATAATAGTAAACCTGCTAACTGGACGACCAATAGCTGGGGTACAAATACTCCTGAATTTAACTATGCCAGTGAAGGGCATACTGGCAACCGAAGCTTGAAGGTAACTGTTACAGGTCATAGCAGTGGCGATGCTAAATGGATGAGTGATCAAGTACAAGTAACACCTGGCAAAAATTATACATATACTGATTTCAGCAAATCCGATACAGTCACTGAGTTAGATGCTGCCTTCACCCATACTAGTGGTCAAATGAGCTTTGTTTATCTTAAGTC
>CAZSRV010000016.1:0-18442 GCA_964609815.1 uncultured Candidatus Saccharibacteria bacterium | reverse complement strand
AGATTTTGGGAGCCGGAGTACAGCCCGAGCTATGTGAAACAATCTTGGATATTCCGCAGATTGCTAAAAAAGTAGTGACAATTATTGATAGTAGCGACCAAAAAGTTGCTAGTTTTGCTATTCAGTGGCTTGGGCAATTGTCGCCAAAGATTATGTCAGATAATAATCTTGATGTTGAAAATACCGACATTAATACAAACAGTATTATTACTTTGGCTAAAATGACGACTGAAAATAAAGTTAGCTCCACTCAGGCAAAAACTCTGTTTGAACAAATCATTATAAATAATATTGATCCAGAGAAATACGCTGCAGACAATAATTTATTACAGGTTTCTGATAGTAATGAGCTAGAGAAGATAGTCGGCAGTGTCTTGGGGTCCAACCAAAAGGCGGCAGACGATGTAAAGAATGGCGAGATGAAAGCTATCGGATTTTTGGTGGGACAAGTTATGAAGCAGTCGGCCGGCAAAGCCAATCCACAGGTGGTCCAGGAAATTATAAAACGACAGTTAGGAGTATAGTTAGTATATGAGCGTAGAAACAAAGAAAGTTAGAAAAGCTGTAATAGCAGCGGCGGGGTTTGGCACACGCTTTTTGCCACAGACTAAGGCCATGCCCAAAGAGATGTTGCCACTTGTTGATAAACCAATTATTCAGCACATTGTAGAGGAGCTGGTTGGTGCGGGTATAGAGGATATTGTGATTGTTACTGGTTATCATAAACGATCTATTGAAGATCATTTTGATAATCTGAGTGCTGAATTAAGGGCTAATCTAAAGAAATCAGGCAAGCACGAACTACTAGAAGAAACCAAAAAAGTGTCGGGTCTAGCAAACTTTGTCTACATCAGACAAAAAGGCTTGCTGGGTAATGCCACACCGCTATTAAATGCTGAGCATCTGATTGGTGATGAACCGTTTATTTTTGCATTTGCTGACGATTTCATTGAGGCTTCACCGTCACGTTTCAGCCAGATGATTAATAAATATCACGAGACCGGTAGTAGCGTTATTTGTTGTATGGAGGTTACTAAGGACGAGGATTATGATCGTTATGGGATTGTAGATGGTCAGGAAATATCAGATGGTGTAGTAAAAATGACTACTATATTAGAAAAACCCGGTAAGCAGAACGCTCCGAGCAGTTTAGCTAGTGTTAGCGCGTACTTATTCGTACCAGAATTTTTTCATTATCTAAACGAAGGCCAGCACAAAGTAGAAGAAGGCAAGGAATTTATGATTCAGCCATCTATGTGCGACATGATGAATGACGGCAAAGAGGTGTTGGCGCTGAAGATTAAGAATGGTAAATATTATGACACTGGCGATAAGCTAGAATACCTAAAGACATTGGTAGATTTTGGGCTGAAAGATCCAAAAATCCATGATGGCCTGACCGAGCACCTAAAGACTGTACTGTAATGCCTCTGCTTGGCCTCATGTGAATAAGTTCACGCGGCTCTCGGTTCGTGGTACAATAACTGTATGGATGATACGTGGTTCCAGGTACTAGTTATTATAATGTCAGTGCTGCTGATTACTATTTTAGTAATTACTATTGTGATTGGTATTTGGATAGCCAGGGTAGTAAAAATTATTCGTAATATAACTAATCAAGCGCAAAGTTTGGTAGACAAGGCCGATCACGTGGCAACTTTCTTTGAAAAAACGGCCGCACCGATGGCAATTGTTAAACTTTTGTCCAATATTTCTGCATCTTTTATGAATGGCAAAAAGTCCAAGAAGTAAGATTAATTAACGAGAGGGGATGATATGAGTAAAAAGAAAATAGCAGTTGGAGCAGCTTTAGCAGCTGGAGCCGGTTATTTGGCTGGTATATTGACTGCCCCAAAAAGTGGCAAGGAGACTCGCCAGGATATCGCTAACCAGGCTGTAAAACTAAAGATTGAAGCCGAAAAGAAACTGAAAGTTATGCATGGTGAGCTAGGTGAGTTGATTAAAGACGCCGAAGTTAAATTAAAGAAATTGAGTGATAAGTCAAAAGCTGAACTAGCTAAAGCAACCGAAAGAGCTAAGATTGCTAGAGAAAAAGCTAAGGAAATGCTCAGTGCTATTCGTAGCGGTGAGGCAGATGATAAGAACTTGCAAAGTGCCCTAGACGAAATAAAAGCTGCTAAGAGCGATCTTATATCTTACCTAAAGAAAAACTAGCGGGGTTTGGGTCTGTGAAAACTTGTGAAAACATATTTTTCACAAGTTTTCACGCTTTATGTACCCCGAAGTTCATAGATAATAAAAACCTAATACTATAGAATATATATAATGGGGAAGAATAATAAGACAGAGTTAACGACGGCTGATTTTGTTCATCTGCACAACCATACGCAGTACTCTTTACTTGATGGTCTAACTAAAATACCGGCGCTGATTGAGCAAGTTAAAGAATTTGGCATGAAATCGGTGGCTATGACTGATCATGGCACTTTATCTGGAGCTATAGAATTTTATAATACTGCCAATGCTTCTGGTATAAAGCCGATCATTGGTATTGAGGCTTATATGGCAGCGCGCAAACATACTGATAAAGATGCCTCCTATGATAAGCAATATTTTCACCTAATAATTCTGGCCATGAATAATAAAGGTTATCAGAACCTAATGCAACTCAGTACTATAGCTAACCTGGAAGGGTTTTATTATAAACCGAGAATTGACCGTGAGTTGTTAGAAAAATATAACGAAGGCTTAATTGTTTTGTCGGGCTGTATAAATGGTGAGTTTGGCGATGCTTTAAGGCAGGGACTTTATGATCAGGCGGTTGAAACGGCTAAATGGTATAAGAAGGTTTTTGGTGATAGATATTATATTGAAATCCAGGATCACGGCCACCCGGACCATGCCAGTAAATGGGATCAGCAGGTGGAGGTTAATAAACTGGCTTTTAAAGTAGCAGATGAGTTGAATTTAAAAACTGTAATAACTGGCGATGCTCATTATTTACACAAACAAGATCAAGATGCTCATGAGATTTTATTATGTGTTCAGACAGGTGCGTTTTTGTCCGATGAGCGCCGAATGAGCCTAAAGGATTTTGAACTCCATGTGGCTGACCCGCAGGAAATTATAGAACGTTGGGGTGCAGAGCACCCAGAGTCAGTTTTAAGCACTAAAGAAATCGCTGATCGTTGTCAGGTTGATATAAAGCTTGGTGAAATATTGATCCCGAGGTTTCCGGTGCCAAAGGGTGAAGATGAAGGGTCTTATTTGCGGAAACAAGTTTATAAGGGTTTGGCTTGGCGGTATGCTAATTTGTCGCTAGAGGAAGCAGAAAAACTATCTGAAGATGAGGTAAGGTCTAAAGTAACCAAAGAATTTATCGAACGTGCGGAGTATGAATTATCTGTTATAGATAAAATGGGCTTTAATGGTTATTTCTTGATCGTGGCTGATTTTATTAACTGGGGTAAAGATCGTGGTATTGTGTTTGGTCCAGGTCGTGGAAGTGCGGCTGGTTCAATTATTGCTTATACCATAAATATTACAGAGCTTGACCCAATAAAGTATGATTTATTGTTTGAGCGTTTTTTGAATCCTGACAGGATAAGTATGCCTGATGTTGATATTGATATTCAGGATTCGCGTCGTGATGAAGTTATCCAGTATTGTGTAGATAAATATGGTCATGATAGGGTGGCTAATATAGTTACATTTGGTAGAATGGCAGCGCGCAACGCTGTGCGTGATGTAGCTAGAGTACTGCAAGTGCCATACGCTGAGGCTGATCGTCTAGCTAAAATGATACCACCACCTATCCAAGGTCGTCATATTCCGTTGGAGACTTCTTTAAAGAACGATGCTGACCTAAAGAATGAATATGAAACCAGCAAAACAGCCAAAGAGGTTTTTGACCTAGCTATGAAGCTAGAGGGCACTATCCGTAGCCATGGCGTGCATGCTGCTGGGGTGGTGATTGCCCCAGATAAAATTGTAAAATTTACACCACTTGAAATGGCGCAAAAGGGAGTAGTTGCTACGCAATATTCAATGGGTCCAATTGAGGAACTGGGCTTGTTAAAAATGGATTTTCTGGGGCTTAGCAACCTAACTATCGTCAAAAACACCTTACGTATTATTAAGCGAGTTTATGGTAAAGACATTGATCTAGGTAAATTACCACTTGATGATGAGAAAACTTATAAACTACTGCAACGTGGTGATACAACTGGTGTCTTCCAGTTTGAATCTGCTGGTATGAAGCGCTATTTGCGTGATCTAAAACCGACAGTTTTTGGTGATATCGTAGCTATGGGTGCACTTTATCGGCCTGGACCACTGAGCGCTGGACTAACTGATAGTTTTATTAGGCGTAAAAATGGCTTAGAGAAGGTAACTTATGATCATCCAAAGATGAAGGCAGCTCTAGAAGATACTTATGGTGTGTTGGTTTATCAGGAGCAGTTTATGCAGATTAGCCGTGATGTTTGTGGTTTTAGCGGTGGCGAAGCTGACACTCTGCGTAAGGCTATTGGTAAGAAAAAACGCGATATGATGATGAAAATGGAAAAACGGTTTATTAGCGGAGCGGTAGAAAATGGAATTGACGAGAAGTTGATTCAGGATTTTTGGAATAAACTAATAGGATTTGCTGATTACTGTTTTAATAAATCGCATTCAGCTTGTTATGGCATGATTAGCTACTGGACAGCTTATCTAAAGGCTAATTATCCGACAGCCTTTATGGCGGCGCTAATGACTAGTGATTATGATGACATTGATCGGTTGGCAATAGAAATTAACGAGTGTAAGCATATGGGTATAACTGTGCTTTTGCCAGACGTTAATGAATCGTTTATGGAATTTTCAGTGGTTAGTGATGATAGCGGCAAAAAGATTAGGTTTGGCATGAATGCTATCAAGAACGTTGGTTCAGGGGCTGTAGAAGAAATTCTTAGGGCTCGTGAGGAGGCTAGATTCAATAGTCTAGATGAATTTTTGACACAAGTAAGTCCGCGCATAGTTAATAAAAAGGCCATGGAAAGTCTAATAAAAGCTGGCGCGTTTGATGAGCTTGGAAACAGGAGTGTGTTACTGAATAATATAGAAACTATTTTGGGGCATAGTAATCGTATTCAAAAAGAGCGCAGTAGCGGACAAACTGATTTGTTTGGTAGTAGCGATGTTAGTGAGGACTTTGCACCACAACTGGTTTTAGATGAGTCTGCGCCAGAATTTACTACGCGTGAACAGTTGATCTGGGAGCGAGAATTATTGGGACTTTATTTGAGTCGTCACCCCTTAAACGAATATGAGATATTTTTGGCAGAAAAATGTTTGCCGATTAAAGAACTTGAACAAGGACATGAAGGCAGGAGTGTCCGAATTGGCGGTTCTGTATTAGATTTTAAAGAGATAACCACCAAGAATGGTGCTAAAATGGCCTTTGTTACCGTAGCTGATCTGACTGGTGAGCTAGAATTGATATTATTCCCAAATGCTTACCAACAGACTATAGATATTTGGTCCAAGGATAGTGTAGTAATGGTTAATGGCAAAATCAGCACTAAAGATCGTGATGGTAATTTGGGTGGTGATATTAAGCTATTGGTTGATGATGCTCGTGAAATAACTGCCAAACAAGCCAAGGCTTACCAAGCTACGGGTAAGGTTTATAAAAAACCAAAGGCTGGTAAAACTAAGCCTAAGGCAACTATAAAATCATCTGACAGTGACGATTCAGATAAAGTTCAACGTCTTTATATAAGGTTAGTGGATACCTCTCAACAAACCAAACTAGAAAACCTAAAAAATCTAGTAGATACTCATATAGGTCATACAGAGGTTGTGTTGGTGTTGGGTCAGGATGACAGTAAGCAGCTTGTTAGACTCCCTAATCGTATTGAGGCCAAGGATGAGTTAATAAATGGCTTGTCGGATATATTTGGTGCTGATCAAGTTAAGTTGCACTAACTCATCAGAATTCTTTAATGTATTAGTGGATGACGCCGGCTGTTTGGATTACTATTGTGGCTAGAGCTAAAAGGGCGATGACTGTGGCGTCAAATAATGGATGTTTGAGTATAAACTTTTCACCTTTTTTGAAGGCTTTTAGGATATTGCGGGAGTGTCTAAATAATAGATACATTACAATCACGCCAATTAATATACCTGTAGCTAGGCCGAGCCACGGCATATTGCCGCCAGTTATCATTTGGGCATAGCTGATTTTCTTGGATGGCAATTGGTTATCTGTATTTAGCTGGATATTTGTGCCAGTTGACCGACTAGTGCTACCAGAGGCAATAACTGTTTCTGAGTCCTGACTTGGTGTGCCATACATAGCCACGATGATAGTTTCTGGACCTTTGCCTATATAATTTTCAACATTAATCATGCCGAATCCAACATCTTTTAGTTCTGGATCGAGCAAGTTAGCGCGGTGAGTTGGGCTATTCATCCATCCCACTACTGTACTTTTACTGTCGGCAAAGCCATAAGCTAGATTCTCGGCGGCTTTGTTAAATTTATAACCGGCATCTTCTACAAACATCCATGGTTCTTTGCCATCTGGCGTGTTGTGTGACCAATAATTTCTAGCCGACATATCATTGGCTTTATCTTGGGCAGCTTTATCTAGTACAACATTGTATTTTAGGGGATCTAAGCCGGCCTTAGTCCTTTGCTCATTAGTAGAATCTAGCAGGCCAGAGTCCGATATATTGGTTGCATAGGCTAGTACGCCAGAGCCACCTCCACTAATTTGTTTGAATGATCCAGATGTAGATATAAAAAGTCCTAATCCAACAATAATCACCAAAGGTAAATATGGTGCATATACCTTTAGGAATTTCTTACCATGACGTTCGGTAATTTTACCCTTGTGATGAGATTTTCTAACTTTTGTTTTTACTGGCATTTTGATTTTTTATTAACTTATCTACAGAATAACATAAGTGTTATGTTTTGGCGAACTTTAATGTATATAATGCAATAGCGCAGGCTACCGATACATTAAATGACTCTTTGGTACCCTGCATTGGAATTTCTATAATTTCATCACAAAGATTTAGCAGCTTACTGTTTATACCGTTAATTTCTTCGCCCAAAACTAGGGCTATTTTATTTGTTGGTATAAAATCATTTAGTTTGGTGCTTTCGGTATCTTGTTCTAATGCCAATATTTTATAACCGTCAGATTTTAGGTTGTTTATAATACTTTCGGGTGACTCGGTATACTCCCAGGACACAGAATCTTCAGCACCTAAAGCAGTTTTATTAATCTGTTTATGTAGTCTGTTTGCTATATGCGGCAGCCGATCATCATCTGTTTTATTAGGGTAAGGGCTATAGCCGGTTAAATAAAGCTTTTTAACTCCTAGGCCGTCACATGTCCTAAAGATTGACCCAATATTAAAGGTGCTACGGATGTTATGAGCAATCAATATAATATCTCTTGGCATATATCTAGTATACAAGTCTATGGTGTTTATGCTTAAATAAAGTGTAAGTATGGACGAAGCCAGAACAATTGAAGAGCACTCAACCCAGCGGCGCTCGCAGATACTTGGTATGAGCTATCACGACACTTCGGGTGGTGATAAGCCTTTGTTTAATGATGTTTTGTCGGTAGACGAGATAAAAAATATCAAAGCAATTCCTTTGCATGCCGATGAACACAATATACATTTTGGTGTTACTAATATGACTTCGCACCAGACAATGGATGGTCTACGCAATCGGTTCTTAGACCAAAGAGTTAGTTTTTCGTTAATATCTGATAGTGGTTATGCGGAATATCTAAAACTATATGATCCGCCTAAAGAAGTTGTTTATGACAATGTTGATTTAGCCGACACCGACCCTGGGCAGTTGTACCAAAAGGTGTCTTCTACGCTAGAATCTGTGCTGTCGGCTGATATTTTGGCTTATTTAGTGCAACAAACTTACCAGTTAAAGGGCTCGGACATCCATATAGAATGCCAAAAAGATGAAGTCAGGATTCGGATCCGCGTAGATGGAGTTTTGCATCCGATCGCCAGTCTAACTTATGAAAAATATCGTCAATTAATTTCAACTATAGCCGTGGAAGCTAATGTTAGTACTGGTGATCCAGAAGCTCAGACAGGGCATATTAACAAAACTTACCAGCTGGCCACGGGTGAGTCGGTGGACGTTAATTTGCGCGTAGAGACTGTACCGACCGTTTATGGAATTGACGTTGTAATGAGGCTATTTAACTATAACCTAGACTATTTAAAGATTGATAATTTGGGTCTTGACCCAGAAAAACGGGCGGCTGTAGATGATGTTATCTCTCACCCATCAGGGCTGGTACTAGTGGTCGGCCCGACTGGTTCTGGCAAAACTACTACGCTTTACAGTATTATCAATACGCTTAATACTACCGAGCGTAAAATTTTGACACTAGAAGATCCGGTAGAGTATTTCTTGCCAGGAGTTGTGCAGATACCAGTTCATGGCGACCAAAACCAGCAGGGTTTTGCCGACAAATTGCGAGCTGTTTTGCGTTTAGACCCAGATGTAGTGATGATTGGTGAGATTCGCGATCAAGACACTGCCAAAACTGCCTTGCAAGCATCACTAACCGGTCATTTGGTGCTTAGTACTTTTCATGCCAACTCTACATCGGCAGCTATTACCAGAATGATGGATGCTATTGGCACTAATCCGCTTTTTATTAGCGCTTTGCACCTAGTAATGGCTCAGCGTCTGGTGCGCCAGCTAGACGACGAAACCAAGATAGAGTATACCCCGGACGAAGCGCTGTTCGGCCAAATAAAAAAAGTGGTAGATAGTATGCCTCCAAATGCCAAAAGGCCTAATCTGGACGGTCTGAAGCTGTATCGGCCCGGTACTTCTGACCAAAATCCGTTTGGCTACAAAGGCCAAATTGCTATACGTGAACAGTTTGTGATGAGTGAAGGTATTCAGGAGTTAATGAAATTACCGCCGGCCCAAGTAACCACTCAGATGTTAGAAGACCGGGCCGTGAAAGACGGCATGATAACTATGCTACAAGACGGCATACTAAAGGTTATAGAAGGCCAAACAACTATAGAAGAAGTCTACCGCGTCGTCGGCTAATACACCGCTTTTGGTTAGGTGGGTCAGCGGTGGTATGATTCTAATAAAGGAGATATTAGTATGTCAGAAAGTGCACCACAACCATCAGCTTTAGATGAGGCAATGGAGCAGTACAGAGATAGTACGCTAGAACATCAGAAGTCTTTTATAGACTTAGCCAGAGAAATAGCCAAGCAAGATGAAATAGACTTTCCGGCATTCGCGTTGTTAGCTGCGGGTCATAATTTTTCGCCAAATAACAAGCCCGACAAACGCAGTTTTTCAAAAGAGGCTTATCCGCATCTGCATAAAATATGTAAGAATCTGGGTGCAATGGCTACTTATGAAGCTAGGAGTCTGGTAATGATAACTGATGCATCAGGTTTTCGCACTATCGGTAGAGCGCCTGATAAAAGTGAGCTTAGTGGTCAAAATGATTACTATAAGTTTAAACCTAAAACTGAATCTGCTCCCCATTCTAAACTATTGGTCGTTGATGCTCAGGCGTCAATATTTGTTCCAGTATACAGCAAAGAAAAACGTCAATATATAGAACAAAGGGAACTCAAAACTGTCGGCAGTTTTATTGTTGCATTAGAAGCTCGTGGCGTGCCTGCATATATACATAGTAATGTTGTGACGGGAACCTCTAAAGTTCTGCGTAAATGTGGTGAAGAAGGGATGGGGTATCATCTAAATACTTTCATAAGAGCACAAGAAGCTGCGGGCCGTTATTTTCCTTTGTATCGTTATTAAATAATCACTTTGGTGATGGTGGGGACGAGGCGGTCGTCTAGGACAGATGGGATGATTGTCTCTGGCGTGGGGTTGTCTACCAAGCTGGCGATAGCTTCGGCGGTGGCGATTTTGTGTTGGTCGGTGATCTGGCTGACTTGGTTATCTAGCGCTCCGCGGAAGATCCCGGGGAAGGCTAGGGCATTGTTGACTTGATTTGGGAAGTCGCTACGGCCAGTGGCTACTACAAAAGCACCAGCTTGTTTGGCTTCGTCTGGCATAATTTCTGGCACGGGGTTAGCTAGGGCGAATATAACTGGGTTTTTGGCCATACTGGCGATCATTTCCTTAGTCAGGAGTCCTGCTTGTGAGACACCGATAAAAACATCCGCACCGCTGATAGCGTCTTCTAGTGAGCCACTAACATTATCTGGGTTGGTGTAGTCTAGTAGTGCCTTTTTTTGATCATTAAGGTCTTGGCGCTCGGCACTGATGATGCCTTTGCTGTCTACTGCTAATATCCGAGGGTTAGCGTATAAATTTAGTAGTTTGATGATAGCTGTGCCAGCTGCTCCGGCGCCAACGACTATAATTTTGGCGTCTGCAAGTGATGTGCCGCGGAGTTTCATGGCATTAATCAGTCCAGCTAGTACTACCACAGCGGTACCATGTTGGTCATCATGAAAGACGGGTATATTTAATTCAGCCTTTAAACGTTCTTCTATTTCAAAACACAGCGGTGCAGCGATGTCTTCTAGATTGATACCACCAAAGCTTGGCGCGATTGCCTTGACTGTAGCGATAATCTCATCAGCTGTGTGGACGTCTAGTACTATCGGCACAGCGTCTATGTTGGCAAAGTGCTTAAATAGCATGGCCTTGCCTTCCATCACTGGCAAGGCGCCTTGGGGCCCAATGTTACCCAGGCCTAGTACTGCCGAGCCGTCACTGACAACTGCGACAGCATTGTTGGTCCATGTATAGTCACGCGTTTGGTCAGGATGCTCGGCCACATAGCGACTGACCGCCCCAACACCAGGGCTATAAAAGGTGCTTAAGGCATCTTTGTCGCCCAAGGACGCCTTTAGGCTGATTGATATTTTACCCTTTAGTTTTTTGTGTTCTTCTATAGCGCGCTTGTCATAATCCATAGATATAGTTTATGCTAAAATCCCCGACAAGGGTATTTCATATTCACAACAGTTGTGATATAATTACAAGTAAAGATAATAACTGGAAGGTTAATTAAATATGTCATCAGTAATTTCGGCTATTGAAGCTAAGTTTAAAAAACATGACGTCGTCAATGTAAAATCTGGCGATACTGTTAAAGTCCACCAAAAGATCAAAGAAGGTAACAAAGAACGTGTTCAGGTTTTTGAAGGTGTGGTTATTCGGACTGACCGTAAAAACAGTCATACCTCTAGTATTACAGTTCGTCGCAACACTGGTGGTGTTGGTGTAGAAAAGACTTATTTGTTGCACAGTCCATTAGTTGTAAAGGTAGAAGTTACTAAACGAAGCAAAGTTCGTCGTAACTATCTGACATACATGCGTGAGCGAACTGGTAAATCTGCTAGGTTGGCTGGACTAGACTTCAATAGAGAAGAAGTAAATACTGTCAAGGAAGCTCCTGCTCCAAAAGAAGAACCAAAGGCCGAAGAACCAGAAGCTACAACCGAAACCGAAGAACCAAAAACAGAAACTAAAGCTTAAGTAGTTTTCTAGAGTAATACACAAAACTCCTGGCATTAATCCCAGGAGTTTTATTATAATGAGGCTTAGATATGAGAGTGATTGGTATAGATGAGGTAGGGCGAGGTGCTTGGGCAGGACCAATGTTATTCGTAGCTGTAGTCTTAAAAAGTCCAGTGCTAGGTCTAAAAGATTCCAAGAAATTGTCAAAATCACAACGAAATAAACTAGCGGATGAAATAAAACAAAAAGCTGGCTTTGTGGGCTACGGCTGGGTTAGTCCATCAGAAATAGATGATTTGGGGCTGACCAAAGCTTCGGAATTAGCTTGCACACGAGCTCTGGTCGGTGCGCCAGATGACCACGAAATAATAGTAGACGGCAAAATAAATTATTGTAAAAATCTACCAAATACCAGATGTGAAGTTGGTGGCGATAATAATATACCAGAGATATCAGCTGCTAGCATTGTAGCCAAAGTGACTCGCGACGCTCGTATGGCCGAGCTAGATCATGAGCTACCAGGCTATGGATTTATCAAAAACGTCGGTTATGGTACCAAAGCGCACATCAGTGCCATTGACAGCCTGGGCCTAACGCCAATGCACCGATGGTCATACAAACCGCTCCTGGCTAGGATGAGCAATTATGAAACATAATGATGACGGCGCCAAAGCTGAAGCTAAAGTGGCCGAATATTTGCAAAACAATGGTTATAAAATTCTGGACCGTAACTGGAAGACACCCAAGTGCGAGATTGATATCATCGCCAAAAAACAGACTTGTATTTACTTTGTGGAGGTTAAATATCGCAGTAATGCGCATCAAGGTGATGGGTTTGACTACGTCACATCGGCCAAACAACGCCAAATGCAATATGCTGCTCAGATGTGGGTAGCCAAAAATAATTGGGACGATGAATATTGCCTGGCAGCCGCCAGTGTGTCAGGCTCAGATTTTGAAGTAACATTTATTGAAGAGATTTAAAGAAATCTTGCAATTTGTCGGTTTCGCGGTTGCGCCAGGCTATGCGAGCGTTTATCTCAGCTTTGGCAATTTGTACATTACGACTGATGGCCGGGTTGTTAGCTAGTTTATCAAAGAAGTTATTAAACTCTTTGGCCCATCCCTGCGTGTTGATAAACCCTGAAGAATAAATTACAAAACTATCCAGAGATTTGCCGAATAGCTTTTCTATCCTGGTCCAATCTTGATTTAGCCATTGCCAGGCAGTGGTCCTAGTGTATTTATTGCGCATCATATAGGCATACCATCGTGGTATGTCTTGTGGACGGACGAATCCGCCGTCGCTCAGGCCCTCGGCGATGTAATGATTAGCTACTTCAGCTAACTTAGTGCTACTTAGGCCAGACGTGATTGATAGTTGCAAATCAGGATCATTGGTTGTTTTGTAGGCGTCCACTAGTTTGTCTATGATTTTTGGCTCATCGTAGTTTCTGACCACCGCACCAAAGACTAGCCCTCGTCTGTCAGAGGCGATATCGCCAACATCTTTAGTGGCATCGAAAATATCACGAGCATACCCTACAATGTCAGCATCTTCAGCACCAATCATCAGACTAATCTGGGTAGCGCGCAGTTGCTTGGTATTGGGGTCGTCATCTGGCTGATCATCCCAGCCCAGAGTCTGATAATTTTTATGGGCCAGCTGGTATCTTAGCTTTTTTAGTCCATCTTCTATTATTTGATTATCTTCACCCAAGTTATAGGCTAGGCCAAGCGAGCGACTCATTAGTGCCCAGACGGCATCACGTGGTTCGCCTGACAGCTCATGTACTAATTTTAGCGACTGAGTTAGGCTGTTGTCACCCCGCCTAGCTAGTAGCATTAGGTCATTCAGGGTGTTGATGCGAGCTTCTGACTTGTCAGGGTCTGATTTTATGCGCTTTATGATAGTGTCTAGGTCGGCCTCGGCCGAGTAATGGGTCACAAAGTGAGCACTACCGTTTTGGTTAAGCAGGGGTAGTTCGTCCGATTTATAACTAAAATTTTCCTTAGTTAATAATTTAGGCGAATCAGGCGTATCTGCTAGTAGTGGAATCGGCCAAAGTGTCTGGTCGTTATCTTTGTCCAGTACGAACCGTTCTTGGTGTAGACTTATAACATCTTTATCTTTAGTAATTTTTACAACAGGCATTCCAGATTGGGTTAGCCAAGGTGTCATTAGGTCGTGAATATCTTGGCCAGAGGCCTCTGATAGGGCGTTCCATAAATCATCTCGGTAAGTATTTTGGTATTTATGTTTTTTGAAGTACAGCTTTAGGCCTTGTCTAAAGTTATCTTCGCCGATGTAATCTTTTAGCATTTTTAGTAACCGGCCACCTTTGGCATAGACAATAGCTGGGTCAAACAAACTACCGATTTCATCTGGGTGCTTAACATCGGTGCCGACGCTCTGAACATCACTGTAAATATCGCGGTTTGAACAGGCGATAATATCCTGTGATGCATATTCTTCCCACTGGTGCCAGTCTGGGTGTAGGCTGGCTAGTGCGACGTGCTCCATCAGACTGGCGAAACTCTCGTTTAGCCACAGGTCATCCCACCATTTCATGGTAACTAGGTTACCAAACCACTGGTGTGATATTTCATGAGCTATAACCATACTGACATACTGACGGGTTGGCACAGATGGATTATCTGGATCATCTAGCATCGCTATTTCTCTATAGGTTATCAGTCCCCAGTTTTCCATAGCACCAGATTCAAAATCAGGTAAAGCCAGTTGGTCTAGTTTTTTTAGCGGGAATGGTGTGCCAAAATAATCTTCAAAGAAGTCCAAAACTTTCACAGCCTCGTCGTTTGCATATTGTAATTTGCTTGTTCCTTGAGCGGTGCTGGCCCAAGATCTGACCAAAATTCCTTTGGCTGACTTAGCTTCTACGCAGTGGATATCACCAATTGCAAAGGCTAACAGGTAGGTGCTCATGGTAGGTGAAGGTTTAAAGGTTACTATTTGTTGGTTACCGGTAGTTTTTTGCTGGCTGACCTCAGTATTTGCTAGCACGGTTAGGCCGGTAGGCGCTTTTATGGTTAGGTCAAAGACGGCCTTGGCAACTGGCTCGTCTATACAGGGGAACAACTCGCGGGCGTGATGTGATTCAAACTGAGTAGCCAAAATGACCTTTTTGGCACCATCTGTGTCATTGAAATAGCTAGGATAAAGCCCGGTAAAGTTCTCGGTAATCTGGCCGGCAAAGTCTAGTATAATTTTGTATTGGCCAGGATAAATCAGCTCATCAAAGTGCAGGCGAACTTCGTCGTATGATTTGTGGGTGTTAATTCTGGTAATTTTTAGTTCACGGGTGCCAGCTTTGTCAGTTTTTATGACTTTGGCGCTTACGATTTTTAAATCTTTTTGATGAAACGTTAGTCGTTTGTTGGGTCTGCCAACTTTTTGGCCTGTGATTTCGGCCGTACCACTAAACTTTAAATTTTCTATATCTGTATCAATAACTAAATTGTAAGTTGCGGGCAGGAACTGCTCGGCCAACCTTTTAACCTTTTTGCTCATAGCTAACATTATAGCTTACAAAACTATAGACTCACGAATTTTACTAATTAGTAAAATTCTCGGGCAATATCTAGTGCATTTTGCATGGACTGCAAAATATTTCTTTGTAACTGCCGGATGGCGGTTTTTTGCTGGCGAGTTAGTCGTGATGATTCGCCAGTGTTAGAGCTGTAACTTTCAGCCAAATCAGCGATTTCTATTGGTCTGCCTACATGTGTGCTGACTTTGCTAAATCCAGGTATTTGCCTATGCTTACCAGTGCCCCAGATGCCAATAGGCAGTAATCGCACGTTACTGTCCAAAGCCATTCTAGCTACAAGTGATGGGACTACAGATATTTTTTCTGGGTTATCTTTAATCCTAGTACCTTCAGGAAAGATACCGAGATAAGGATCTTTCTGATGCCTGAATGTTTTTATGGCTTCGGGTAATATTTCTAGTCCGCTATTGCCTCGGTTGATGTATATAACACCCCAAGATTCTTTCATCTTTTTACCCAAAATCGGTACTTTAGATAACTCTCGCTTGGCTATAAATCTGGTCAGACCCTTTTGTTGCATGGCTCTGGCGACCACTGGTATATCACCCTGTCCACGGTGGTTAGCAACGATTAGTAACGGCTCGTCATCAGGAATGTTATGCCGCCCTTCTATAGCTACTTGTCCAGGCAAAAACAGATACCGGAAGATATTATTAAGTGTCCTAGTATACGACTCCGGATCTGGTATTGAACTACCCGGTATAATTTCATGCGTATTTAAAGAAGTCTCGGGGTTTTTCATATCAATACTATAATAGAATATTGCGCTAGAGTCTATCGGATTGCTAATTTGTTATTTGCTTTTTGTCCAGCGGGCAGATATAATAAAAGCAGTCTACCGACCACTCCACAGGTCGGATTTTTTATGAAAGGAGACAAAATGGATTTAGATATTAAGCAACTTAACTCTGTTATATCAGCAATAGCCAGCGAGAAAAACCTGCCGGAAGAGTCTGTAAAAGAAGTAGTCGAACAAGCAATGGCGGCAGCTTATCGTCGTGATTTTGGTGACCGTGAACAAGAAGTGCGAGTCAATATAAATATGAAGACCGGAGACTTGGACATTTATGTAGGTAAGGAAGTAGTAGAAAAGGTTGGCGATGATCGGTTTGAGGTGTCATTAAAAGACGCTCAAGTTATGAAGAAAAATGCGGAAATTGGCGAAATTATAGAATTCCATGAAAAAGCCGACAGTTTCGGTCGAGTGGCGGCTCAGACTGCTAAGCAAGTTATCCTGCAGCGATTGCGTGAAGCTGAACGCGAAATTATCATGAATGAATTTAGTGATAAGATCGGAACGGTTGTAAATGGCGTAGTAGCTCGGGTTGAGGGTCGAATGGTCCGGATTGATCTGGGCAAAGCCCAGGGAATAATGCCAGCCGGTGAGCAGATCCAGAACGAGCATTATCACCCCGGACAGCGTCTAAAGGTTTATCTAAAAGATGTAGAGCGTGGTTTTCGCGGTCCGCAATTAGTGGTTTCTCGTGGTTGTCCAGAGTTCTTGGAATGGCTGTTTAGGGCTGAGGTTCCAGAAATGGAAAACAACTCTGTAGCTATCAAGGCTTTGGCGCGTGAAGCCGGAGTTCGTAGCAAGATTGCTGTTACTAGTATGGTGCCTGGAGTTGACCCAGTTGGTACGTTTGTTGGCGGTCATGGTACTAGGGTTAATGCTGTGATGAGTGAGATTGGTGACCAAGAAAAAATTGATATTGTAGTTTGGGATGAAGAACCGAATGCGTTTATAACTAATGCCTTAAGCCCAACAAAAGTTAGTAAGGTTATCGTGGATCAAGAGGCTAAAAGATCAATTGTGCACGTGCCAGAAGATCAACTAAGTATTGCTATTGGCAAGAGCGGACAGAATGTGCGCTTAGCTAGCAAACTAACTGGTTATGAGATTGATATTGTATCTGATAGTGCTCAGGCTGAAATAGCCGAGGGCGCCACTGAAGTAAAAACCAGTAAACCACTAGGTGGTCAAAAGCTAAAGCGCAAGGATCAGCTAGAGAGCAGTCTTCTAGAGGCTATAGAAGAACACGGCGAGTAGATTTTAATTATAGTTTAGCTTAAATAAACGAAATTAGCACTCTGGGTTGACGAGTGCTAATTTTGTTTGGTATTCTATATGTAGCGATATATAAAACTCGCTAGAAAGTGGGATAAAATATGACACCATCTTCACCAGATTTTCAGGAATTTTTAAATCATTTGACCGATAACGCGCTAAATTCACTGCGCAACGCTGATGCTATAGCTAGGGGCACGGGCAATCCATATGTTGGTACAGAACATCTGTTGCTTGGATTATTAGCTCAAGGTAATTCGATGGCATCTAAATTATTAGGTGACGTAGGTGTTACTTTGACCAAGGCTAGATCTGTAATCGTAACCGATATACCAACTAGTGATAAATATGAAGCTAAGGGACTAAGTGAGGTTGCCAAGTTAACACTTAGGGTAGCTTATGAAATGAGCCAAGAGTATGGTCAAGATTTTTGTGGCACTGAACATATACTCTATAGTTTGTTAAGTCAGAAAAACTCACGTGCCGTAGAACTACTGAGAAGTATGAGTATTGATGTTAATTTATTGGTTAGTGATATTGAGAATTTCCTGCGTCGTCAGCATGAGAGCGGTGGTTATACTAGTCCTGGTAAAATCGCCAAGCAAAAACCTACGGCCTTAGAATTTTTTGGCACTGATTTAACAAATCAAGCTCGCAGAAATAAATTGGATCCAGTTATTGGGCGCGAGGCGCAAATAAGACGTATGATTACAATACTTTCTAGGCGTAATAAAAATAATCCGGTTTTGATTGGTGAACCGGGTGTAGGTAAAACGGCTATTGTAGAAGGCCTAGCTGCTCGGATAGTTGCTGAAGATGTGCCGGATGGTCTACTAGATAAGCGGATTATTATGCTAGATTTAGCGTCAATGATTGCCGGTACTAAATATCGTGGTGAGTTTGAAGAACGTCTAAAGAAAGTCATGAAAGAGCTTGAACAAGATAAAAAAACTATTGTATTTATAGATGAGCTACATTTGTTGGTTGGTGCTGGTGCTGCCGAGGGCGCACTGGATGCTGCCAATATGCTAAAGCCGGCCCTAGCTAGGGGTAAAATGCAGATGATTGGTGCTACTACAACTGATGAGTATACAAAATACATAGAAAAGGACGCTGCTCTAGAAAGACGATTCCAGCCAGTGATTGTGCCTGAGGCTACTGAAAACGAAACAACTCAGATATTGAAAGGTCTAAAGAAGCATTATGAACAGTTTCATAATGTTACGATTAGCGATGAGGTGATTGAGGATACGGTTCGGTTTGCCAAGCGTTATATTAATGACAGATTTATGCCAGATAAGGCGATTGATTTGATGGATGAAGCTAG
>CAZSRV010000015.1:0-19110 GCA_964609815.1 uncultured Candidatus Saccharibacteria bacterium | reverse complement strand
TTTAATGTCTTTGCTGATAGTTAGATTACCGTCTATATAGTAAGTACGACGACCTGAGTAGCTGAGTATATCATTATTTATAGTGGCGTCATTATCTATCTTAAATTGTTTGGCAGTTAGATTAGTGTCTATTGATTCAACACCTGTTATGTTGTTGCTAGGAAGACTTGCTTTAAATTCACCATCAGGATACTGAGTATCCCAGTAGCTTGGGATACAAGGGACATTGCCATTTAGGTTGCCGCCTAGTTTGGGAGATAGGTTAGAATCTGTTGTGACGTAGCTAGAGTTTCCGCCGAAGGTTAGGTAGAGACCAGAACCGGATATAGCATTGCTAGAGTTAGTATTAGCTGATGTAAAGCCTTCTATGTTGCCTCTTGCATCAGTGCCCCAGGCAAAGCTACCTAGTTGGCTGCCAGAACCGCCTTTGCCAGGGTTAGGATCAGGTGGAGAAGGAGGAGCAGTCTGTTCATTCATCGGGCGCATATAGGCAAAGATGCCTTTACCGCCACCAGTGCTAGTGGTGCAGGCTTCGGAAGTCCTGAAACCGCCACCAGCAGCTACATCAGCGTTGTAGGCTTTGATGTAGGGGTGGAGGGAGGCTCTTACCTCTTTATTACAATCGCTATTTGGCATATCATTGGCACCATCTACTAGTATCGTAGTAGTTATACTTCCTTTGTCATCTGCGATAACGCCGAAAGTTCTACTTACTGGGGGCGAACTAGTGCCTCCCCTAGATGTTTGACTGTAAGTGGTAGGCGCTGGGTCGGTAATACGCAATCCAGGATGGGCAGTGATTTCTCCAGACATGGTGTAATCTACATTAGTGTTATTGGTTACTGTATATGTCAGAGTCATTGAGCCCTCCCATCCTTTATCTAGACTACCAGGAGGATCAAGTGTGCAGGGAGTGGTGCTGAAGCAGTTGGCGGGATCAGATGGAGAATTAATGGTGGCACTACCAATCTCTACTGGATTACCAGAGCTATCATTGGCAGTCAGAATATATGTGTATTTTTTGTACGGCTTGAGCTTAGTCCCGCCAGCCAAAGGACCGCCCGACCATTCACCATATGAACTAGTATTCACTGGGTTCACTGATCCCGAAAGCTCTTTTGTTCCGCTGTTTGCACCTGTAGTATTATCTACCGCCGTAACCCAAACACGGGTATCTAGAGGTGTGCCCCGTCCTTGCCAATAAGCTCTATACCAAACATACGTACAATTAACACTAATATCCCCTGCAGGCTCATCATAAACAGTATAGTTAATCGTTCCGCAGTCTGCCCTAAAAAGACGTTCTTCGACATTATTATTACTTCTATACTGCATTAACCTAACAGTATAAGTATGCGAACCAATAGCACCACTTAGTATACCACCGAAATTATCAGTCCGTTCACCTCCATCAGCTAGAGCAGGTTGATGCCCATTTTCGCCATAAATCTTTTGAGCAACACGATTACCGGCTCCATCAAATATATCAAAATAAAATACATATGCGTCAACGCCATACCTATCCCAATCTTTTTTATTAGCATTCCTAGCCCATAAAGCTAAATTGGCAGGAACTTCGTCAGACTTATACATACCACCACTCAATGGAGATTCAATTTTACATGCATACTCAGCTCCACCCTTGCCACAAACCCCAGGACTAACTAGATTGTAACCAGCCGCGTTTGCATCTGCTTTAGTTTGGAATACTACACCCGTGTCATTTGCCTTACAGTAAGGCTCACCACAATTCTGGGTTACCAGATTTATAGGATCAAAGGGTATAAGGAACTGTATAGTATTACGTTTTTCTACACCACTCCAAACCCATTTGTATTTTTTATTTATATTAAATTTAGTCTTCCCAGCTCCTACAGCATCAGGCCAAAACCCATAGGAATCGCCCCCACTTTCACCAATTGAACTACTATCACGCCAACCCGCAACCGGCGTCCAATCTCCAGTCCCATTTCTATTCATCTCAAATAATTCAGCCTGTATATGGCCAGGTGAATTTGGATTTGTTGGCTGGTCGTATTGGCTATAGTCAGCATCAAACCAACTAATGAAGGGGTCGCTGCCAACACCGCTACATGGAGGAGCGAAGTAGAATACCTGACTCCAATATTTTGAGCTAGAGTCCTTTTTATACACACCAGTATAATCCCCGGGCGTAGTTGTTCTGATAGTGCTATCATAATTAGCTATGCTCACATAAGAAGACCCACCACTAGTAATATCAACCCTGTATGAATTTTCAACATACGCATTAGGTGATCTACCAGTCTTTCCTGGATCAAGATTACCTTTCAGTATGGTTGTCAACGATATGACATAATATTTACTACCATCCACGTCAGCAATATTGCCTGTAGCTAGATCTACTGAATAAGCTCCGCAACCACTGCCATTATTGTTAAATTCTATCCAATTAGCACCTTTGGTAAAACCACTGTTGGGAGTAATTGAATTAATGTTATTTGTATTAAAAGCAAAACTAGTGGTGCCTCCCGATTTATTGTCCTCACCACCGCCACAGCCACCGCCTGGGCTAGTCAACTTAACCGTCATACTTGATGTTTTGCTATATAAATATACTAAGCTCCTTGGACCTTCAAATCCATCATTACAAACGCTACCTGTAGCATCGCTCCCAGGACAAGCCCCAAAACCAACAGCAAACCAAGATCTAGATCCGGGACTAGTACCGGTATTGGGCCCATTCTGGTTAATCTCTAGAGCACTAACTCTACCACCCATAATAAACAAAAAAATAAAAATACCAACCAAGGGTGCTAATAATTTTACTGCCATATTGCCTCCAAATCTTTAGCGTACGAATCTCTAGTCTTTTGGTCTACTTCGCTGTTAATTTTTAGCTGAGCCTTATCGTAGAAAAATTTTGCCCTAGTGTCATTATTGCTTTCTTTACTTAAACTAATACCGAGGCTATACACGTCAAACGGCACCTTACTTATAGGAGCTTCATTCACTAGTGCTTCAAGTATATTCATTGTTTGTTCTTTATCCCCTGAATACATATAGTTGTAGGCCAGGGTGGTCATGCCAGAGATTTTTTCCTCAGGATTCTTATTAAAGCTAAGCTCATTAACAGATTCAGCCAACAGCTTATTAGTACTTGTATCTATGGTCCTACCGCTTGCCGATTCCTGTAAAACATCAACTCTTGTATCTTTATTTGATTCCGTATTTCTTAATATTAATATCGTGGTAAATATCAAAACTCCGACCAACAGACCCAACACAATAGCCAGCCTCGTACGACTTAGTTTTGGTTTCTTTTTAAATATTGATATTAGCCTACTCACCCATTACTACCATAATGTTATTTCATTCTTGGTTATATGATAACACAAGCATAATAAATAAACCTACACTTTCATGTGTAGGTTTATTTGGTTTAGGTAACAGTTTTTCAGTTTGGCTAAATATATTTAGACTATCTAACCGTATTTAACTTCTTAGCGTCTTTATCTATCAACTTAGCATAGACAGTTAGGTCTTTATTACAGCCAGACATAATGCCTTTTGGTACAAAGAACTTACCATACTTATCTATGTCAGACTTAGATAGTTTGTTTAGGCTTATCTTTCTGATCCAGTAGTTCTTACCAATACCTTTGACTGGTACGTCAATGGTTACTTTTTTACCATCTCTAGATATTTGTGAAGTCATGTTTTTGATCTTTAGGTTTTTGCCAATGTTAATCTGAGCTCGGCTAGCTTTAGCTCTTTTAGCTGCATCCTTATCTGCACCTTTGCCTACACCACTGATTGGACCAGAGTTAGATTTGACAGCAAATTCTACAGTTTTGTTCTTAGTGCTATAGAGCATGTTGACTGTTGGTGGGGTGCATTTGGTGGTGGTTGGAGGTGTTGATGGAATGGAGGAGTTAGTATTACCGGTGACCGAGAATTGCCTAGTTTCTTCGTCCATTAATATATGACTTGACTCACCTTGTTGCCAAACAGACATCTGTATATAATCTGGCTTTGCACCACCTTGAGCCTTGCCAGTAAAGCTAATAGGTAGAGTTTGCCCGGGCTCCAAGTCAATCCAGAAGTACTTCATTCCACAAACTACCGCCCTAGTTGATTCGCCATACAAACCTTTAAAAGATTGATTAGATAGACATTGTAGTGCCGGCCACGGCTTATATGGTTCGCCTATATTGGACGGAAGAGATAAATCATATTCCCCCACCCTGACACTAGTCAGTGAGTCATGAAAACCTTTTTTGCTAAGTAATGTAAAAAAAAGTTTTTCAGAGTACTTATTCCCATTATTTGTTATCGTTGTACTAATAATTACTGGAGCCCCAGCCTGTGGCTGATTCTCTACGGCAATGTTGCCAAAATCCACAGCAACACCTTGTTTGGGGGGAGTAATAATTTTCGGCACTGCTACTTCTCCAGTAGCTGGAGTTGGATAAGGCGCCGCAGCATCAGCCCCCTCAGGTCTTGTAACGCCAGCAGCAACTACACCAGTTAAGGCTAATGCACTAGCTAGTACAGCGCCAGATTGTTTTAGGTTTATTTCTGTTTGGGGAAGGTCTAGTCCCATTGGTCTATAAACTTCTGGGTTATTGTATTGGTCAGTCATTATTGTTATAGTCTCCTAATTCTTCGTAATTAATATATTATTGCTTTTGTTTAATTATCTTTTCCGAAGATTATGTGTATATTGTATAACATTATTATGTATAATACAAGCATTATGCAATTTTCTGTCGGAATTCCCTAGTAGTCTAAATCTACCCACCTATACAATGTAAAACTAAAAACCTACACTAAATGTGTAGGTTTATCTAATATGCCTGCGTTTGCTATAAGACTAGGCTTCTTTGGCTGGCTCTTCAGTAGAGGTAGCTTCAGCTTCTTCAGCCGGTGCCGGTGCCTCAGTTTCAGCTGAGACTTCTTCGGTAACTACTTCTTCAGCTGCAGCCTCTTCTGCTACTTCTTCGGCTGGGCGGTTACGACGTAACTTTTCTGGGTTACGAATAGATCGGCTTTTGGTAGAAGAAATCTTGACCCAATCCGGCAGCTTAACGCCCTCTGACTTAAACAACTTAGCCGCGCGCTCAGATGGCTGAGCACCATTCTTTAGATAAAATTCAGCTTTTTCTTTGACCAATGTATTGGTTTTGGCATGAGGATCATAACTTCCTAACATAGCTACAAATTTACCACTGGTAGGAGCCCAACGGCTATCCTGCACAACTACTCGGTAGGTTGGGTGGCCTTTCCGGCCCAAACGCTGCATGCGTATTGCTAACATATAAACTTTTACTCTCTTTCTGCTCTACTATACGACGGCTAACCACCGCCATAGAATTATTATATACAGTTGAATTACATTGTACCGCTAAACACCTCTGTTGTCAATTCCAAAGAATCACTACTTTAGAGATTTATAATATTTTAGAGCCTCTTCGGCAGCGGCTTGCTGGGCGCTCTGCTTGCTAGGGCCGTCGCCTTTGCCACGCAACACACCGTTGACATAAACTCCTATTGTAAATATCTTGTCATGATCAGGACCATCCTCAAACAATACTTTATAGACTGGCGTATAACCTTCTTTAGCCTGAGACGCTTCTTGCAAATGACTCTTTGGATCCATCCACGAACCAGATTTCAAAATTTCATCAAGTGTAACTAGAACTGTCTTGTGAATAAATGCCTTAGCCGGCTCATAGCCTTGGTCCAAATAAAGCGCCCCAACCACAGCTTCGTAAGTATTAGCTAATATCTGCAATCGGGCCCGAGGCGTACCTCGCTTTTCGCCCCTACTAAGGCGCAAAAGTGGATCAACATTAATATTAGTAGCAGCCGCCCCGATACTCTCAGTTCTCACTAGCGCACTACGCCAGTTAGTCAAAATACCTTCTGGCTCATCATAATTAGTATATAGATATTCCGTTACGACCAGTTCTAGTACAGCATCGCCCAAAAATTCCAAACGCTCATTATGAACGCTAGCCGATTTACGATGCTCGTTAACATAAGACCTGTGTGTAAAAGCCGTAATCAGTAACTGCAGATCATTAAACTGAACGCCCAAAACATCATTAGCAAATTGTTTATAAGGTGATGTATCCATAATTTATAGGTTGTTTTGTCTTATTCTCTTTAGTCCTAATAGGAATATTTTATTTATATCTTCGTATTCAATCTTGTCCAGAGCCTCGGTGGCCTTGAACCATTTTATACCATTCATCCATTCTTCCGGCTTAAGCTTATCGGTGTCGCCAAGCGCTTGAACCAAAAATATCTCGGTAGTCATCAATACCAAACTACTTTGCCTACGATAACGAAAATTAATTTTACCCAGCCAGTTTAGGACTTTCATCTGTTGTAGGCCAGTTTCTTCACGAATTTCGCGCTCGGCTGTCTCCCGAGCAGCTTCGCCCTCTTCTATATGCCCTTTTGGAATAGTCCATCTATTTTTAGCATCCTGAATCAATAAAATCTCAATTTCGCGCGTCTTGGCATTACGTCGAAAAATCATACCACCACTAGTAGGCTCACGCACGACTTCTTTGATAGCAGCTTTACGACGCGGAATAAATTTCTTTATTCCTTTTAGGTTTGGTCTTATTGATGGTTTTTTAGGCTTCTTCATTAGTCTCTTTCTCTGATTTTTTGGCTGTTTCGGCGGCTAGATCTGGATAAACTTCTTTAAGGACGCTACCCAGCACACCATTTACAAACTTGGAAGCATTGTCTCCGCCAAAGGCCTTAGCTAGCTCTACAGCTTCGTTTATAACCACTTTTGGCGGCACATCTTTGTGATTCAACAGCTCATAAGTTCCCATTTGTAGTACAATATGATCTATCTTGGCAATTTGCTCTAGCGGCCATTCTGGGGCTAGTGGCTGCAAACGTCCATCAAGCTCTTCGGCGCTACCTAGTACGCCATTCACAAAAGTTTTTACAAACTTATCATCACTGCCAGCTGCCTTATATCTACTAATATTACGTTCAACAACACTATCAATATCCAAACTGTCATCATCTACACGCCGAAAAGCAACTTCATATAAGCTTTGTAATACTATTATTCTACCTAAATGTCTGTTTGATGACATGAATATTTATTCTCTGAGTTGTTAATATTGATAATTTAATTATAACCTAAACTCTTTGACTTGGGTAATTGCTCTTACCTACTTTAGGCCAAGTTTAAGCAGCGTTTTTGCCAGACTCACGCTTAGTCGTGTAAGCCTTAACAGGGCTTTTTGAGTTGACAGCCCGGGCTAGTTTAACCACCAAGTGACTTCTTCTAACACCAGTTTTGCGATGAGATGTTCGTTTTTTTGGTTTTCCCATAAAAATACTCCGTCTTTAAAGTTAATATCAGTTATTTTTACCTATTTTACTCCTTATAAGGCCAAATGTCCAGCCCTATCTGCTTGATTTATTAATGATTTTGGTATCTAGCTATTGACAAGTACAACTCAGGTGTGGTATAATACAAAGATGAGCACTAAAGAAATTTTGCATCAAGAACAAGAAATAATTCACGATAAGCCTAATTACGGACTCCGTCGTGGAGTAGCATTGGGCATTATTGGCGCAGTCGCTATCATTGGAATAAACAAATCAGATGTATTTAATAATACAATCAACCCAGGCACCGACCCTGGTATAGAGACTGATTACGCCTCTGATATAAGTGTGACTGCTGTAAAGATTGATCAGGATGCTAACATTCGGTTTGCACCATTCGTACCTAATTCACCCGAAGGCAACACCAAGGCCACAACTATGAAGTCTAGCGCTGTGCTGGCAGACTCAGCTAGCACCTTTACTGTTAAAAGCATTGACCGACCCGGCGTCAACAACGACTGGATCGGTATAAATACTGCTGATGTGCATTTTTATAGCGATAACAAGCAACTACTGCAAGCTGCAGATAAAGACAAAAGTGGCATGATCTGGGTGAGCACCCAAATGGCTGATTACCAGCTAGACCACGAAATTAACTAATTTACCGGCTACATAAACAGTCTTTTTGATCTGTTTTTGGTCCAAATGAGTAGCTACTTTGGCATCAGACTTGGCTATATCGGCCACTTCTTGCTCGCCGAGGCCAGCTGGCACCGTAATATTAGCCCGCAACTTGCCATTGACCTGAACGATGATGTTGAGAGTATCAGTTAGTAAATATTTTTCATCCCACTCGGGCCAATTGTCCTTGTGAATTGTCGTATTATTGCCAAGTTCGTACCACAGCTCCTCTGTAATGTGTGGTGCAAAGGGTGCTAATATCTGTAATAAACTACTAACCGCGTAATCCCAGGGCTCGCATTTGGCCATACCGTGGGATTCTTTTAATTTATAAAATTCATTAACTGCTTGCATCATAGATGAAACAGCCGTATTAAACTTATCGTTTTCTATATCACCTGACACCTTTTTGACGATCCCATGAGCAACAGCTAGTATATCCTGGCTGGCTTGCTGGCTAATTTCGGCTGAGTCTGAAGCAATATATTCATGGACGAGATTCCAAACACGGTTTAGGAATCTATAAGTCCCGGGCACACCGTTGGTGCTCCACGGCGCATCTTGGTCATACGGCGCAATAAACATCTCATAAACCCGCAAGCTGTCAGCGCCGTAACCACTGTCCATAATTTCCATTGGGTCTATCACATTACCCTTGCTTTTGCTCATTTTATTGCCGTCGGACGCCAAAATATAAGCATTGTACATCATTCGTTTGAAAGGTTCTGGATCTGGTACCAATCCTAACTTATAAAAGAACCGTGTCCAAAAACGAGAGTACAGCAAGTGCGCCACCGCATGGTCAGCGCCATTATAAAAATCTACTGGCATCCAATTGTCGGCTCTGTCTTGGCTCCAAGCTTGATCGTCGTTGAACGGATCAATATAGCGCAGGAAGTACCAGCTAGAACAAGCATAGCCGTCCATGGTGTCTGTTTCGCGCTTGGCCGGACCACCACATTTTGGGCAGGTAGTATTGACCCAGTCACTTACGCCAGCCAGTACTGATGTTTGACCGCCAGTTGGTTTATAATCTTCTACGTCTGGCAAGACTACCGGCAATTGATCATCTGGCACCGGTACAGCACCATCTTTGGCGCAGTGGATTATTGGTATTGGCGCGCCCCAATATCGCTGACGGCTAATTAGCCAATCACGCATTTTGTACTGAGTTTTTTCGGTAGCTAAGCCTTTTTGGCTCAGGTCTGCCACTATGGTTTCACGGAACTGCTGACTACTCATGCCGTCATACTGGCCGCTATTCATCATAATGCCTTCACCGGTACTACATTCATCATCTGGCGTATCGTTCTGGATAACTCTAGTAATTAGCAGATTGTGTTTTTTGGCAAACTCGTAGTCGCGCTCATCATGAGCTGGTACCGCCATAATTGCGCCTGTGCCATAGCCATATAGCACATAATCGGCTACCCAAATAGGAACTTTCTGGCCATTGACTGGGTTGATTGCATAAGTTCCGGTAAATACGCCTGTTTTGTCATGATCGTTTTCTTGACGCTCTATCTCAGACTTAGCTTCTGATTGCTTTATATAATCTTCTACGGCTGGCTTGTTATCTGTAGTAGTTATGGTACGAACCAGTGGATGCTCTGGCGCCAAAACTATAAAACTAGCCCCAAATAAAGTATCTGGCCTAGTGGTAAACACTTTAATCTGAGTATCTGGCAACTCCTGGACCATAAAGTCTATTTCAGCGCCGACGCTCTTGCCGATCCAGTTTTTTTGCATAGTCTTGACCATTTCCGTCCAGTTTAGGTCGTCAGTGGCTTCCAAAATCTCGTCAGCATAAGCCGTAATCCTAAAAAACCACTGTTTTAGATTCTTTTTAACAACTGGATTGCCACAACGCCAACACTTACCACCTTCAACTTGCTCATTAGCCAGAACAGTACTATCGGTTTCGCACCACCACTGGGCCGACTCTTTTTGATAAGCCAAATCATGCTCATAAAGTTTATTAAATATCCACTGAGTCCACTTGTAATATTTAGGATCAGCAGTACTGATTTCTTTGGTCCAGTCATAACTATAGCCCAGGCGCTTTAGCTGAGTTTTGAAATGCTCTAGCGCCTCGTCATGAGCCTGACGCGGCTTTTTGCCTACTTTGATGGCATAGTTTTCTACTGGCAAACCAAAACTGTCCCAACCGATGGGATTGTAAGCATTATAGCCTTGCTGGCGCCTAGCTCGGACCTTTATATCACTAAACTGAAATGTCCGTCCGTGTCCAATATGAATACCAGCACCGGTAATACCAGGCAACATTGACAGCCCGTAATATTTTGGCTTGGTATGATCGTCTAGGTCAGTGACATAAGTTCCGTCCTGTTCCCACTTTTTTTGCCATTTTAGCTCAATCTCGGTTGGATTATAACGTCTCATTATAGGTATTTTAACAGATCTGGCTATCTGCTAGCTAGTTGTATCAAATATTCTACAAAGTCTGACCAGGCCAGACCGACATGAGCAGCAGCCTTAGGTACCAAACTCTGGTTAGTCATGCCAGGCATAGTATTAATTTCTAGTACATAAACTTTTTGATCTGGCGTAATGATTGAATCTACTCGGCTAATGTGCCGACAACCAGCTATATCATGACACTGCCTAGATATCTGTCTAACCCGGACCTGCAACGACTCATCTATAAAATCTGGTGCACAAATTTCCTGCGAAGAACCATTGTATTTATTCTCGTAATCAAAAAAGGTACCTTCGGGAGGAATAATAGCGATTATTGGCAGATCATCATAACCATCCAGGACTGTAGAGGTAACCTCCTCGCCCTCTATTAGCTCCTCCAAAATCATCTGGCCGTGGCGACCGAAAACGTCCTGAATTTGCTCGTCGCCCAGGCGTCCTTCGCGTAATAAAAATGTATCAACCGACGACCCACCCAAAATTGGTTTTAGAACATGTTTGCTATCTGCTACCGCGTCAGTTTTATAGCTATCGGCATTTACAACTGATTGTTTGGGAACCAAAATACCGTTATCTGCTAGTAGCCTTTGAGTGGAAACTTTATCCATGCAAATTTTGCTAGCTTGTACGCCAGAGCCTAAGTATTTTAGACCCAAACGATCTAAGATAGATTGTATTTGACCATCTTCACCGCCTACTCCATGCAAGATTGGTAATACTACATCAAACCTGTCTGCGTTTTTACCTAACCAATCTTCTGTACCGTCCCAATCATAATATTCTTTTTGATGTTTAGTGTCATCGATCGCATCATAAACACTGCGCGCGCTTTTGGTTGATATATCTCTTTCAGCTGAAATACCTCCGCCAATCACCAAAACCCTCATTATTTATCCTCCGCAAATTGACTACTCTTAACACTTAACCAATAATCACTCTGTCTAACCAGATGTTTTTTGTCTGAAGGCTTAGCTAGCAGAACTTTCAATGATTCTTCTGCAAAAACTCGGTTCTGTGAGCCTTTAGCTAAAACTAACGCTTTATCGCCAAGGTTTTTCTTAACATAATTACCGGCGTCATAAGGACTGTCAAAGCTACGTACTTTGCAACCCTTTAGCCCAGCCTCTATCGCTGTATATTTACGGGCTGGATCACCAATAGTAACTACTAGATCTAGTTGTTTGGGGTCACAATATTTACCTATTTGGCGGTGGGCTTCTTCGCTAAATTCACCCAGCTCGTTCATGGTACCTAGGATAGCTATTTTCTGCGAGGCCTTCATTGCATAAACCACGTCCAAAGCTGCTATTACCGCACTAGGGCTAGAATTATAGGTATCATCAATAATTAAACTACTTTTTATACCAGACAGTGGATTCATCCTACCATTAAAAGGCCTAAGTGTAGCTAGTGTACTTTTTATTTTGGCCGAATGATAACCTAATTGATCGGCCACCGCAACAGCCAACAAAGCCGTACTAGCGCCTTGACGACCCAAGAGATTAATTTTAGCTGTAATATCTAGGTTTTCTGACTTGATATTTAAATTCTGACCATTTAGGTTGCCTCTATAATCAGCTTTATGTTTTAGTGAAGTACTAATACAATGTTTCACACCACCCAAATGCAAAAATCGCTCATTTACGTCGTCAGTATTAATAATTACTCGCTCAGAATAATCAGCTACAGTCAGCTCTTCTTTGGCAACAGCGTCCAGGCTATCAAAAAACTCCATATGCTCAGGTGTAACTGCTGTTACTACCGCGATATCAGGCTGCAAGTATCTAAACTCTTCTATTTGCCCAGGACCATCTGTGCCCAACTCGGCTACCACTATATCGGCAATAAACTTATCTTTTATTTGACGTTCATTATCGGTAAAAATCTTGGCCCAGGCAATAATATTAAATACCGATGGATTATCATGACCAAAGATAACTAGTGGCACAGTCAGTCGATCATTATAATTTCCCTCCTGGTAGCGTACAGTCTTTTGACTACTCAAAATCCGCGCTATTGCCATCTTGGTAGAGGTTTTGCCAACACTACCAACCACAACTACCAACCGAAAGTTGTGCTTATTGCGTAAACGTTTAACCTGCCATTCTAGCGCTATGCAGAGTAGGCTTTTGCCAATTTTTTTGATTTTATTCATCAAATTTATTATCCCAATATTGAACCAATTAGTCTACTTCTTATTTTTCACAACCTTAGAGTCGTTCTCTTTCGGTTTTAACTTTACTCCGGACAGTTCTTCCCACTGCTGACGCCAGGTCTTATTACGTATCCCCAAAGTGTAAGCCAAGCAATAAATATAGCCAAGTACAATTAATGGACTAAACAGACAAGCCATTATACCTGCTAGTGGCACGATAAAGACGATCACTAAACAAGCCAATATATACATCAACACAAAATAATAAGTAGATATAATAATTAGTTTATCTTTTTTATTTTGAACTATATTTTTTGCATCAGTAGGCAGCTCGGGGAACAAAACTGTCCACTCCAAAAAGGCATTACTATCATATTTCAGATCTTTTAGTTTTTTTAGTAAATACAGCGGCAGTTTGGGGTGATAGTAACTGAGTAAGCGTTTCATAGCGCTAGACTCTCCTAACTATTGCAACTTACCCTGGAGTTCATCTACGCTGATTGATTCTTTAGGCTCTGCTAAACGCAGAGTTAGACCATATGCATCATAATCTTCAGTCCGCTCATCATTAGGATAGACTACTTGCTTTAGATGCCGAGTGATAACATCAATTCTGAGCTTAATTGTAAATGTAGAACTATTAGAATACTGTGATGGATCAAGTTGATCTTTGTTGCCAATACCTGTCATTTCAGCATATTCACGCATAACTTCTACTAGTGCTTTAGGCTTAATAGAAGCATTCAGGGTTAGGATCGGCCGTCCGTTCTCATAAACAATATTATCATTACTCAAAGTATAAGCCTGTTTTTCTTTTATAAGATTAATTATTTTTTGACGATCATCTGGGCTAAAATTACCAAACGGCACAAAAGTAAATGACGCTTCATTTAAAGTTTGCGGCACTTCGCCCTGTTCTGGATTATTATCTCGCTTGGCCCAAATATTGACAATTTTAGAATAATCAACCGAGTTGCTATCACTATTAGGCAAACTTACATCTGTATATCTAATATAATCAGCTGTTTTGGTGCCAATTGTTTCAGTGGCTACTCTTGAAGCCTGACGATTAGTATCAACTTGCTCTACGCTAGCTTTAGTACCCACCATTGTCTCAGGCGAAAACTGCAAAAAAGTATTCTGGGCATCGGTCCTGCTAGCCTCCTCCTGCACAATAGTCCTAGTAATACTCCTAGTATCCAAGCTTTTACTTATCATACCGTAAAAAATCCGATCAGTATTGGTAAATGATTTTTGATACCAGTAATAACCACTCATAGCAAACCCAGCTAACCCAACAACTACTAAAACAGTTGCCAGAAACTTAGTGGACAGCAAAAAGTCCTTAGGTCGTTTCTTATTACGTTTTAACTCTTTGGTTGTTTTCTTGCCACGCAGACGTAGTCTAGCCATATTATCCCCTCATTTATAAAATCTGGTGGAGC
Organism: uncultured Candidatus Saccharibacteria bacterium; assembly: GCA_964609815.1. GTDB lineage: Bacteria > Patescibacteriota > Saccharimonadia > Saccharimonadales > 2-12-FULL-41-12 > JALHOM01. The sequence continues at coordinate 5,040 of CAZSRV010000015.1, read as the reverse complement.
TACAGGGACTCAAACCCTGGACCTCATCGCTGCCAGCGATGCGCTCTAATCAACTGAGCTATAGCCCCTCGCCTTAAGATCTGTTCTAGCTACAAATTATATCAGTTACAGCCTAGTCAGGCAAAGATTTCTAGCAAAATAAAAGAGCTGGTGCGCGCCCACCAGGCTCTTTTGTTTTATTCAGTTTTTGTTTTAACAGCGGAGCCTAAACGCACCAACTCCAACATGCTTATGATTGCATTATTAGACATAAAAATCAAGACTGTAGGACTAGCTTAATATTTCTATCAGTTCATTTTCGCTAATTACTTTAGTGCCATAACTTTCGGCTTTTTTTAACTTGCTAGCTCCGACTTTACCGCCAGCCACCAAGTATGTCGTATCTTTAGCTACTGATGTCTGAAACACTCCGCCTAGAGCCCGAATCTTATCTGCCGCTTGGTCGCGGCTCATAGACTGCAAGGTACCAGTTATTACAAAGCTATATGAAGCTAATTTACCGCTAGCTTTTTCATAAGTTGGCTTAACCCTCAAATTACTTAGCTTGTTAAGTAATTTTAGGTTATCTTCCTCAGCAAACCAAGCCAATATACTCTCGGCTACCACAAAACCAACACCTTCAATACTTTCTAAATCTTCTGGTGTAGCAGAAGCTAAATTACCTATTGTCTGAAATTTTTGGGCTAGATCATGAGCCGTTTGAGCACCAACATGACGAATACCTAACCCAAATATAAACTTTGGTAGCGACGGGGTTTTGGCCCTGTTTATAGCATTAATTAACTTATTGGCTGAGATTTCAGCGAATCGATCAAGTTTTAGTAAATCACTAACTTGCAACTTATATATATCAGCCAGATCACTGACTAGCCCAGATTCAACCAATGCGACTACGTTCTTTTCGCCCAAACCTTCTATATCTAGAGCCCCCTTAGATGCATAATGTTCAATTGCACGCTTCAAAAGGACTACGCCACTGGCCCCTTTTACTCTATAAACCGCTTCTCCTTCAGGCCTAATAAATTTTAATTCTGGGTACTGCCTAGCTAGTTCAGCCTCAAAATCAAACTTTTTTGTATCTTGCGGTCTGAGTTCGGTTAATACTTGTTCAATTTGGGGGATAATATCACCAGCCTTAAAAACCACTACAGTATCGCCGATCCGAACATCCTTGCGGGCAATCTCGTCAGCATTATGCAAACTAGCGTGTTGCACAACAGACCCAGCCAGCTCCACTGGATCAAAAACAGCTACAGGAGTAGCTGCGCCAGTTCGGCCAATACTAATAACGATATCTTTTATAATACTAGTACTCTGTTCGGCTGGATATTTGTAGGCTACAGCACCTCTAGGCGCCTTACCAACAATGCCAGCACTTCTATATAACTTCCTATCGTTAAGCTTAACAACCACACCATCGGTGTTGTAGTTTAGTTTTTCTCTTTCCGTATACCAATAATCTATGTATTTTTCTAGGTCGGCTATATTCTTAAAACTTTTAGCTTTTTTATTAACCTTAAAGCCAATTCCTGCCAAAGTCCTATAGACATCATCATGGGTCTTTAGTTCTTCGGGATAAGTAGCTAAATCGTAAGCATGAAACTGTAGCTTACGCTCAGCAACCAGCCTAGGGTCCAGTTGTCTCATTGTACCAGCAGCTGTATTGCGCGGATTAGCAAACAAACTCTGGCCACTTGCCTGGCGTTGTTTATTTAGCTCAGCAAAATCATCTTTATACATCACTATTTCACCACGAACTTCGATCTGACCTTTTATATTGCCTCTTAGTATTAATGGCACCGACTCTATAGTTCTAACATTAACAGTTATATCTTCGCCATTTATGCCGTCACCCCTAGTTAAACCCATAACTAACTGGCCGTCATCGTAACGCAGCGCACAAGCCAGTCCGTCCATTTTTAGGTCAGCAAACAACTCAAGGTCACTATCAGGAATATGCAAAAACTTTTTGACACGCCCCAGCCAAGCTTCCAGCTCATTAGTGTTAAAGATATCATTTAAGCTAAGCATTCGCCCAGAGTGTGTACGCGACTTGAAAGACTCTGACACGGCGCCAGCTACTCTCTGAGTGGGACTATCAGCAGTAATTAAATCCGGAAACTGTTCTTCCAAGACTGATAATTCATGTTTCAGGCTATCGGCAGCTGCCTCGCTCATAATTGACTCATCTAGGACATGGTAATGATAACGATAATTATTAATAATAGTCTTTAGCTTATCTATGCGGTCTTTGGCTGCTTTTTTTGTCATAGTCATAGTAGTTGCCTATATAAGTTATAGCCATACACTACTGCATAAATCAACATGAACGTACCAAACACCAAAAATAATGGTTCTGCTAGCACCGGTACAAAGAATATTACCGGCAAAAATATAGCACTGAGCAAAGCTAAGAACACAAAAGCCAGCACAATAAACCGAGCCAAAATTTTCAACCGCCGGTGTAGAACTAGCTCACGAGCCGAACGAAGCGCCGGCAAGGGTGTCACTCCCTTTAGGGTTACTATATTTAGCGCAAAAACTGATGACAAAATCATATATAATGACAAAAGCATCAAGATAATATATAACACAACCCATAAAATCTTTTCTGGTGCTGTTGGCGCTAAACCATTAGACAACACTGTGCTAAGCAAAAAATTACCAACTACCGCCGGAATTAACTGCAAAGTAATAACCAATATAGTTAGCACAAATGGGATTATCGGATACATACCCTCATAAAACGCTATTTTTAAGCTAGGCTTTTCCTGATTATGAATCCTGCGGACTAACCAAATAGTCACCAAAATCGTTATGATAGTTAGTATAAACTGATAAACACCATCAGCGCCGTCAATATTAGTACCTGTAGCCCCTAGCATTTCACCGAACAACGTAAACACCGTCGCAAAATCTTTGCCATTGCCACCAATGTAGTCAATTATCTGCTGACGGGTACTAGACAAACTAAACCCAGACCCCAGCCCCTTTACCAACAAAAAGATCAATGCGCTAATCAGCACAATAAACTTTAGGAATAATTTTTTATTACCCCAAAATACTTGGTTAGTTTCTTTGAATAACTGTTTTATCTTTGGCAAAGGCTTGGCCGTTTTCTTGACTTTTCTGGCGCTCAGCCGAAAACTCCTATGTTGCTCAGCTGATCTAACGCGCTTGCCCTCTGAGGTTTTATAGAATTTCTTGGGAGATATTTTTTTTATATCTTTACGACCCTGACTGGAATCTTTAATATTACTAGATACAGTTTTTTTAGTCTTGGTTGTCATGACCTAAACTTTATCTACAGATTCTCTTAGGCTCTTAACTCTCTGTTCAATTGGCGGATGAGTGCTAAACAAATTACTAAAAGATTTAGCACTTAGTGGATTAGCAAAAAACAAATGTGCCGTAGACGTATTCTGCTTTTGCAACTTACTACCATAAGCACCTATTTTCTCTAAGGCACTAGCTAGACCTTCCGGGTCCCTAGTAGTCATTGCACCTGTAGCATCTGCCAAATATTCACGTTGTCGTGATATAGCTGCCTGAATTGCACCAGCGATCAGTGGAGCAAGCACAATTGCTACAATCGCTACTATATATTGCAACGGGCCCCTGTCACGATCATTAGAGAACCACATAAAGTGCATAATTGTATCTACCAAGACAGACACTACAGCCACTAATGCAAAAGCATACATAGACACCCTAATATCATAATTTTTTACATGGCCCATTTCATGAGCCATAACTCCCTCTAATTCGCGTTTAGTCATAATTTCTAACAGTCCAGTAGTGGCACAAACTGCCGAATGATTTGGATCACGACCGGTAGCAAAAGCGTTTGGCGAAGGATCGTCCATAACGTAAACTTTTGGCATTGGCATGCCGTTGGTAATAGCTAGATTCTCTACTATACGGTAATACTCCGGATAGTCCCGTTTGGTTATCTCTTTAGCACCATTAACAGCCAATGCCATCTTAGCCCCAGAGAAATACATAATTAGCGAATAGATCAAAGCACCCACCAACACAAAAGGCGTTACCATCGGTTTTTGTAGATAAAACGAGAAGGCTAAGCCAACAAGACCAACAAACAAGACAAAACCTATAAATATAACCACTGTTTTTTGCTTATTGCGCTGAATATTAGAATACACTTAAACTAAAACCTATTAATCTTCCGGTTCAAAACCTATTTCTTTTCAGTATTATCGGTATTCGTACCTGTGCCAAAATCAGCTTTTACAGGTTGACTAACAGCCGAGGCTTCTGACTCATCAACATCAAAGAACTCGCGCTCTTTAAAACCTAACATTCCTGCAAACAAGATGTTTGGAAACGTTTTGATCTTGATATTTAGATCCCTAGCAGCACCGTTATAGAATCTACGGGCAGCTTGAATCTTATCTTCAGTATCTACTAACTCTGTCTGTAGTTGTTGGAAGTTCTGATTAGCCTTTAAATCAGGGTACGCCTCGCTAACGGCAAAAAGACTCTTTAGGGTATCAGCGAAAGCATTCTCTGCCTTAGCTTTATCATGTGGAGTCTCAGCGTTCATGGCATTAGCCCTGGCTTCCGTAACAGCCTCAAACACACTACTTTCGTGCTTGGCATAGCCTTTAACTGTCTCTATTAGGTTTGGTATCAAATCATAACGACGCTTTAGCTGTACCGTTATATCGCTCCAGGCCTCATCAACACGAATCTTGCTCTTTACTAATCCGTTATATAGCGCTATTAATGCAATCACTAGTACCGCGATCACGCCCAAAATTATCCAAGTTAACATATTTTTCCTTTCCCTGTTTAACTAGCACTAATTATACCACTAAAGTTTAATACCATGTAACCCAAATAAATCTTTATTACCGGTTTTTTATCATAAAAACTTGACAATACTTACATTTATATGTTATAATGTAAGTATTGGGTTAGTTTAGTTTGGCTGCCCCCCTTTTTTTTTCTAGTAATTTATTCACATATAAAAAGTCGCCGTTTAGGGCGACAAACTTCTTGAAAGTCAATTTCTGGTGC
>CAZSRV010000014.1:5773-19955 GCA_964609815.1 uncultured Candidatus Saccharibacteria bacterium | reverse complement strand
TGGGTAGACCAATTATATTAGGTAACGGACGATTAACAGTTGGATTAAATGAAAGTGGATTAGTACATGATTTTTACTACCCTTATGTGGGCCTAGATAACCTAACTACCGCCCGTAGTATGAACCATAAGATTGGCGTCTGGATAGACGGTCATTTTTCTTGGTTAGATAGTAAAGAATGGATTGTAGATATACGTCTAGACGAAAATTCGCTAATCTCTACCTGTACTTGGACTAATAGTAGGTATCAGGTTGTGATTAAGTCTAATGACTTCGTAGATTATAAAAATGATGTTTTTTGCCGAGCTTTAGAAGTATTTAATAATTCATCAGATAGAAAAAGTATAAGGGTGTTTTTTCACCAAGTATTTGAGATATCCAGAGGTGGCCGCAGCGACACTGCCATGTATGTACCTCACGGCAACTATATATTAGACTACAAGGGCCGTGTTTGTTTGACCATATCAGGCCAAACTCGTGATGACAAAGTTTTATTTGACCAATATAGTGTAGGTAGTTACCGGATTGAAGGCAAAGCCGGCACTTATATGGATGCCGAAGACGGCGAACTATCTTGTAACAATGTAGAACACGGCGGCGTAGATTCGGTAATTAGATTTAATCTAGATATTAACCCTAATGAATCTAAGATAATTGACTACTGGATTGTCGCCTCTGACTCTCAGCCAGCTTGCGAACGAATAAATAATGAGTTTCAGGAAGGTTTAGGTGAGCCACTGATAAGTAATAAAATTCACTGGGAAACTTGGCTGTCACCAGCTACAGATAAACTGCACGACCTAGACCCCACCATTTTTGCTAACCTCAAAAAATCTCTTATGGTTATAAAAGCTCATACCGATGCACGAGGTGGCATAATTGCATCTTGCGATTCATCTATTTATAATTACGGTCGTGATTACTATAGCTACGTTTGGCCCCGCGACGGCGCTTATGCCATGTGGCCACTAATCAGGCTAGGCTACAAAAACGAACCTCGGAGTTTCTTTAGATTTTGCGTAGATGTTATAACTCGCGATGGCTACATGATGCACAAATACCAACCCGATCGCTCTATAGGCAGCACCTGGCATCCACTTATCAGGGGTGGTAAAACCGAACTAGCTATCCAAGAAGACGAAACCGCCATTATAATCATGATGTTGGCCGAGTACCTTTACTATTCTGATGATACCGAATTTGTAAAAAACTTGTATGAAGATTTAGTTAAAAAACCAGCCGAATTTATCTGTAATTTTATAGATACCGAGACCGGCTTACCTCATGCTAGTTATGATTTATGGGAAGAAAAGTTCCTAACTAGCACCTATACAACCGCCATAACTTATAAAGGTTTACTGGCCGCCAGCGAGTTAGCAGAAAAATTCGGCAATAACCAAGACGCTACCAGATACGCTGAAGTAGCCAAGAGTTTATTAGATAGAAGTGATATCTTTAGATACCCAGATGGCGATGGCTACCGCAAAGGCTTTTTATTGGAAGCTGATGGCAATCTTACCTTTGACGATACCCTAGACACATCTAGTTTTTATGGTATTATGATGTATGAATTCTACAAACCAGAAGAATCATCGGAACTTTTAGTAAATGCCGTAAAGAAATTAAATAATGAGCTGATAAATCCAAATCATGAAGTCGGTGGTATGCCTAGGTACACTAACGATTATTATTTCAGAACGTCCGATGATTCTTGGCCTAATCCATGGATTATCACGACGCTTTGGCTTGCCCAATTTTATGTCAAAGTAAACCAAATCGATAAAGCCCAGGACATCATAAATTGGACTCATACTAAAATGTTCCCAAGCGGACTAATGAGTGAACAAATTAATCCAAATAATGGCGCTCAAATGTCTGTGTCGCCACTAGTCTGGAGCCACGCCGAGTATATAAACACAGCCCTAGACTTACACGACAAGATTAAAAAATGATCAACAAGTAACTAAAAAGCGACGATATTCAACCGTCGCTTTTTCTATATAAATATCCTCGTTGGTAAGTTATTTTTTACGTGGCTTTACTTCGTTGCGACCTAAGTTTTTCTTAGTCTCTACATAAAGCACATGTTTACGAGCGATCGGGTCATACTTCCTAAGCTCTAACTTATCCGGGGTATTCATCGTATTTTTAGTGGTATAGTAAGTCCGATGTCCAGTTTCTTCAGACACCAAGCCTACTAATTTTCGTTTGTCATTCTTCTTTCCCATATCTGGTAATTATATCAGTTGTCTGTTGTATTTTCAACCCCTATAGCTCCACGACGTATCTGCCGTGATGATACGTGGGCATAAGGAGTATTTAAGATAATATACTGCGCGCCTAGATCCTGCATTATAGTCTCAACATCTTGCCTATCATCAGTACTTCTCATACCAATTATCATTTGGTATTCCTGAATAAACTGATCAATGTCAGGCCAGTTCTTTAAGCCAGCTACTAAGTCCGAACCAATCAAAAAACTTAATTTAGCGTCCAAATATTTAGTTCTCAGTTCAATTAAAGTCTCAGCAATAGTAAATCTGGGGTGACTAGCACAATATATTTCGTGTCTCAGGTTATCAATAGACTCCTCTAATTGCCTTATGCGAATAGCCAGAGGTGTAATATTAGCTTTACCGCGTGGTGTTTCTTCCGGCAAAAACACCACTTTATCTAATGCTGCTATCTTATATGCTTTATCCGCAAACGACAAATGCCCCACATGAACCGGGTTAAACGTTCCAGAATAAATACCAATATGTCTCATATAAATATTATGCCAGAAACTAACACTTTTAGACTATTCTTTTGTGTTTTATCGCTTGATCATTCCATATTTTCACAGATTTTCATGATTTTTCACAGGCAATACGTAACATAAAATCGCCCTTTCGGGCGACAATTTGGAAATTGACTTGGAATTGGAGCCACGACTGGGACTTGAACCCAGGACCCCTTCCTTACCATGGAAGTGCTCTACCACTGAGCTATCGCGGCTTATACTACCAGATAATTTTACCAAAAAATTGATAGTTTTAAAACTTAGAATACTAATTTCGGATCATTTTAGTAACCATGCCACCACGGAAGAAATTGACAAGACGTATTACAATATATAAAATGTAATACATGACATATAACACTACAGTAACTAGTAAAGGCACAGTCACCATAGCCGCGCCACTCAGAAAAGCACTTGGTCTAAAAACTGGCCAAAAACTAACAGTAGCGCTAGGTAAAAACAACCAGATCATCCTTGATGCTGGCACTGATATGAAAGATTTTGAAGCCACACGAGCAAAAATCACAAAAAAGATACCTAGCCACCTCAAAGGATTATCTGGCGAGTCGCTAAGCCAAGCCACAGCCCAGGCTTGGGTAGCAGGACACAATGACTAGCCTGGATACTAACGTTGTTCTGCGGTTTTTGCTTGACGACGTACCCGAACAAACTCAACTAGCTACAAAATTAATTACTAAAGATAAAGTGTATGTAACTGATGTTGTCGTTATAGAAGCTATATATGTTCTAGAAAAAGTTATTGGGTTATCTCGTCAAGATATTACTAAGCTAATAAGTGATTTTTTAGGCTTTTCAAACGTCGTACACAACCCTTATTTCCTGCTTGATACTATTAAACTTTATAAGCGTCAGCCGGCCCTTTCAATCGTTGATTGCTATGCAACTGCCGAAGCCAAGGCCTATAGCAACAAGCTAGTAACCTTTGATAAACGCCTAGTTAATCAAGGTGGTGATCATGTTATTAGTTTATAGCATTGTAATTTAAAAATCGCCCTTAAAGGCGGCCTAAATATTTTCTCTGTAACGGTAAGGAGTGAATAATTCGCTCAAAATGTCATGTAATTATGTCTGGTGCAGGGTGAGGGATTCGAACCCCCGAAGGCTGAGCCAACTGATTTACAGTCAGTCGTGTTTGACCGCTTCACTAACCCTGCAAATTAATGGAGCCACCTGTCGGATTCGAACCGACGACCCTCGGTTTACAAAACCGATGCTCTAACCAACTGAGCTAAGGTGGCGTAAATAGCTAAATACTTGATAAATTGTAACAAACTATCTGTTAATATTCAAACTTTTGAAGACTAAACGACCACTCGTTTGGCGCGACGTACTCTAGACCTACGTTTATTGCCATGCGGTTTGATTAGTTTCTTTAGCTTATCTTCTATAATATCAGCTTCCTTGACATTACCAGCACCACGATAAGCCTTCTCTAATAGTCCATAAGCCTCATGCGTAGGTTCAAGTTCAACAGCTTTTTCTAACTCAATAATCATACGTTTTTCATTACCTAGCTTCTCTAGAGCTTTGGCAATAGCAATATGCCTAGCAGCCATATTTTCATCAAGCTTTAGAGCCTCATCAAAAGCTGTGACGGCCTTTTGATAATTCTCTGTCTCATAAAAAATCAATCCCAAGTTATGCAAACTTGAAGCGGTCGGCTCTATACTGCAAGCAATCTCAAAACAATCTATAGCATCTTTGTATTCTTTTTGCTTGGCATACAAAATCCCCAAACGGTTATAGGCAGCAGCGTTTTTTTGGTCAATCTTTAGAATAGCTAATAAAGCTTTTTCGGCCTTGAGTAATCTGTTTTCGCGCATCCCTTGATGCACAATATCCCATAACTTACCCATCCTATCACCAAACCTATGTGGACGTTCATCAGAGTCATCTTGTTTGACGACAAACGAGCGCAACATAAATGCACCGATAACTGCGAGTATTAATAATTCATACATAAATACAGGTTATATTATAACACCAAAAACAAATTAGTAAGCGCTAACTTCTTACTTAAGCCCGCCTGGATATCGTCTATACAACTGCTAATCGCCTGCAACCTACCGCCTGCAGTCTCTGGTGATTTGCCGGATATGATTGCCTGTTTATAGGTAGCATTGATCAATTTTAGAATAGCATCTAATAAAAAACCCATATCTACTGGTTTGTTTTTTATAATATCGTCTACTCTGGCTAACCTATGCGATCTGGACATTAATAATAGTTCCTTGGCATAATCAATAGCCCTCAGCAGTTCATTGTCTTCTGCGCCCGTTATCAAACTATTCATTAGCCCAACATAACCATCGCTCAATAGGTAAGCCTTCTTTAATTCATCCGGTGATTTATTATAATATTTACTAGCTTGCTCTAGGCTAACCGGGTGAATATTTATACGGCTTATTCTGGAATAAACGGTCGGCAGAACCTTACTACCCCGCGTAATAGTAATTATTATGACCGTACCTGTTGGCGGTTCTTCTAAGGTTTTTAGTACTGCATTTTGAGCTTCATTGCCAAAAGCATCAAAATTCCTAATAAATATCACTTTTTTTATAGAATTAGTACCTGGCATTACTAATTTAATTGCTTTTTGGGCCTCCCTGATATCATCTATACCACTGTTTTCAGCATCTATCTCTATATAACCGGGGTTATTGATCAGGCTCTGGACGCCTAGACATTCCATAGCCAGCTCTCTGGCTAAAAAATTCTTACCACTGCCATTAGGACCAACTATTCCTAAAGCACTAGAAGGTTTGTCTAGCCAGTTAGTAATCTGAACCTCATTAGCTTGATTTAGTAGTAAATTTTTCATAAATAGCTGTCAAATTCCTCTGGAACTTCGGCCACAAATACTTGCTTCTTGCCACTAGGCAGAGTGACCTCTAGGCTTTTGCTGTGTAAAAACAGCCTATCAGCCCTTTTCCCGCCATAAAACTCGTCACCAACTATTGGATGTCCTAAGTAGTTTAGATGCACTCTTAGCTGGTGGGTTCTACCAGTAATCGGCTTTAACTCTAGCAGACTATACTTTTCACCGGTATCTATAACCTTGTAGTGGGTTTGGGCTGGCTTACCATTCGGCCCCGGCCGAAACTTTTTAGGGTCCTTGGGGTTACGCTCTATCGGAATATCAATTACTGCCTCTGGTTGCTTTAGGCGCCCCTCGATCAACGCCACATAAGTTTTTTTGGTCTGACGATCCGAAAATTGTTTCTGTAAACTAACCATAGCACTAGAGTTTTTGGCGCAAATTATAACACCGCTAGTCGCTCTATCCAGGCGATGAACAATTCCGCCTCTATCATTATCATCCGGGAAATCATACCCAGGCCTCAGTTTTAGCCAATCAGCTAGGGAGGTTTCTGGATTATATGCACCCTTACTATGACTCAGTATACCAATCGGCTTGTTAACTACCACAACATCATCATCTTCGTAGAGTACATCAACCTCTATTTCTGACTTTGGCTTATTTAAATTAGTCAGGTCAAGATTTACGTCACTAGTTTCAGTCACCATAATACTTGGTTTCTTCAGACAATAACCACCGACCTTCACTCGGCCTTCGCGGATCAGTTTTTGGATCAATGACCGCGAATATTCAGGGTACTTACCAGCCAACACCACGTCTAGGCGTTTTTTTATATCTTCTTCTGTCACTTTAGCGAAGCCCTACAGCTTTTTGCACCCTTAACAATGTTTCATTAGCTATTTGATTCATTTTGATTTCTGAGTCTTGTAGTTTCTGAACTATTTTGGCCTCATCTACATCTGCCAGCCTTTGCTGGAACTCACCCACAAACTTAGCCATTTTGTCGGCTAGCTCAGTCTTTAGTGGGCCATACATCGTCTGACCTTGATATCTGGCCACAACACTATCCTTATCTGTACCATCCAGCAAAGCTATTAGGTCAATAATATTAGCAATTCCTGGCTGGGCCTTGGGGTCATAATTAATACGGGACAAACTATCAGTAGTGGCATTCATTACTTTTTTATGGACAACTTCTGGGCTATCACCAAGAAAGACTACACCCCTACCAACCTCATCGCTCTTGCTCATCTTCTTGCTAGGGTCGGCTAGGTCCATAATACGTAGCCCCTGATCTTTACCAAAAAACTCATGTTGTTTGGCCACAGGCTCCGGCACCACAAACAACTCACCAAACCGATTATTCATACGCTGAGCAATGTCTCTGGCAAATTCTAGGTGCTGAGTCTGATCATCGCCAACTGGTACATATTTGGCGTTATATAGTAGTATATCTGATGCCATCAGTACCGGATAATTATATAGCCCCATACTTATTTGGTCACCGCCCAGCTTTCCAGACTTGTCCTTGAACTGAGTCATGCGCGCCATCTCACCAGTACCGGTAAAACAATCCAAAATCCAGGTTAGTTCACTGTGGGCCGGCACATAACTTTGGCGATATATATGCACATCATCGTTATCTATCGGCAAACCACAAGCCAAATATATCTTTATATTATGCATAATTTGCGAACTTAGTTGGCTATGATCTATAGGTGTAGTAAAGCTGTGTAGGTCAGGTACAAACATATTAATCTGATACTTATCAGAGTTATTTTTGGCCAAGTCGGTCATCGGCAACATTGCACCAAAATAGTTACCAATGGTTAAATCATTGTTGGCCCGCAGACCGGTCAAAATCACGTCTTTATTCATCTGTTAATTATTATACACCACACCAAGCGCTATTGACAAACATAGACTAGGCGTGGTATAATATAAAGATAGGGTCATGCACAACAAACTAAAAACTCGGATTTCTCCGAGTTTTTTACTACAAACCTACTGTACTAACACCGTATTCGGCTTGTTCTTGAGTAAATTTATCAAACTTTAGCTGATCAATCAAACTACCTCTTGAAAATGACGATACGCTCATATAACTCTTAGCTTTTTTGGCTGCCTGCTCATTCCAGTCTACATCTATATTATCAACAGCGAACACGGCATCATCGTGCGAAAATTGCTCAAACTCCAACTGTTCTATCAAGCCATCATGAGAAAATCCTGTAAGATTTATATATTGCTTGGCTTTATCAACGGCATTTTTTTGACCAACAGTTATTTTAGGTTCTTCAGTTGCGGTAGTTACTTGTTGATTATTTTGCTCTGTTTGTTGGGTTGTTTGATTCGTTGTTTCGGTCTGCAAATTATTATCAGTTTGCTTATCACCACCACTAGCAATAATCGCTATAATTATGACTCCAACAATAACAATAATTACCCATTTTTTGTATGATTTTTTCTTTGGTGTGTTTTCTCCGCTAATCACGGTATCCTCCTTTTGGTTAATATTACCGACCGTCCCTACAAATTAAAAGGACACCCGTACTAGGTGTCTTAAGCCAACAGCAGGATTGCATCCAACTGAGTTCGTACGAGTGCCCATTTATAGATGCAATCGCCCGAAAAGCGGATATAAAAAACCGCTGTTAGCTTAAGACACTTTTATCATATCATAAAAACCAAAAAGCCCGGAAATAATCCCCAGGGCTTTTTGGCTGTAAGTTTATCAATACTAACGTTTAGTGAACTGACGTTGTTTACGAGCACCTTTTAGACCGAACTTCTTACGTTCTTTCTCTCTAGGATCTCGTCCAAGTAGTTCTGCACGACGCAAGGTATTCTTTAGAGCTTCGTCCATCTCTACCAAACCTTTGGCAATCCCTAGACGAATAGCATCTACTTGACCATTAACACCACCGCCAGATACTTTGGCCGAAACGTCATATTTGCCGTTTAGTTCTAATACGTTAAATGGCTTTTCTAACTCTGACAAATGAGCTTTGCTGTCAGAAAAATACTCTTCGGCCGGTTTGTCGTTAACAACGATTTTGCCAGTACCTTTAGTTACTCTAACACGAGCTGTGGCGCTCTTACGACGACCTAGTCCGTAAAAATATCCCATTATTTAGCTCCTTTCAATTTCAGAATTTCAGGTTTCTGAGCTTCATGATTATGCTCACTGCCTTCATATATCTTTAGGCGCTTTAGACGCTCATCGCGTAGTTTGTTAACTGGTAACATACCACGAACTGAATGATAAATAACTTGAGTAGGATCTTTATCCATCTGGAACTGTAAGCTAGATTCTTTTAGTCCACCTGGATAGTGAGAGTGCCTGTAGTAGATCTTATCTTCTAGCTTATTGCCAGTAACTTTTAGGTCTTTGGCATTGATCACCACTACAAAATCACCACAATCAATATGCTTGGTAAACATTGGTTTGCCTTTGCCTGTTAAAAGTTCAGCGATTTTTGTACTAACGCGACCTAGAGGCATTTCGGAGGCATCTACGACATACCATTTCCGAACAACATCTGAAGGCTTAGCTGAATAAGTTTTATCCATTATTTCTTCTCCTTTGCTGTTGTTTTTACAGTTTTAGGCTTAGTAGCTGCTGTTGTTTTTTTAGTTGTGGCAGACTTAGTTTCTGGCTTTTCCGACTTGGTAGGAGCTACTTTAGCTTCAGCTTTCTTAGCAGAAGCCTTGGTGGCAACAACTGGAGTAGCTCTTAGGTCATCAACAAAGCTAACTTTAGCCATCTGAGCATTATCGCCACGACGTAATGCAGTTCGTTCAACTTTTAGGTGACCACTATTTCGAGTAGTCAACTTAGGGGCGATTTCATCTACTAATTTGTGAGCGCTATCGGTAGTCTGCAGTTTAGCCATAATCTGCCTACGATTATGTAGTCCACCTTTTTTAGCCTTAGTGATTAGTCGTTCTGTATAACTAACAAGTTCCTTCGCTTTTGGTAAAGTTGTCTCTATAGCTTCGTACTTGATTAATGAATCGGCTAATCCTTTAATTAACGCTCGGCGTTGATCTCTCTCGCGCCCAAATTTACGACCTTTATATGAATGACGATGCATCTAAAACTCCATCTCCGCCATTTTTTCTTTTACTTCGTCTAGAGCTTTACTGCCAAAACCTTTTAGTTCACGAAGTTCAACATCGCTCAAAGAGAACAAATCTTTTAGAGTATGAATGTCGTTATTAACCAATGCATTAGTTGTGCGGGCAGATAAGTTAAGATCCTCAATAGATGTCATTAAAGCTGGAGAATCATCACCTTCAGTCTCGGCGACAGGCGTCACACTACCACTGTTAGTAGCTAATGGCGCGCTAGCCTCTACGCGAGTCTTGCCGGCTAGCGCAGTATACTGATTAACTAAAATAGCAGCTGCTTCTTCAAAAGCATCGCTTGGGTTAATTGAACCATCAGTTTCAATAGTAATAATCAGCTTATCTAGATCAGTAACTTGACCAACACGAGTATTTTCTACTTTGTATCTAACCCTAGTAACCGGGCTAAACAACGCGTCAATTGCGATTTGGTCGGTAGACGTCCTGGAACCGCCATTTTCTTCAACTGTTCTATAACCACGACCAACTTCTACAACAACTTCTGCAGAGAACTCACCTTTATCGTCCAGTGTGGCAATTACGCATTCTGGGTTAACAATTTCTACTTCGGCGTTTTTCTCAATATCACCAGCAGTAACTTGACCCTTACCAGATTTTTTAATCCGCAAAACTTGAGGCTCCTTGCTATATACCTTAAAGACGACACCTTTTAGATTTAGGATAATATCTACGATATCTTCTTTAACGCCTGGTAGAGTTGTAAATTCATGACTAGCGCCATCAAAACGGACACTAGTAATGGCTGACCCAGCCAAAGATGAAAGCAAAACACGGCGCAAGCTATTGCCAAGAGTGTTGCCATAACCACTATGCAGTGGTTCTACGGTAAACGTTGCGCTTGATGAATCATGGTCATCTACGTTGACGATACCTGGAATGTGAATGTTTTTTGACATATTTATTGCCTCCCTTATCGTGAGTAATACTCAACTATTAGTTGTTCGTTAATATTTTCTTCGGCCTCTTCACGAGTTGGAACGCCGGTAACTTTAATGCTCATCTTCTTGCGGTCAACCTTTATCCATGACGGTACTTCGCCGGACGGACTTACGTCATCAAGATTCTTAAAGTATTCAGATTTCTGACTTTTTGGACGAACAATTAGTTCATCACCTTCTTTTAGCCGAATGGATGGAATGTCAACACGACGACCATTTAGAATAAAATGACCATGCGTCATAAGTTGACGGCTAGCTCGGCGACTAGTAGCAAAACAAGCCCTGTAAACTACATTATCGGCACGTTGCTCTAGAAATCGCAAAAGTACCTCGCCAGATTGGCCTGTAGCCCTATCAGCTTCCTTCATCAGATTACTAAACTGCTTTTCTAGTAGTCCATAAAGTCTTTTGACTTTCTGCTTTTCGCGCAGTTGAATGTTGTACTGGCTACTTTTAGCTCTAAACGCACCAGCCTTTTGTTGACCCGGAGGAGTCGTACGCTTCATCAAAGCCTTGTGAGCTTTTGGGTGTAAAGCATAACCCTCACGCCTGGACATCTTAACTATTGATTGGGTATCTCTAGCCATTATCTATACCCTCCTTGCTTTCTTTGGACGGCAACCGCCGTGCGGTACACCAGTTACGTCCTTGATTGATTCTACTATTACACCAGCTGCAATCATCGCTCGGACAGCCGACTCTCGTCCTAGTCCGATACCTTTTATAAATACATCTGCTTTACTAAGTGAGTAAGTTTGCTTAGCAGCATTAATTGCTTTTTCAGCGGCTACTTGAGCTGCATAAGCAGTGCCTTTTTTGCTACCGCGAAAGCCACAGCCACCGGCACTAGCCGTAGTAAGAGTACCGCCGCTATTGTCTGTAACGGTAATTATAGTGTTATTAAAGCTTGCCTGCACATGCACCTGACCATGAGCAACAGTTCGCTTAGACTTTTTCTTTTTGGTGGTAGTCGTTGCCACACTTGTAGTTGATTTATCTTCTGCCATAACTGTCCTTTCTCCTATGTCTTAGATGCTACTTTTTTAGCTGTACCGCCTACAGTGGTCTTTTTGCCACGACGAGTACGCGCATTAGTTTTAGTTCGCTGACCACGACTAGGCAAATTATTCTTGTGCCTTAGGCCACGGTAAGTGTTAATATCTTTTAGACGCTTAATATTACCAGTGACGATTCGCTGTAGCTCACCCTCTACTGTGTAATCTTTAGCTATCACATCAGAAATCCGACTAATCTCGTCGTCTGTCATGTCTTTTACGCGAACAGTTGGGTCTAGCTTGGCCTTTTCAACAATCTCGCCAGCAAACTTTGGCCCAATACCGTAAACATACGTCAAAGCAATCTGAATCTGTTTTTCGTTTGGTATAGTTACACCCGAAATTCTTGCCATACTTAACCTTGCCTCTGCTTATGCTTGGGTTTTAATTTATTAATTACATAGATCCTGCCCTTGCGACGAACAATTTTGTCATCTGGGGTGATCTTTTTTACGCTTGCACGCACTTTCATACGGATCTCCGATTCCTTTCCTTTTAGTGTCTTCGGAAACACACTGCATTATTTTATATTGTTAACCATACGTATCAGGCTCTTGCAATCAGCCTGATGTTTATGATTTGCGATAGGTGATTCTACCCTTCGTAAGGTCGTAAGGTGTTAACTCAACCGTAACGCTGTCGCCGGGCACTATGCGTATATAATGTTTACGCATCTTGCCAGCCACATGAGCTATAATCTGATGACCATTAGATAATTCAACCCGAAACTGTGTTCCGGGCAGAGTCTCAATTATTGTGCCCTGGAGCTCAATTACTTCCTTATCCTTTGCCATAGTTACAACTAGTAAAGTATTATATCAAAAAACTACAACATTTGTAAAGAGTTATTTTTAATCTTGTTCTTTACTTTGTTTGTCTGATTTTTGAGGTTTCCTAACCAATTTCTTATAAAATCGCTTTTTCTCGGCCGGTTCTACAGTCTGGAAGAAGTCAGACCCATCGTACTGACTGTAGGTAATCAGCATAGCTCGTGACTCTACCTGCCTTAGAGTCTCTAGTGATACAGCTACCAAGATCAATATAGAAGTACCAGTAATAGACAGTCCGTTAGCCCAGATGGCCTCTGCTACAATTGGCACTACCGCCAGCAAGCCAAGTGATATGGCGCCAAACAACGTTAGACGATTAACTACCTTTGATAAATACTTCTCTGTGGCCTCGCCAGAACGCACACCATCTATAAAACCACCTTGTTTTTGCAAGTTTTCAGCAATATCTTTGGCGTTAAAGGCAATACTGGTATAAAAGAACGTAAACAGAAACACTAGAATAAAGTAAATTATTGGATAAATCCATGGCGCAAAATCACCGGAAGTTAAAGCCTCTTTAGTTGGAGTTTGGAACCATTCTGATAAAGTTTGCCCAAGACTTTGCAGTCTAGCCGAGCTATTTGAGCTAAGAATTTGACCCGCAAAACTTGGCACGCTAAGGAACGCCACTGCAAAGATAATTGGGATCACACCAGCTGTAATAAGCTTAACTGGCAACATAGTTGTTACGCCGCCATAAGTTCGGTTACCTTGGATTCTTTTAGCATAATGAACCGTTAATCGTCTTTGAGCTTCATTCAGCCTAACCACAAAAGCTGTCACTAAAGCAATGATGAGCGTCAACACCAGAACGAATATTGTTCCAGATTTACTAATAGGTAATGATAGGCCGGCTATAGCCCATTTTTCTCCACCGCCAAAGGCCGTACCAACCAGATTTATAATAGCACTAGGTAAACTAGCCACAATACCAACAGTAATAAGTAGCGATATACCATTACCAATGTTTTGCTCGGTAATTAGCTCGCCCAGCCACATAAGCATCATCGCTCCCCCCGTAAGTGCACCAACCATCAAAATCCACTGCATTAACGTAGCTCCAGCTGTTATGTCACCCAGTCCAGCCACCTGGGAAGCTTGTTGTTTAACTAAAAAGATTGTTCCGACAGACTGAATAATAGCTAGCGGGAAAGTCAAGATACGAGTCATCTGGTTGATTTTCTTACGGCCATATTCACCTTCTTTATTCATGTTTTCCAGTTTAGGAATAGCTTTGGTCAGTAGTTGCATGATAATACTCGCATTAATATACGGCCCTAGTCCTACCAACATAATAGAGAAATTGGCTAGCGCCCCACCAGACAACACATTAACAAAACTTAGGAACTGTGGTGTATTCTGAGACGTAAACAAGCTCTTTAGGACAGATTGTAGCGTCTGAGAATCGGCAATAGGAATAGGAATATGGGCTAGGAACCTAAATACAATTAAAATACCAAATACCACCAAAATTCGCTTGCGCATATCAGGATCACCCAGCGACTTCCAAATCATCTTCCAGTTCATAAAACGTTTATTCCCTCTTTTTGTTACTCTTTAGTTAGTTATTATAGAGTTTTTTG
>CAZSRV010000014.1:0-5673 GCA_964609815.1 uncultured Candidatus Saccharibacteria bacterium | reverse complement strand
AAACGTTTATTCCCTCTTTTTGTTACTCTTTAGTTAGTTATTATAGAGTTTTTTGACCACTATTACAACTATTAGCTTTGACAATCATTACCTTAAACTCTATAGGAACATTCTATAAAACTCTTTAGCCAAACAAAAACCTCCCTGAAAGATTAGTCTTCCTTGTAGGGAGGTTTTGTAAATAAACAAATCTATTTATTTGGACTTTTTGGCGCGTTTTTCGGCTTTTTCGGTCTTTTTGGCTGAGGCAGGACGTTTGACCTGGGTAACTTTTTCAAAACTACCACCGTTAGCCTGCAAGGCTACCACCGCACTAACGCTAGCATACTGTAGCTTAACGGTTAGTTTTTTCTTAGTTTCACCTTTATTGATCAGTTTAACTCTAACATGCGGATTAATAATTAAACCAGCCTCAGCAAGCACATCGGTGTCAATCGTACTTTTACCGATAGAATCTAAGTCACCAGTATAGACATTTACTGTCTGTGGACGATGTGACTTAAAACCACGAAGTTTAGGGATTCGCATATATAGTGGCATTTGACCACCCTCGAACCCAGGACGCACACCACCACTTTTGCGAGCACCCTGACCTTTGGTACCGCGACCAGCAGTCTTACCTTTGCCAGCTGAAATACCGCGACCAACACGAGTAGATTTCTTGTTGGCTTTTACTTGCAGATTTTCTATGCGCATTACTTAGTCTCCTTTTTAGCCTTAGCTGGGGCTTTTTTGGTAGCCACAACTGGCTTATCAGCTTTAGTCTGAGATTTAGGTTTTGGCGCAAATTGCCTAGTCACCCAATTTTTAGCAGGCTCCATAGTTTTTAGAGCTTCCAGAGTAGCATAAGCGGTGTTGATTTTGTTAGTAGAACCAAGTGATTTAGACAAAGCATTACTGACACCGGCCACTTCTAGAACTGTTCGGACTACACCACCGGCGATTAGACCAGTACCAGCACTAGCTGGTTTTAGTAGGATGTTTGACCCACCAACCTTGGCCTGCGATTCATGCGGAAAAGTGCCTTTGTATAGTTGCACCTCAATCATATTCTTTTTAGCAACATCTACGGCTTTGGCTACAGCAGCGGTTACATCAGCACCCTTGGATATGCCAATACCGATACGGCCCTTGCGGTCACCGACCACTACCAAGGCTCGGAACCTAAACCGACGTCCACCCTTGACCACACGAGCAACACGATCTACATGAACTACACGTTCGTCAAACTGCTTTTCTTCGGCTGGCTTGTCGTTTGGCCTATTGCCACGATTAGGACGACCACCTCTTGGGCTGTTTGTTGGCTTGTTGTTTTTTACTTCTTCACTCATATTAGAACTCCAATCCACCTTTACGGGCAGCATCAGCTAAAGCCTTGATACGGCCATGATACAATTTACTACCACGATCAAAAACAACTTTATTTATCTTCTTTGACTTAGCTAGTTTAGCTATTTCGGTACCGATTAGCTCAGCCTTTTCTATCATATTACCTTTGGCTTTTTTGCCAACAGTACTAGCTCCTACCAATGTTTTACCTTCGGCATCGTTGATAATCTGAGCTGAAACATGCAAATTACTAATGTTAACACTTAAACGTGGACGCTCAGCAGTGCCATATAGCTGAGACCTAACACGAGTAGATCGCCTAGCAGTATGTTTAATTTTATCAGTTAGTCTACTCATGGTTATTTATCCTTTCCGCTCTTTCCGCTCTTGCGAATAATTCGCTCATCAGCATACTTAATACCCTTGCCTTTATATGGCTCTGGTTTCTTTAATGCCCGAATTTCAGCAGCTACTTGGCCGACTTGTTGCTTACTAATGCCGCTAATTTTGATGTTGTTCTGATTAACTTCGGCCATTACACCAACTGGTAGAGTATAAACAACTTCGTGCGAAAAACCCAAGTTCATTTTTAGTTGGTTGCCGGCCAGGGCGACGCGGAATCCAACACCATTTATTTCTAGATCTTTGCTGAAACCCTGACTAACGCCGCTCACCATATTGTTGATCAGTGCTCGCATTAGGCCATGTTTGGCCCTGATTTTTGGCTCGTCATTATCACGAGTTACGATCACTTCGCCATTTTCTTCTTTGACATTAATACCCGGCATAGTGAACTGCTCTAATGAACCCTTGGAACCATTGACGGTTATAGTAGATTCAGAGATAGTGATTGTCACGCCGCTCGGTATTTTGATTGGTAGTTTTCCTACTCGACTCATATTTTCTTCCTTTAATAAACCTTACAAATTAATTCGCCACCTAATGAGCTCTTTTTGGCGTCTTCGCCAGTCATTAAACCTTTAGATGTAGACATGATGATGATTCCTCGGCCACGCTTGACGATTGGGATTTTGCTAGCTGGCGTATACAAACGACGTCCAGGACGACTAATGCGCTGGATCTCGGTAATACGAGCGTTAGTTGACTGCTCGTTAATAGTAATAACGATTTGCTTAGCAATACCTTCGCCCTCAACAGCCACATCGGTGATAAAGCTATTAGCTTTCAAAAGCTCGGCTACGCTGTGCTTAATTTTGGAATAAGGAGCTTTTACCTCTGTTTTATTAACTGCAATCGCGTTACGAATGCGAGTTAACATATCTGAAATTGGATCTGTACTTACCATAATATCTCCTTACCAGCTCGCCTTCGTTACGCCCGGTATTTCACCCTTAACAGCGTGCTCACGGAATGAAATACGACTTAGACCAAACTGACGCATGTAAGCATGTGGTCTACCAGTTTCAATACAGCGATTTTTGCGACGTGTTGGCGATGAATTGCGAGGCAAATTATGTAGACCTTCTTGATCGCCAAGTGCTTTTAGCTCAGCTCGCTTGTCAGCGTATTTTTGGTACATTCTTTCTCGTTTTGCATCACGAGCAATATTGGATTTTCTTGCCATTATTTGGCTCCTTTCTCAAAAGGCATGCCGAACTTGCCAAGCAGCGCTTTTGCGTCTTCTTTAGATTCACATTTGCTAACAAAAATTACTTGCATACCATGAGGCTTGGTAGTTTCTTCAAAAGACAGCTCAGGGAAGATTGACTGCTCGGTAATACCTACAGCGTAGTTTCCTTGCTTATCAAAAGCGCCAGCCTTTACGCCATGGAAGTCACGTAGTCGTGGCAAGACTATATTAATAAAACGGTCCATAAACTCATACATACGATCACCGCGCAAAGTTACCATTAGGCCAATCTTATTGCCCTCGCGCAACTTAAAAGTCGCAATAGACAACTTGGCGTAAGTTGGTTTTGGTTTCTGGCCAGTAATTTTCAGTAAAGTATTCTCGGCAACTTCAAACATTGCTTTATCATCCTTGGAACGACCGAGTCCAATGTTCAAAACAATTTTTTCTAGCTTTGGCACTTGGTTGACGTTTTTTAGCTTTAATTCTGTTTGTAGCTCTTTTACATAAGTATCCAAATAAGCTTGTTTTAGACGAGGTAGATCAGTATTTACTTTAGCTATTTTTTTGGTCGCTACAGTCGGTTTTTTAGCAGTCTTAGTTGTTTCAGCCATTACTTAATCTCCTTTCCTGTACGCTTAAATATTCTGATTTTTTTGCCGTCTTTGTCAACCTGATAACCAATCCTACTTGGCTTTTTGGTAGTTGGCTCTACAATAGCTACCTTGCTGACATCAATTGGCTTAGTGATTTCAATAATGCCACCTTGCGGATAAGCTTTAGTCTTCTTCATAGCCTTTTTAACGATGTTAATGCCTTCTACAGTCACCTTATTTTCTTTGGGATGAGTAGCCACTATTTTACCAGTCTTCCCTTTATACTTGCCACTTAAGACAACTACATTGTCTTCTTTTTTTAGGCGAATCTTGTAAATCTTAGTCTGCATTATAGTACCTCCGGCGCTAATGAGATTATTTTGCTATATCCCATATCTCTTAGTTCGCGAGGAACTGGACCAAAGATACGGGTAGCTCGTGGATTTTTATCAGCATCAATAATTACAGCTGCATTGTCATCAAACTTGATAGTACTACCATCTTTACGCTTAATCCTGTCCACGCTTCGGACTACGACGGCACGAACAACGGTTTTCTTTTTGACGTTACCAGTTGGGCTAGCTTGCTTAACGGTAGCTACGATAATATCACCAACTCTGGCATAGCGCCGACGAGTTCCGCCAAGCACACGAATGCAAAGAATTTCTTTGGCGCCACTGTTGTCACAAACGTTCAATCTTGATTCTTGTTGGATCATTACGCTTCCTCCGCCCCTACTTCGGCCTCTTTAGTAATACCAGCTTCAGTTTTAGCCTCGTCAGATGACTTTTCAATCATGTTTAGGTCGTCTTTAGTAATAGCAGCACGGTTTAGAATCTTCTCTAACGTAAAACGCTTACGAGCCGACAACGGACGAGTTTCGATAATAGAAACACGGTCACCGATATTAGCCTCGTTTTTTTCATCGTGAGCCATATACTTGGTAGTCTTGGTGTACTGCTTTTTATAAATTGGGTGTGTCTTGCGAGTCTGCACGGTAATGACAATCGTCTTATCGGCAGAGTTAGAAGACACTACGCCCGTTAATGTCTTTGCCATTACTTAGCCTCCTTTGCTAATTGTTCAGTCATTATAGTCAACAGCCTAGCTAGATCACGCTTCTTAGTGCGAATAGTCCGAATATTCTGGGTCTCACCCATATGAATTCGTCGCCTTAGATCCGCAATTTCTTCACGCAAATCTGTTGATTTCTTCATAATTTCGTCAGTTTTCATCTTACGGATATCTACAGTTTTCATTATTCTGTCTCCCTAACGATAAATTTGGTTTTTACTGGTAACTTGTGAGCCGCTAGTCGCATAGCCTCACGTGCAATTTCTTCACTAACACCCTGCATTTCAAACAACACCGTCCCTGGGCGAACTTTAGCCACAAAGAACTCTGGACTACCTTTACCACCACCCATTTTTAGACCAAGCGGTTTACGAGTAACTGGGGTATGCGGGAAGATCCTAATCCAAATCTTACCACCTCGTTTAATGTAACGAGTCATTGCCTGACGAGCTGATTCAATCTGTCTAGAAGTGATGCGCTCGCCCTCTGTAGTTTGTAAGGCATACTGACCAAAAGCGATAGTATTGCCGGAAGTAGCTGGGCCTTTGATACGGCCTTTGCGCACCCTACGGTGCTTTAATTTATTTGGGACTAACATTAGAAGTTCTCTCCTTTATAAATCCAAACCTTGACACCAATAATTCCAGCTGGGGTACGAGCACCACAGTGAGCATAATCAATATTAGCTCTAATTGTATGAAGTGGCACAGAACCTTGGACTTCTTTTTCGCGACGTGACATTTCTGCACCATTTAGACGACCAGACACCTCGATACGAATACCTTGGGCACCAGCACGCATAGTGGCTGCAGCTGACTGCTTGATAGCCCTACGGAAAGAAATGCGACGCTCTAGCTGGTTGGCGATGTTTTCGGCAACTAGTTTGGCATAAAGCTCAGATTTTTTAACTTCTTCTATATTAACGCGAACATTGACGCCGTAAATCTTTTCAATTTTAGCTTTTAGTTCCTGGGCGCCTGATCCGCCACGACCGATCACAATACCAGCTTTGGCTGTACTAATAGTTACCGTCACCATGTTTGGCGAACGTTCAATATCAACTTTATTAATAGCAGCACGCAT
>CAZSRV010000013.1:0-28469 GCA_964609815.1 uncultured Candidatus Saccharibacteria bacterium | reverse complement strand
TAAAACCTTTGATATCTGCTAGATCAATCTTGCCGTCGCCGTTTTGGTCGGCCAAACCCTTAAGCTGATCGAGTTGCTCGTTGTTAGCCCCGTCTTTTAGCGCCTCTAGATCCTCTGGCGTAATTTTACCATCACCATTTATATCGGCTTTGGCTTTTATGTCATCAAATATTCCCATATACTCTCCTTGATTATGTTGTAATTATACGATGTCTGATATAATTTAGACAACTTTAGTTAAGGGAGGATAATAATGGCTACTAAAAATAAACTGAGTGAAGAAGAGAAAATCGCAGCCGAACGCCAAAAAAATGCAAATCCAGGATTTTTCCTGAAGAGCGCAGTCTGGATATTAAGCCGCTTCCCGGGTACTAAAAACCGTTACCAAGACTGGACCTCTGGGCGACGAATTTTGGTCGGCTGGTTACTTTGGTTAATTTGTTTGCCGATCATTCCGTTAGTAGCGATCGCCATTTGGTATTTTAACGACCCAGAAGGATTCAAAAAATCACCATGGGCCAAAGCATTAATTGGACTGCTAGTCGTCTGGGCTGGTGCATTTGGCTTTATTGCCACCAGCCAACCCCAGCTAGATCAAAATGGTAAATATTCTGCGATCCAAACTCAGCCAGACGGCGAAAAAACTACCGCCAAAGGTGCTGATAAAAAACCTGATGCCGTACCAAGCGAAGAAGCTGCCAAAAAAGTTAAAGACCAAACAACCAGCAATCCTACTAACGGCCGTCAGTTCGCCAACTGCACCGAAGCATTTGAAGCAGGTGTCTTTAATATCAAGCGCTCTGACTCTAGCTATCAAGAAAAACTAGACCGCGATAGCGACGGTATTGCCTGCGAGAAATAACTGAGTAGCACCAGCACCACAGTCCATATGCACTTTTTCGGCACCTCCGCACGACAGATATGATACATTCACTATTTATATCTGGAGCTCAGGACTGTGACGTGAAAAGTGTATATGGACTAACCTGTGTAGCAACTAGCTTGCTCATCTGTTATAATTGGCGCATATGGCCAAAAAACTCCTCCCATCCAAAAATGAACATCCAAGCGATTGGTACACGACTCTAATTCAATTAGCCGACTTAGCCGACTACGGTCCTGCCAAGGGCACAATGATCTTAAAGCCATACGGCTATTCCTTGTGGGAAGCCGTACAAAACATGATGAATCCAATCATCAAAGAACGAGGTGTTGGCAATGCTTATTTTCCGCTTTTTATACCAATGAGCCTACTAGAACAAGAAGCTGAACATGTAGAAGGTTTTGCTCCAGAACTAGCGGTAGTTACCCATGGTGGCGGCGAAGAATTAGAAGAAAAATTAGCCGTCCGACCAACCAGTGAGACCATCATGTACCAAAGCTATGCCAAATGGATCCAATCTTACCGCGACTTGCCAGTCCAGATGAACCAATGGAATAACGTTGTCCGCTGGGAAAAACGGACTATGCTTTTCCTACGCACCTCTGAATTTTTGTGGCAAGAAGGCCATACCGCACACGCTACCCATGAAGAAGCTATAGACACCCAAAAATGGGCGATGAATATGTATGCACATGTCTACCGCGAGCTATTCGCTATGGACGGAGTAGTTGGCTACAAGTCAGTAGCTGAACGCTTTGCCGGAGCTGATAATACACTAACTTTTGAAGCTCTAATGCCCAGTGGCAAAGCCTTGCAGGCTTGTACTTCACATGATCTTGGCCAAAACTTTTCCAAAGCTCAAGATATTTCTTTCCTAGATAATCAAGGTCAGCGCCAGTATGTTTGGCAGACTAGCTGGGGACTTTCCACAAGAAGTCTAGGTGGGCTAATTATGGCCCACGGTGATGACAATGGTTTAGTTTTGCCGCCACGCATGGCGCCAATTCAGATAGCTATAGTACCCGTCAGACCAGAAGATAACATTTTAGATTACTGTCAGCAAATAAATACACAGCTAGGTGGCAGTATACGAACGACTTTGGACTCGCGCGACGATGAAAGCTTTGGTTACAAACTAAACAAATGGGAAGTGAAAGGCGTGCCACTAGTCATAAAAGTCGGTGCCAAAGAGGCCGAAAGTCAGACAGTAACCATAAAAGAACGTTTCAGTGGCCGAGAAAAAAGCTTGCCATGCGATAATAATTTAGCCAGTGCCGTAAATGACTGGTTAGAGGCAATTCACGCAGATATGCTAGCTCGCCAAGCAGAATTATTACAAGCAAACACTCGTAAAGCTACTAGTTATGATGAGTTTAAAGAGATATTGAAAAAGCATAAGGGCTTTATCGAAGTTTACTGGAACGATGATCCTGTCACTGAAAAACGTATCAAAGAAGAGACCAAAGCGTCTAGCAGGTGCCGGTTAGAAAACAATGGTACTGAAGGTAAGGATTTCGTAACAGGTCAGCCATCTAAAGAGCGCTGGATTTTTGCACAATCTTATTAGATACTTGACAAAAGGTGTATAATTATATTATACCACATTTGTCAAGTATTCACAATCATACAGAAGGCGCTTATGCTATGATGATAGTAAGATATAGAAAGTTATGAGATTATCCGTTCCAAAAAATAAATTCTTATTTATACTCAGAATCGTTATTTTGGTCATTGGCACCGGGCTTATAATTTATAGTCTACTTGGATTTTGGCATCGCTATAAAGCCACCCATGCGCCAACACCAAGTATAACTACTGAGTCTGTAACCCATACTACCGATACTCCTGAAGAGACCATTCCTGATTGTGACAACTTCCGTGTAGCGGATGACGAACCTCGTAAGATTGAGATATCTAGCGTAGGCATAAGTGGTTGTATTCAGAAAGTCAGCACAGATCAAAATGGCGCCATAGCTGCCCCAAATAATATTCACTTGGCTGGTTGGTATACTCAAAGTGTTTTACCGGGCCAACCAGGGCTAAGTATTATAGACGGACATGTTATGGGCAAGTACAGTACGGCTATTTTTACTAATTTGAAGAACATTTCTGCAGGCGACGAAATACAAATAGAAATGGGTGATGGCAGTAAAAAATTGTTCACAGTAGTGGACAGCCATAGCTATGCAGTAGACCAGATAATGAATAATTTGTTTAATAAGATTGACGAAGTAGATAGCCAGCTGACACTAATAACCTGCGGCGGTACCTTTGACCGTGGATCCCAAACTTATAATGAGCGTTTAATCATTCGTGCCAAATTAGAGTAAAATAAGAACATAAACTAGAGGAGGAAAAATGTTCAGAACTAAAAAACAAGCGATAATCAACATACTAGCCATAATTGCCATCGGCTTAATAGTAGTGGTTGTGGCGGTCGGAGGATCTAAAAAGAATCCTGATTTACAAAGTTTCCAAGATTGCAAAAATGCTGGTGGACAACTGGCAGAAATATACCCAGAAACATGTTATTACAAAGATAAATCATTCATAAACAGCCAGCAGGCGACAAACTATGAGGGCTTGGCCGAGCAAGATGCACTAGACAAAGCCAAGTCCCAAAACACACCAGCCAGAGTCATAGAACGTGACGGCGTAGGACTACCAGCGACTATGGATTTTAGCGAAGGCCGACTGAACTTTTCTGTCCGAGACGGCAAAGTATATAAAGTAGATATTGAAACCACTAGTAGATAGCGCTAGTTTGTTAATGACTATAAAGACGCTAGAATATAGTTATGAGCACTAAATTTAGCGTCGGTACAGCACATAATAAATTAGCAAAAGATTTACAGGCTATGCTACATGCTAGCCCAAAGTCAGCTGATACCTGGCAAGATATAACTCCTCTGGCTAGGAATGAGTGGATATGCTGGATAGAGTCTGCCAAACAAGCAGATACCAGAAAACGCCGTATTCGGATTGCTAAAGAAAATTTGGCCAAAGGCAAAAGGCGACCTTGTTGCTGGGCGGGATGCCCGCATCGCCAAAAGAACGGAAAGTAGGCAAAATAATATGCCCCGTACTATAGCAGTAATCGGCGCTAATGGGCGCACCGGAAAAATCTTTGTAGACCAGGCACTAGCTGGTGGCTATAAAATCCAAGCTGGAATATATGGTAACAATGACCTAAAACCTCACAAAAACCTAAAGGTTTACAAATGTGATAGCACTAACCCTGGAGATGTTAGTAAATTACTAAAAAATTGCCAAGCCGTCGTCTCGCTTATAGGCCATGGGCCTATAAGCCCGGACGACCTACAGACAAAATCAATACAGGTTGTCGCAGATATGATGAAAAACCAAGGTATAAAACGCCTGATCAGCCTAACCGGCACAGCCGTAAAAATCCCGAGCGACAAACCTAAAATATTAAATAAATTAAGTGATAAACTCATAACTAAACTAGATCCAACAAGAGTTAAAGACGGTATAAATCACTACGAATTCCTAAAAACTACCGATTTAGATTGGACGATCATTAGAGTCACCAAACTGACAAATCAAACCCGTAAAAATTACAACATTAAATTAAGTAAAAACCAACCAAGTGAGCTTTTTACACCAAGACAAAAAGTCTGCCAAGCAATACTAGCGCTTCTAGAAAACAATAATTATACCAAATCTTTGCCAGTATTGGTCTAATATGGCGTGTCTAAAGTGAACAATGTCACTAATATATAGTGATAATAGTTACAACACCGTGACCACTAGTCGTAGTAAGATACAAGTGTAATTAACCAAGGGAGGTTCAATTATGAAGAGTGTAAGCAACTCACAAATCAAGGATAAGATAGATAATTTTATCCGACGTAAAGCTGCTGAGTTCCCTGAGCTACATCTGCTAAGCGACAAGGAAAAAATTCAGCACCCTAGAGACAACAGAATCAAGTAAAGCCTAGTAGTTTAACTTGGTTAAGGTTGTGATTTGCTCACAGTATGGCTAGAATGATAGCCATGATGAAGCAAAGAACTTATGGAGTAAGCTTTTCGGTTAAACAATGTCGCAACTTTGGCATTGACTCTAGCGCTGCTTTAAAATGGTTGATAAATCAGGGTTTTAGAAGATTCAGACTTATGAGTTACTGGAATGAGTGCGAACCAAAACCAGGTAAATACACCTGGACCGAACTAGATAAGCAATTAAAGATTATTCGTAAAGCTGGTGGCGAAGTTACATTATGCCTAGGCGCCAGACAACCACGCTGGCCCGAAAATCACTGGCCAGACTGGGCTTGGGATCTAGATAAAGAGCAGAGAATAGACAACTTACTAAATTTTGTCGCCCGAACAGTTGATAGATATAAAGATAACCCTGCTATAGTTAGTTATCAGCTAGAAAACGAAGCATTACTAAAAAGTTTTGGCGAAAAGCCAATGATTGATCGGCGACTTTTAAGAGCAGAATACCAGATTGTTAAAAAACTAGACCCTGACAAGCCAATAATCATGACCACCTCTACAGCTTTTGGGGTGCCATTCAACTCACCAGTTCCTGACATAGTAGGTTTTTCAGTTTACCATTGGCTTTATGACGCCAATACCAAACAGTATAAGACCGGCAAACAAACATCAAAAAGTGTAAAAATACGAGGCAAAATTATAAAGCTACTTTGGAATAAACCTTGTTTTATACATGAGCTACAGTTAGAGCCCTGGGGGCCAAAGAATATATGGGATATGGATATTACAGAGCAAAACAAATCTATGAACCCTGAGAAAATTGCTCACAATCTAAAGTTAGCCCATGACACTAAGCTAGATATAATTGATTTATGGGGCGGGGAATGGTGGTATTGGCGCGCCAAAAATTTTAAAGATCCCTCTATAATTGAAGCTATAAAAGCCAATTTACTGATATAATCTAAGGCAAGGAGACGCACACAGAAACATGAAACATAATCTTGAAATAGAAAGAATTTTAGATACACAGATTGAAAAAGTCTGGCAATCGATCACTAAAGGCGACCAAATGAGACAATGGATGATTCCAAATGGTTTTGTGTCGTCTTATACTGAGTATAATTTTCATTTGGGTGGACAATACCGAGCTGGTATGCGTGACCAAAAAGGCGAAGAATACTTTATTGTCGGTAGCTATCTGAACATAGTTGAGCCCGGTCTACTAGAGTTTAGCCATGCCTGGGAAGACGCCGAAGGCACACCAGGTGAAGAGACAAAAGTTACAATTCAGCTAATATCTGACGGACCAAGCACTAAGCTAATTTTTAGACAGGAAGGGTTCTCTTCAGCCGAAAGAGCTGCCGGCCACCGCGCAGGCTGGGAAGAATGTTTAGACAAACTACAAAACCTAGTTGTAGAAAATGATGATTATGATAAGGAAATTGCAAAAATAGCAGAACCATTACCGCACACAACACCTATAAAGACCGAGGTCTTGATAAATTCATCAATAGCTACTTTGTGGGAAGCTTTTAGCGAACCAGACATAGTATTAAAGTGGTGGGGCCCAAAAAACTATTCATCACCAGCATGCGAAATTGACTTTAGAGTCGGCGGCAAATACCTTTTTGCCATGGAAGACCAAGACGGCAACATCAATTACAACACTGGAACATACCAAGAAATCCAGCCAGGCCGCAAAATTGTTTATACAGACAGTTTTGGTGATGAAAACGGTACTATCGTTTCGCCATCAGTATATGGTCTAACTAATTATCCAAACGAATGCCTCATAACTGTTTACTTCTCAAATCATGATGGCCAAACTGTACTTAGTATTACGCAAAGTGGCATAACTGACCCCGAAGTACGCGATAATGTTAGATCCTCATGGCAGGAATCACTAACAAAACTCAAAGATCTACTAGAAAATAACCAAGACTAGTACTGCATTTGATCAATAATTGATCAAAATAACTAAAAGTTCATACTATTTATGCTAAAATTATATGTAGATGGCCAAGACAAATAATCAACAACCATCTGTTACCGATAAAACTTTGGAGTTTTTTTCAAAGTTTCATACTAGACGTTTTAAGCCAGATGAGATCATTATCAGACCTGATACCACTAACGATAATGTTTATTTAATTGTTAAAGGACGAGTCAAAAAATATAGCGCCAATTACAAAGGCGATGATATTATTTTGACGATTTTCCATGAAGGCAGTTTTATACCAATAGCCAACAGTATCGGGCAATCCATTCGTAATCGCTTTTATTATTCAGCCGACACAGAAGTAGAAGTCCGCGTAGCGCCCAAAGAAGAAGTTACCGAAATGCTAGTTAGCAATCCAGATGTTATGCTGGCTTTACTACATCGTGTTAATCGTGGCCTGGACGAGTTTTTGCTAAGAACCTATGGATTAATGGCAGGAACCGCGCTATCACGCGTAGCCTACGAAATATATACAGAGGCCAGCCGATTTGGCATAAAAAATACCGAAGGAACTTTAACAGAAATTAACGAAAGAGCTATTGCTAGCCGCTGCGGACTAACGCGCGAAACTGTTAATCGTGAGATCAGAAAGCTAAAAAATGCCAAGATCTTAACTGTTAATCGTGGCAGTATAAATGTCAATGATATGGAAGGCCTAGAAAAAAGAGTCTATAAAAACCTCCTATAAACTGATAAAATAAGCTAGTTAATAGGGGAAGAGTTTTGAAAAAGTCAGATAAAGCCAAAACTAAGAATGATCTTGGATTTTTGCAAAGATTTAGTCTGTTCTTTTTTCAGCGACCCCGCAAGACTGCCTTATTATTCTTACTGCTAGCCGTTCTGGGAATATTAAGCTATACCACCTTTCTAAAACGCGAGGGATTTCCAAAGATAGAAATCCCATATGCTACAAGTGGTGGTACTTATCTAGTAAATGATGTATCTAAAGTTGATAAAGAAGTCGCAGCCCCTCTGAGTGATTTCATACTAAAACAGCCGGACGTAAAATCAGTTACTGCCCAGAGTTTCGATAACTTCTATAACGTAGTAATTCAGTATCAAATGGGAGCTGATTCCAAACAACGAAGTTCCGAAATTGCCGAAGCTATAAAGCAACAAAACATCTTACCAACAAATGCCACCAATAAAACCGAATCTGTGCTATTTGGCTATACTGATCGTGGTGATGAAATGGTAATTAGTCTATATAGTAAAACCCTAGGCGAAAATAACTATGAAGAACTGACCAGAAAAGCTGAGCAAGCTAGTAATTGGCTGAATGATCAAAAGTTACCTTTGGTTGGTAGTATATCTGTGATCAATCCATATGAAGAGGGCGACAATCCAGAAACCGGCAAACATGAGACTACTCAAAGATCATATAGTCGTTACGGACAAAGAGAAGGTGATAAAAGTGTCTATTATCCCTCTGTAGTAATTGGCCTAAACGGCAAAGAAAGTAGCGACCGAGTAGATTTATACGACCAAGTATCGGAAGCTCTATCCAGACTTAATAATAATGAATTATTCGCTGGTTACGAAGCTAAAATCACTGCTAGTGATGCTACTGGCATCAGACAACAAGTTGGCGAGCTCCAAAAAACACTCCTAGAAGGTTTAATAGCCGTTTTGATAGTCGGTTCAATAGTTATCGCTGTTCGTGCCTCATTAATTACTGTTTTATCAATGCTGACAGTCCTAGCCATCACTAATCTTATACTGTATCTGATCGGCTATACCCTAAACACTATGACATTATTCAGTTTAGTTCTCGGCTTATCACTAATCGTTGATGACACCATAATAATGGTTGAAGCTCTGGACAATTATCGCAGACGACTAAAAAATCCTGATGAAATTGTAGCCACTGCTACCCGTAAAGTAAGCAGAGCTATGATAGCCGCCACTTCAACAGCAGCTCTAAGCTTTGCTCCATTAATTTTCGTCGGCGGCATAATCGGCGATTTTGTACGCCAAATACCAATAACTATTATTATAGCCTTATTTGTTAGCTTGGTAACAGCACTAGTATTCATTCCTTTCTTTGCCAGAAGATTGCTTTTGACACCTAGTCAGATCAATAAACGCCAAGCCTCTAGCGGCGCATCACACATAGAGCACCAAATAGCTGAATTTTTAGTCAGACCAATGCTGTGGGCTAAACATTCTACCAAAAGATTGGTTGCTGTTTGTTCGGTAGCAATTGTTATTGGACTAGGGTTCATTTTCGCCAGTGGTGTTATGTTCAATAAAGTTCAATTTAATATCTTCCCGCAGTCCAAAGATTCTAACCAAATAACAGCCAACATAACTTATCCGGCTGGTGCTGATATCCAAAAATCGGAAGAAATAACTCGTGATATAGAGACAAAAATCCAAAAAGTAATCGGTCCAGATTTTGTCTACGGTGATTACTACGGTACTGGTGGCACAAAATCATCAACACAATATATCCACTTGGGCGATTATCAACACAGAGCAATTACTTCACAGGAAATTATCAAGCAACTAAAAACTGAATTTAAAGATTATGACAATGCTATAGTTAGCTTTGGTCAGGTTGATGCCGGACCGCCGGCCACTCCATTTATAGTTCAGATCAATACAGACAAAGGTCAAGATAAGGCAGAGAAATTAGCTAATGATATAACTAGCTTCCTAAAGACAACTAAGTTAACCAGATCAGACGGTTCAGTAGCCCATATAGAGAATATTACGCCACCAAACTCCAGCATTTATTATCGCGACAACGGTCAACCATTCACTACAGTCAGTATAAACTACGAAGATAGCGACACTACTACACTAGTTACAATTACTGAGCAAGCTATTGAGAAAGAATTTGATAGTAATAGACTTCAACAATACGGCTTAGAACAAGGTGATCTAAAGTTCAGCTCTGGTCAAGAAGAAGACAATCAAAATAGTTTCAAAACACTAGTTTATGCTTTCCCGGCTTTAATGCTAGTAATCTACATCTTGTTAATTATTGAATTCCGAAGCTTCTTACAACCATTACTAATCTTTATGGCTATTCCGTTCAGTTTACTAGGAGTTGTGCTGGGTCTATACTTTAGTAACAATCCCTTCAGCTTCTTTGCGATGCTCGGTTTCTTTGCTCTGATAGGCCTTAGTATCAAAAACACTATTCTGCTGACCGACTACGCCAACCAATCACGACGTAACGGACAACACCCAGTGGATGCTATGCATGAAGCACTGGCCGAAAGATTCAGGCCATTAATCGCTACTAGTTTGACTGCTGTCGTATCGTTAATCCCGCTAGCTATTACCAGTCCATTTTGGGAAGGGCTAGCTTATGTGCTAATCGGCGGATTGTTGTGTAGTACTTTATTAGTTATAACTGTATTTCCATACTACTATTTGGTGGCTGAGTTCTTGCGGATCAAGACCGGCCGAGGCGTCCGCAAACTACTCAAAAAAAATTAGACTATTCATGATGGTATTTGGAGCCAGAAATTATACTGTAGCTTCTATAAATCTGCTCTAACAAAATAACTCGCATTAATTGATGCGGAAAGACCAGTCTAGAAAAACTCAGTACTAAATTGGCTCGCACTATTAACGAATAATTCACGCCATAAGCACCGCCAATCACAAAAACTACTTGTTTAGTGGCTGAATTTTGCAAAGCTTCAAACCTTTCGGCTAATTCCTGATTGCTTAATTGTTGACCGGTTTCATCTAACAGCACTACGTAGTCGTCATCTGCTAAACGTTTTTCAATCGCCATACTTTCAGTATCTACAGAAGAGGAGGGAACTATATCCCATGCCAAATCACAATATTTACTAAGTCGTTTTTCATACTCGGTGATTAAGCTTCTCAGATCCTTACTGTGTTTTTTGCCCACTGCTATAAGCTTAATTTTCATACGCTAACTATAACACTAATTATGTCTAAAAGATTCAATTGGATCTTTTTTAGATGCTTTGAATGCTGGTATAACACCAAACAAAATTCCTATAACAATAGCCGACAAAGACGTATAAATTATCGGCTGCCACATTAAAACTGGCTCTAGGTCAGTAAAAATTCTAATAACCAAGTTTATAGTACCAGAGATAATAACTCCAAATATAGCCCCCCAAACACATAGAATAATTGACTCAATCAAAAACTGTCGGCGAATCTGACTATCGGTTGCTCCAATAGCCTTACGAATACCGATTTCACGGTTGCGCTCACTAACCGATACTAGCATAACGTTCATAATGCCAACGCCACCAATAAATAACGCGACCAAAGCCATGCCGACAATCATTTTAGTCATAACCTTTACGACAGTATCAGACGCTTCGCCAATATCCTCAGCACTTAACACCATAAAATCATTGGCACCATCATGATTAGCCGTGATCCGTTTGGCGATTTCGG
This sequence comes from uncultured Candidatus Saccharibacteria bacterium, assembly GCA_964609815.1. GTDB lineage: Bacteria > Patescibacteriota > Saccharimonadia > Saccharimonadales > 2-12-FULL-41-12 > JALHOM01. Next base: position 17,226 of record CAZSRV010000013.1, on the reverse strand, counting down.
CCATAACTAATTTTTCAGAAAAATCTGGATCAGGCTTGATTAAAATCTCGTAGATACTGGGTGCCGAACCATTTAATATAGAAGCAATTTTATCACTAATAAATACCGCATCATTATAATTAATGCCCGAGCTTATTGGCGCTTCTTTAAACTGCCGATAAACGCCCTCAATAATAAAATTCTGTCCTTTTATCTCAATAGTCTTGCCGATTGGCGCAGCTTCTTTATACAAAGCTTCAGCCACACGCGAGCCAATCACGGCAGTTTTATGATTTGGCTCATCAAAATTGATAAAATTACCAAACTCTAGCTCATGATCAATAGTTTTAGAGAAGTCTGGCGACACGGCCACGATTACACCCTGCCTATATTTATTATCACCATTAGAGGGCAGAGCGCTCAAACCAGCCACAGAGGCTGCCACATCCACACCAGGCACACTCTGGACCGACTCTAGATCTTTTGGAGTGATACTGGCTATGCCGGCATTGGAGAATATATTAACGTTATTAATCTTACCATCGGCATCACGACTAACCATTTTACCGGGCCTAACTGACACGATGTCACTACCTAGATCAGAAACTGTTCCGGTCAGTTGTCTTTTAACACCTTCACCCAATGACACAATGGTCACCACGCTAACCACACCGATAATTATGCCAAGCATTGTAAAGAAACTTCTGAACCTACTCTTTTTGACTGAGTTAAGCCCAGCTCTGACATTGTCTGATATCATCATTTCTTTTTGCCGCCCTTGCTACGTTTTTTGGTAGTAGCTTTACGTTTTTTGGCTGACTTGCCAGCAGACTTGACCATAGGTACTTTGCGATAAGGGATATCATCACCAGCCTTTGGTATACCTTCTACCATCGCCGAGACCGCTTCTAAATCAGCCTCTTCGTCAGACTGCGGAATAAACTTGGTGCTATAGGCGGCAACTTTGGATATCTCGCCGACCTTTGTCTTTTCGTCACGAACTATATTGCCATCATACATATACAGCACCCGGCTAACATAACGAGTTAGTTCTGGGTTATGAGTTACAATCAGGATAGTATTTCCCATCTGGTGCACTTCGCGTAGTAGCTCCATAACCAACCGCGAAGATTGGCTGTCTAGGTTACCAGTTGGCTCATCAGCAATTACAATGTCCGGATTATTAATCAGCGCCCGGGCAATCGCCACTCGTTGCATTTGACCGCCACTCAGTTGATTAGGATAATAATAAGCCCTGTTAGACAGACCAACTCGTTCTAGCATCTCGTGTGCTAATTTGATCCGCTTGCCATAACGCATACCCTTGTAAGCTAATGGTAAAGCTACATTTTCTAGCGCTGTTAAATCATTAAGCAAGCTAGATTGCTGGAATACAAAACCAATTTTATCACGACGCAGTTTGGCCCGCGTATTACTGCGCAGACGCTGCACACTACGGTCATCAAGCGTATATTTACCATGAGTCGGATGATCAAGCACACCAATGACATTCATAAGTGTTGACTTGCCAGAACCACTCGGACCCATCACAGCCACAAACTCACCCTTGTTAACCTCTAAACTAACGTCTTCTAGAGCCACTGTAGTAGCGTCACCGAAGCCGTAAAGCTTGCTAACTTCATCTAAATTAATTAATGCCATTTATATATTTAGTTTAGCGCTTACCTAACAGAGTAAGCAACACAAACTTCTAATATAATGTTGCGCTTTTTACAATTATAAATATTTGTAATGCTTGTGCTGCTAGTTTTATTCGCGGTTGACTAATTAGGCTAATTATACTAGAGTTATATCTACCAGATAAGGAGACAGTTACCATGAGTACATACGAGAACTTAGAGTTACTAAAGCAACATATAAGTCAATATCCAGCAACCGTGATTGACAGGCGGGACGCAGAAAAAGAAGCTTACTTGATAGATGATTTTTTGAACGAGAAAAATTGCGTGCCAAAAGCTCTTCATCCAGAATTTAAACATACATTTGCTAGTACCGAGAAGTTGTTTGCCCGCATAGGTCTAACCCCCCCAACAGCCGAAGAACTAACTGGTAGCGGTATTGACCTTTCTCATCTAGCAGACGTTTATGAAACTATGCAGGCAAATAGCCTGGAACCAAGAATAGTATTGTCTCCAACTACATTATCTATAGACCAAGCCAAAGACTTATTTAATGATTTAACAAGTGACAAAACCATCCCGAATAATCCATTACAGCAAAGAGAAGATGGCAATGGACTTTTTATTAATCCAGATGTAACCAAGCATTGGTCAGAACTAACTAGTCCAGATTTGTTACCAAATGACCTACCAATACATACTTCAGCAGATGGTACATCTTGGAGCATCAGAATCATTCCTGGTACGCCAGAGCCCACTCACACTAACATAGCCCACAATAACCCCGCATACCCAGACAAACCTACCATAACAGAATATCTATCCCTACAAGCCAACCTAATACAGGAAGGCCAACAACCAATAGATGCCGGCTTTTATACTTGGCTACAAGGTACGTTTGGCGATAACGGTTCTTTTGCCCCGCTTGGCCGCTGGGGCTCGTACGATGGCCAGGTGTACCTCTATTGGGTTGAGACGGATGTTCGGGGTGACGACCTTGGCGTGCGTCTACTGCGCTGGTGCCAAATGGCCAAAGCATGATAAAATCATACTAAATAGAATGGAGGGGTGGCCGAGTGGTTGAAGGCGCACGCTTGGAAAGCGTGTAATGGGGCAACTCATTCGCAGGTTCGAATCCTGTCCTCTCCGCCAGATAGAACATGGAACTTATTTGCTATAATTAAGCTATGAAATCATCACTAAAAGGAAAAGGTCTCGAGATAGGTAAACCTAAACTGCAAGGTAGTCTTCTTGGCAAACGCGTACTTGAAAACACTGTTGAGACTACAGCAAAAATCAATGAAACGGTCAGTGGAGAGCAAGTTCGATATAATCATCCTGAGATTTTTCAGGAATTAAATATTACACCAATAGAAGAGCCTGAAAGAGTTACCTATAAAATCCCCAATGTGGGTACTATGTCGTTACTTAGGATTGATGATTATGCAGATAAACATATTTTGCAAGTTGACATCGCCGAGGTAAATGCCGACAAGTTAGGCCAGGGTTTTGGGACAGATATGTATCGATACGTGGCAACTCACCTGCCTACGGGCTATCAAGGCATACTCTCTGGCACCGTTACGCATGATGCTATTCATCACATATACGAAACATTGGGCAAAGAGCCGAGTTTCTTGCTACATAAAATTGGTGGTGATGTAAAACCTAGTTTATATTTGCTAGAAACAACAGAACAAGAGTCTTTGAATTTTTAACTACCTGCTTCCTAAAAATCTCGGCCTACGTTTTGATTTTCTAGTTTTTTTCTATTAGAATAAAAGTTAGTAATGAGTGAATATGCTAACTAAGAAGCAAAAAGAAGTCCTGGATTATATAAAGTCCTATTCCCATAAAAACGGCTATGCGCCGTCGTTAGAAGAAATAAGCAAACATTTTAAGTTAGCATCGGTATCTACCGCTCATTTTTATGTTACCAAACTTCAAAAATCCGGCCACTTGACCAAGCTACATCACAAAGCCCGCGCTATTACCGCCAACAAACAAGAAGGCGACGGTTGGCTAGCACTGCCGAGGAATCCGGCCACCAAGCAGGTTAAAAAACTACCAGCCAACAAAATATTCCTAGAAGACGCCCTAAAAGGTATGGCTAAGTTACCAGACGAATCTTGCGACATAATCATCGCCGACCCACCGTATAACATCGGCAAAGACTTTGGTAACAATACCGACAAACGCACCACAGATGAATATATAAAATGGTGCAAAGACTGGATAAATGAGTGCATAAGAGTTCTAAAACCTCATGGCACAATGTTTATCTATGGATTTAGCGAAATACTAGCTTATATATCTATAGAAATACCGATCAACAAACGCTGGCTGATTTGGCACTACACCAACAAAAACGTGGCTTCGCTAAACTTCTGGCAGAGAAGCCATGAAGCCATAATCTGTGCCTGGAAAGATAAGCCCGTCTTTAACCGCGATGCTGTCCGCGAACCATACACCGAAGGATTTTTAAAAGGCGCAGCCGGTAAAACCCGCAAAGGTACTGCTGGACGCTTTACTAGTGGTGGTCAAGATACAGTCTACCAAGCTCACGAGAGTGGTGCACTACCCAGAGACGTCATAAAAGTGCCAACACTCGCCGGTGGTGCTGGCATGATCGAACGTTGGTTTTTATGCCAAACTTGCAACCAAGTCTATGCACCAAAAGAGCTAAAAAACCACCGTCAACATAACGTCATGAAGCACCCAACTCAAAAACCACTAGAGCTATCTAGGCGACTGATCAAATCAGCCATGCCAAGTGATGGTTCGGGTCCAGGGACAGTCCTAGTGCCATTCGTCGGCACTGGTTCGGAATGCGTAGTGGCCAAACAGCTAGGCCAAAATTATATCGGCTATGAGATTAATCCTGACTATATCCGGATAGCCGAAAAATTCTTAGACTCGGCGGGAACCAACTAACTAATCCTATCCAGCTCGGCTTTTTTAGCCTCAAATACATGGGGCGTAAATACCACAAAACCGTTAGGGTATCTGGTTAATTCTGGATTACTGATAAATCGTAGATAGGGCAGTCTATATTCACCATCCCGTCTATATGGATTAGTAAAGTATTCACCGCTTGGCACATCGTATTTAATATCAACAAACTCACCATCAATCATTTTGCCGACCTGCTTGCTGGCCCGTACTTCGCGGCTAAATGATTTTTTCTTTACCTGATAATTAATCACATGCGCCTTGTAGTTTACCTGAAAGTCAGCACCACTATGGTCCAGCTGGGCGGACATACTTACCGTACCAGCACCAAACACTGACTCGGCCACATAACCGGCATGAATCTGGGTAATTATACTAGCCCATGTCCGATAAATCCTAGCTGGCAAACCACGATAAAAACACTCCTGGCACATAGTAATTTTCTGCCGGAACGCCTCTATTGGCTCTTTGTAACGCTCGGCATAAATTTCATAAAACTCGTCATAGCCAACAAACCACTTGTTAACCCAATAAACTTCATACAATAAATCCAGTGCCTGAATATCCTTTGGCAAGTCCATTTCTACTAGTTTAATCGGTTGATACTTCTTGCGATAAGCCGCCAAATCAACTGCTTTTAACAAATCTTCAAACTGACTTAGGCTAGACATACTAACTAATCACTGTACCAATATCTTGACCGTTGCAAGCCTTCAGGATCGCGTCATCTTCTGCCGGGCTAAAAACAATCACTTTCATACCTTGCTCCATAGCCAGTCCTATGGCTGCCTTGTCCATAACTTTTATATCTTCGTTTTCTACAGCTTGTTGCAAAGTCAATTCTTTATAGCGAGTAGCATCCTGAAATTTAGCCGGATCACGATCATAAACACCATCTACTTTAGTAGCCTTCAGAACAATATCGCAGTCCATTTCTAGTGCCAAAACAACAGCTGCTGTATCTGTTGTCAAATAAGGCCGGCCCGTTCCACCACCCACAATCACCACTCGGCCATTTTCTAGATGTTTATTAGCCAAACGATGAACAAACGGTTCTGCTACTTGCTCGGCAAAAATATTGCTTAGACACCGAGTCCGAACACCATTCTCTTCAAAAATATCAGTTAGCGCTAGCGCATTAATCATTGTCGCTAACATCCCCATATGATCACCAGTTACACGCTTTATACCATGACCGGCAATCTGGGCACCACGCACCAGATTACCACCACCAACCATTATCACCACTTGTACACCAGCGTCAGCTACCTTTTTCACCTCGCCAGCCAACCAAGTAGCCACGCTAGGATCAATTCCATTGTCGTATTTACCAGCTAGCTGTTCGCCTGATAATTTTAATAGAACTCTCTTGTATTTCACTAAAATTAAATTATACAGCTGTTTGGTATAGAATAGAAGTATGAAAATATACTCGTGGAATGTAAACGGGATACGCGCCGTGGTTAATAAGGGCGAATTTCAGAAGTTTGTGGCCAAGCACAACCCAGACATTTTATGCCTGCAAGAGACCAAAGCCATGCAAGGCCAAGCCGAGATTGACTTACCGCAGTACGAAGAATATTGGAACTCAGCTACCAAAAAAGGTTACAGTGGCACCGCCATCTTTACCAAAATCAAACCTTTAGGTATACGCAATGATATACCGACCGAAATTGCCGACAAATACCAACTAACTGACAAATATGGCGACGCCAATGATGAAGGCAGGGTAATAGTTGCTGAATACGATGATTTTTATGTGGTAAGCGTCTATACACCCAACAGCAAAGGTGATTTATCACGCCTAAAAATGCGCTCCGACGCCTGGGATAAAGCTTTCCTAGAATATATAAAGTCACTTCATAATAGCGGTAAACCGGTCATCTTTTGTGGTGATTTAAACGTAGCCCACCAGGAACAGGACCTAGCCCGGCCAAAAGAAAATGTCGGCAAACACGGCTTCACAGACGAAGAACGCCTTGGCTTTCAGAACATAATTGACAGTGGTATGACCGATACATTTAGGGTTTTTACTCCTGATGGCAACGGTCATTATAGCTGGTGGACACACTGGGGCAACTCTAGGGCTCGCAATGTCGGTTGGCGTATAGACTACGTTATCGTGTCTGACAAGCTAAAAAACAGACTTATATCGGCCCAAATTCACCCTGATGTTATGGGCTCTGACCACTGCCCAGTCAGTATTGTAATCAAGTAATTTTACCATATTTTAGATAAAACTATGGACTTTTATATACTTTTGTGTTATTATATGGTATAGTTCTGTACTTTTACTTACTTTTTTAGAAAGTTGGTGATTAAGATGTTTGGACTGAAGTTTTTTATCTGCGAGGATAGAACTGTTGTTATAAACAGGATAGATCCTCCACCGAACCGGGGAATCCACCGAACCTTCCTGGTCAGGCGACTGTTTTACCGCAAGATAAAGCATACCAATCCTGACGGCAAGGTGGTATGCGTTCTGGTCAGTAGACGAGGAGCAACCATCGGCGAGAATGTCCGATTTGGCCACAAAGTCGTCGTCAAGGCGCATGCCTGGGTTGATGATTATGCCTACATCGGCGACGAGGTGCTAATTGGCAAGTACGTTCAGGTTAGCACCCACGCGGTGGTCAAGGATCTGACGACCATTGGTCGCAAGGCCAAGATCGGTACCCGAGCCAACGTTGGTCATATGACCAAGATCGGTGATCGCGTCAACATTGCCCCGAACGCCTGGGTTGGCACTGGCAGTACACTTGGCAAGCGCGCCAAGGTGCTAGCCACCGTCAGGGTGCCCGTCCGCACACACGCCGAGACTCGGACAACCATTAGGGACAACCTCCCCGAAGCCGGCATGACCGTCCAGCGTACCAGGAAGCACCGTCGCTGGCAGTCAGCACCAGAGGCCCAGCCTGCCACTAAGTCGTAGCAGTACAGAATAGCCCCTCAGGGAACTGATTGGTATCACACCATATCACTCTACCTCCCAGGGGCTTTTCTCATTTTTGTAGATATTTGTAACCAAAAACCTGGACAGCAAGCAGTAAACTTGTTAAGCTAAAGTTGTACGCAGGAGGCAAGGTTTTTCTTTGTATTACCACGTACCAAAAAACAAGGCAAAAACCAAACTAACCGTCCTTTTGGTGTAGAAATGCATCATCACAAAAGGACGGTTTTTAGGTTCATGCACCTTACGCTAGTCAAATATGATCTAACCAACTCTAGTAAAAACTGATAAAATAATATTATGAGCGAGTGGCAAGTTCAAAAACCAGATAAACCACTTTATCCAGATGTAATTTGGTCCAGACCAGAGAATTTAGGTGGTGCCGGTAAACTATTAATCATTGGTGGTAGCCCTGGCAAGCTAGCTAATTTATCGCTCAGTTACTCACAAGCAAATAACGCTGGAGCCGGCATGGTCAGATTATTGGTACCAGATTCACTCAGCAAAATCACCAAGCATATTCCTGGTATTGAATACGCGCCCAGCAATCCTAGCGGTGGTCTAGCCAAAGCCAGCCTAGGCGAGATACTAAATATTGCTAGCCAAACAGATGGCGTATTACTAGCCGGTGACATCGGTCGCAACAGCGAAACAGCCATGATGCTGGAAAGTTTGCTGACCAAATACCAAGATTGGTTAATAATAGACCAGAGTGCAATAGAAAGCTTTGCCATATCCATATCAGACTTAGCCAGTAGACCAAAAACTATTTTATGCATGGAGTTTGCCCATCTGCGGAGCCTAGCCATAGAGGCCAAATCAGAAATTGCCCTTACATCAGATATCTCAGTAGCCAATCTAGCCAAATTATTACACCAAGTCAGCCAAAAACATCAGGCTATTTTACTCGTCAGTATTTTTGACAACGTTTGGATAGCCAGCAAGGGGCTAGTCACCCAGTGCCAAAACCCAAACTATAACAGTGCTAAGACTGCCGTTTGGCTGATCCAACAACCAGAAAAAGCTTATCAGTCAGCAGTCTGCTCGGTTATTTAGCCTGGGACACACATTAAGCTATCTAAAACAAGCTTAAAATACCCCAGACACCCAAACAAGTGTGATACAATAGGGTTACGTTAAAATAATAAGTATCAAGAGTGCAGTTAGAGATCTAGCTCTATGACCTGCCAGCAACCATTCGCCTTTAGTATAAACCGGGGCGGACAGGTGCTCCATCTAGCCGTTTTACGGACGATATAAGCAAGTTTAACTTCTTTCTAAGTCCATACAATGCGAAAAGGGCTGATACGAAAGGAGTTTTTTATTTAATGAGTAATTACAAAACCGCCGAGAGCGTTTCTCCGGCACACCCAGACAAACTTTGCGACCAGATATCGGACGCAATACTAGATGCGTTTTTGGCCGGCGACCCAGAATCACGCGTGGCGGTAGAAGCCGTAGGTGGCCACGGTAAAGTCTTTGTAGTAGGCGAAGTAACATCAAAGGTAAAAGTTGACATAGAACTAATCATCAAGCGGATTGCTGGCAACGTAGAGACCGAGCAGAGGCTAGTGCTACAAAGCCCAGAAATCGCTAGTGGCGTAGACACCGGCGGTGCAGGCGACCAAGGTATTATGGTCGGCTACGCCTGCAACCAAACCGACGGGCTACTACCCCTAGAAACAGTCTTGGCGCGCCAGCTAAACCAATATCTGTATTCTATCTGGCCCTACGATGGCAAAACTCAGGTCACGCTGCGTGATGGCAAGCTACAGTCGGTTGTCGCCAGCTTTCAGAACAGCGAAAAAGCCAAGTTAGAAGCCGAAGTCAAAAGCTGGATCAGCCAAAATTCACTAGCCCCAGACGCCATAATCCACGCCAATCCTGCCGGCAACTGGATTATGGGCGGATTTGACGCCGACACCGGCCTGACCGGACGCAAGCTTATTGTTGATAATTATGGTCCTTCTGTACCAATCGGTGGCGGCTGTTTTAGTGGCAAAGACCCCAGCAAAGTTGATCGCTCGGCAGCATATATGGCGCGCCGAATAGCCGTAGATTACCTGCGCCAAACCAACGCCAAAGAGGTTTTTTGTTATCTAGCCTACGCTATTGGTAAAGCTCAGCCACTAGAAGCAACCGTTATAATTGACGGCCACCAAAAAGTAGTTGAAGGCTACGACCTAACCCCCGGCGGGATTATTGACTTTTTGGACCTCAAAAAACCAATATACGAGAACACAGCCAGATACGGCCACTTCGGTCACGGCTTTGCCTGGGAAGAATAAGCCCCTAAAATTGCCAAAATTATAGAATTATGGACTTTTTATAAATATTGTTGACATTGTGGCAATATCTGTGCTATAATATAAGTATTGGAGTATCCAAGCCCGCTTAACAGCAACTAGGCAAGGTATTTCCATGTGCTTGCATGCACTTTACTGCTGAGCAGACAGTAATTTGTGTATAAGTACGTTATCACACCACAACCTGAGGAGGTGAAACAATGGGCGAAAGCTACACGCATGTGTAGCCAGCCTACAGTTAGCCCGAGATCAAATGTGATATACAAAAATTTTCGGTCATCAGATGACTTTTGTGAGGCAATGACTGCCCCGAAGCCATTCTGGTGGTATATGCACGACGTAAATTAGGAGGACTAGCGCACCTTGCAGGCCTGCAAGGTACACAAGCCTACTGGACCTTTAGGGACCACCAGGCTAAGACGCCAGCCCCCCATGTTTAAATAATGTATATACAAGTCCTGAGCAAGACTACCATTCATAACCTCCAATTATGATAAAATAAACTGCTCGCTTTACCTTGAATATCATCCAACAACCCACTAGTATGGGTTGTTTTTTGTTTACAAAACAGCTCTTAATAGAATGAGCCACCATTAAGTCTATTGTCATCCAGTATATCATAGAAAACTATAAAAGTCAATAGCTACCTCTGTTATCAATGCCACTTAACACTTGCGTAGCGGGCCGTTATTGACATATACTTGTAACAGTAACAAACACTAGGGGTATATATGGGATTTTTCTCTAAAATCAAGGATAATCTTACAGGCGGAGGAGTCAAGGTTATCGTTGACGCACCAGCATTGTTTGCCGACACTATCCCTGTGCGTGTCAAAATAGAGGCATCGGCGCCACAGACGGTGAATTCTATTAAGGCCTACCTAGAAAGAGAGACTTTTTCGGACGATGACACGTCCAACATCGGCAGAAAAGAGCAACTGTACGAAGTACAGCTTTCGGGGCCGTTCACTATACAGGCTGGCCAGAGTTTTATTCTAGAGGGCAATATTATGACCAACATGGCCGACCAGCTCGGCAACGCCGCTAGCCAAGGCCAAGAAGTGCCCCAGGTAGCCCAGAACATAGCCGAGGCGATTGATAAATTTTCAAACGTCTTTGGGGCTATATCTAGTAAGCGTATTGATTATAACGTAGTAGCGGTTGCCGATGTTGAAGGCGTCGCCTTTGACCCATCAGACAGAATTGACATCAAAAAACAAGCTCTAGGCCAGATAGATATAGGCGCCCGCACCCCTCGGTTTTAATAACCGAATTATATAAACTACGCTATATATAGCGGTACCAATTAAAATACCTCAGTTTCAACCCTGAGGTATTTTAATTGGTACCGCGGGCCGGACTTGAACCGGCACGAGCATAAAGCTCACAAGATTTTGAGTCTGGCGTGTCTACCAATTCCACCACCGCGGCTCGCACCATAAACATAACAAATTATGTCTTAACCCTGTAATTATACTATAATAAAGGTAGTTTATGAACCCAGATGATTTAATCCCACCAGAATACCGTAGTGCAAATAAAAAAGAACTACACGAAGATGCAGTCAATCTAATACGAGATAAAATTGATCATTTATACAACCATGAGCCAAGCGCCAAGCGCGAAACCGATACAGTAGAAGACAAAATAGAACATCATGAGAAACTGTCTAAACATCAAAAATATATTCGTGAACTCAATAATTTAGGTCTAGACACTGCTGAAATTCAGACCAAATGGCATGAATACTACCAAGCTTTGTCCGAAGATGAGAAGCATGAGGTTTGGCGTGAATTTTACACCGAACAAGAGCTGATCAAAAAGCAAAAGGCCGAAGCCAAAGAAAAGGAAAAAGCTGAAAAGCTAAAGCAGAGCAGTGCCGAGCAAAGTCAGGCGGCAGAAGAGCCCAGAAAACGCCAAAAAATAGAGATAAAACCGATAACCAAGCGCGCCCGCGGGCTACATTTTGAAGAGACTGACTACATTAGACCAGAGGTAGATACACCAGTCAATAAACCAACTACTAATCCGCCTAAACATAGCCCTAGTGATCAACAAATAGTTTCTTACAACCAATCATCCGAGAAGCCCGTGGCCAAAAAACGCTCCAAACTAAGCCAGAATGCTCGGCTAAATGCTATAAAAAATAATCACCATGTAAAATCATTAATTTTTGGCGTCGGTATGGGTAGCTTAGTTGTGTTTATTCTACTTTTCAGCTTCTTTAACGAGCGATTTATAACACCTTTTATCCGACCCAATCAGAACGTTAGCGCCACGCCAATTATAGTTGACCCAAACAATACCGGACCAGTCAGTGCCGAGCCAAAAATTATCATTCCTAAGGTAAACTTGGAAGCACCAGTAGTTTATGATGTGCCGACCATAGAAGAACATGCTGTCCAAGAAGGCCTAGAGCGCGGCGTTGTACATTATGCCACTACACCAAATCCTGGCGAAAAGGGCAATGCTGTAATATTTGGCCACAGTAGCGGCAATATACTTAATAAAGGTAAGTATAAATTTGCCTTTTTGCTACTAAAAAGCCTAGACAAAGATGATACGTTTATTATCCAGAAAGATTCTAAAAGATACGTTTACAAAGTATTTAATAAATATGTAACCAATCCTAGCGACATATCAGTACTCGGAACAATCCCTGGCAAGCCAGCTACCATGACACTTATTACCTGTGACCCGCCAGGCACATCTACTAATCGTCTAATTGTTCAGGCCGAGCAGATATTCCCAGATCCAAATACCAATGCCGAAAGTAGTGTGCCAACGAACACAGTATCGCAGCCTCAAGAACTACCCAGTAATTCCAAAACACTTTGGCAGAGAATCTTTGGCGGATAATATTATTGACTATAAATGTAGAACTAAAGGCTACTGGCGATTCGTTGCAATTGGTCTTGAGTCAAATTAGAATCACCTTCAATTCTGTACCATATACCACTGTCTACCCAAGTAGCATTAGAATTGTCATAGGTATAAATAGTCTTGCCGTTGTCGCTCCATGTCTGAAAACAAGTACTGCAACTTTCTTTACTGACAAACTCATCTAACAAAGCCGCGCTATTCCAGTTGCTGGCTGACTGGGTTAGGGTATAGTTACGTGAATCACTATTAGATCTGAAACTAACAGCAACTTTACCAGACACACTCTCCACCCGGCGATCAGCACTAAACCCAGCTGGAGTATAGCTAGGCATTTTGGCGGCTACACCAGATTTATTAGCAGCCAATTTAAGCGAAACCTGAGTGGCGTTCTGATAAGCAAAAAAACCGCCCAACAACACAAAAGCAGTCACCATAGTGGTGATATTAGCTGCTTTATTCTTAAATCCTACTCGGTTTAGTAATTTACTTTTCTTAATATCCTTTTCTAGTTTATGTAAGTGACTATTAGCATTACGCAAAGCTTCCTCAAATTTCTGTAATTCATTGGCATTTGAACGAGCAGCTGTTTTGGCCTTAGCTGAAACATATTTGGGTGCAGAAGCCACGGGCATATGTACGGCCGATTTCTTGATAGCGCCTCTAGAAGCGACCCCGCCAAACTTACTAACCATTGGACTCATTTTTACGTCAGTAGCCTTAGACAACCGGTAAGGACTAGGCGCTGAAACCTTTTGTGACACTCTAGGACGTTGCACGTCATTTCTTACACCGCTAGTGACTATTTTAGGCTTTTTAACAGCCGGGCGCATTAGAGTGGCGGATTTATGAATTTTACGTTTGGAGTTACTGGCCACAGCTCTATTTATATCAAGTTTGGGTTTTGGCGTAACAGTAGATACAGTGGGGATTTTGACTTTTACGTGTTCAGAACGCCTAGAGAAGCCGTCTATCGGTTTTATAGTTGCATTACTAGTACTAGCTAAAGACTTCTTAACGAGCTCAACCTTTGTAGTAACATTATTATTTATAATCTTACCGGTACGAGCATCATATTTTTTGCCGTTTAGTTCAATGTATGCCATTTATTAACTCTTTAACTTCTCTAAATTTTCTTATTATTTATTTAGGTGCTTATGCTTCTATATGCCATTGTAAAACTATTTTGCCGTATTGCAAAGAGTTTAGTTAATTTTTTGCCTACAAACAACAGTGTTTTAAAGATTATAGACTAACTCAGTGCATCATTCTATATGGTAAGATATATTCATACATGGATTTCTTAGACCCCAAAGCTCGTCGCAACCGCAGTATCAGACTATTAATAGGTTATGCTTTAATGGCTGTTCTAATATTCACAGCATCACTTATATTAGTTTACAGAACTTACGGTTTTGATGTAGATCGTAAAACTGGCGAAGTCATTCAATATGGCCTAGTCTACACTGACAGCGCACCAGATAAAGCTACCATTTACGTTAATGGCGAGCCACAAAAGAACCTAACTAATACTCGACTGTCTCTTCAAGAGGGCAAGTACACTATGGAAATCAAAAAAGACGGCTACCGCGACTGGAATAAACAGCTGGAAGTCAAAGGCGGAGAAGTTATCAGACTAGTTTATCCAATGCTAATTCCGACTAACTTAGAGGAGTTAGAAATATCTGCCTTGGGTAGTAATAAAGAAATTTTGCGAACCCAAAGTCCTGACCGAAGATATATGCTATTGCAAATAAATGGCACTATCAGTAACTTCACGGAATATGACCTACGAACGTTGCAGAGCACAGACAAACTTCCTGTTTCACGAGCGATCAGCTTCCCATCAGGACTCTTCACTAACGGTAAAAACACCGACAAACTAGAAGTGGTGGAATGGTCTAACGATAATAATCATGTACTTATTAAGCACACTTTTGATATGACTGGTAGTGCGGCAACAGACTATGAGTTCATAATGTTTGATCGTAAAACTCCTGCAGAATCATTTAATATAAATAAACTCCTAGGGCAAAACCCAAGTAAAGTTAGTTTGCGCGACAAAAAATACGACATTTGGTATATTCAAGAACGCGAGATTGGCAACTTACTACTAGCTAACACTAATAAAGAATTAACACCTGTCGCTAATGCTGTAACTACATATAAAACTCATGATGACAAAACCATAATATACGCCCAAAAAGATACTAATGACAAAACTAAACAAAACATTTATATTCACAATATTGGGAGTGATCAAAAACCACACCTACTCCGCCAAGTAAACGATGGTAAATTATTGCTAGACGTCGCTAAGTATGACGGAGACTGGTACTATGCCATCAGCACTAGTGGCGACAAAAACACCTATATATACAAAAATCCCATGTCTGTTTTGTCCAAAGACGAAAACACCAAACCAGCACCAATTAGTATCCTTCATGCTGAACAGGCCGATCAAACAGAGGTTAGTATCGTAGACTTAGCTTTCTCTAGTAACACACGATTTATATTTGCCCGGGACGGCCAAAACTTCCGAATCTATGATGCCAAAGATGATAAAAAATACGAATTTAAGTTTGACCAGCCAATTGATGAAACAACTGGAGTCAAATGGATGGATGGACATAGATTAATGACAATCAGTGGCGGACAGATATATTATATTGATTTTGATGGAGCCAACCAACAAAAATTAGTTGGTGCATTGCCTGGCCGAAGTGTCTTTTTTGACAGAGATTACACGGTACTGTATGCCATAAATAATTCACAAAAGACGGCTGATAGTGTTAGTCTAGTCCGGACCAGCCTGCGTTACGAACAAGACAAATAATCCTAATCTGTTATTATAGAGATAATGAGTTCTGATCCGACCAAGCCAGTAGTTACCCGTTTTGCACCCAGCCCAACCGGCTATATGCACGTTGGCGGTGTTCGCACCGCGCTGTTTGCATGGCTGGTGGCGCGCCAAAACGACGGTCAGTTTATTTTGCGCATAGAAGACACTGACCAATCCCGAGAAGTACAGGGAAGCACTGACCACATCGTAGAGAGCCTGAACTGGCTAGGTCTAACGTGGGACCAAGGGCCGATCAAACAATCCGACCGCCTAGATACATACAAAGCGTGGGCCAACAAACTGATTGAAGCCGGCAGGGCCTATACCGACCCATACACACCCGAGCAAGTTCAAGCTTTCCGCGAGCAAGCCACGCGTGACAAAAAACCGTTCTTATACCGCAACCACCGTCCAAGTTCGCTAGACACCACATGGGACGACACCAAACCACTGCGCTTTAAATCTGATCCCAAAGCGTATGAGTGGCACGACGCCGTCATGGGCGATATGCACGCCGGCGCCGAGACTATAGACGATTTTATCCTGATGAAGAGCGATGGCTACCCAACCTACAACTTTGCTCATATTGTAGACGATGCCGAGATGCAGATTAGCCACGTCATCCGTGGCCAAGAATTCGTCGCCAGTACGCCAAATTATCTCAATCTATATGAAGCACTTTGCATATCGGTGCCAATCATCGCCAGTGTCCCACCCATCATGAACGAACACGGCAACAAAAAACTATCCAAGCGCGATGGCGCTAAAGATATCCTAGACTACCGCGCAGAAGGCTATTTGCCAGACGCTATGATTAACTTCCTTGCATCACTCGGCTGGAACGACGGTAGCGAGCAAGAAGTATTCAGTGTGCCAGAACTGATAGAAAAATTCAGCCTGGAGCGCATCCAAAAGTCCGGCGCACGCTTTGACGAACGACGCTTATTGTGGCTCAACGGCGCTCACATTCGCCAAATGTCGCTTAGCGACCTCTACAGTGCTGTACAAAATTACTGGCCAACCGAAGCTACTAATTATGATGATACGTACAAAAAATCCGTCCTAGGTTTGCTACAGGAACGGCTCAAAACATATGATGAGTTACCAGAGCTATCACGCTTTTTATTTACTGATTTGCCGATAAATCCTAGTCTCATCAACACTCACAAACAGCTAAAGAAGCTCCCGGCTAGCGAGCTTGCTTCGCTATTAAAGACTACTTACGGTTCACTACAAAACATCACCGACTGGACAACAGAGAACATCCAAACCGCCTTGAACGACTTACTTGCGACTACTGGCAAAAAACCAGCCGAGTTGTTTAGCCTCATCCGCATCGCTACTACGCAGGCACCCGCCAGTCCAAGCCTAGCAGAAACCCTAGAACTACTCGGCAAAGACAAATCCCTCGCCCGCATCACCACCCAAATAGACGTTTTAGATAAATAATGTTTAATACACCATCGGTTTCACCGTTGCACATCTACAAGCAGAGGAGTTGTATATGGGTCTTGAAGCTTACATTCTTATGACAACCGGCTTCTGGCTTATGTTTCTCATCACATTCTTGGTTTACGCGTTCCGTAATCCAAGCACAATGTCTAAGAGCCATAAGGCAAACTACTACTTTATGACAGATTCTGGCCAGCTTTGTAGCCCGCCCAAATGCCAAATATG
>CAZSRV010000012.1:0-28839 GCA_964609815.1 uncultured Candidatus Saccharibacteria bacterium | reverse complement strand
ACTACTTTATGACAGATTCTGGCCAGCTTTGTAGCCCGCCCAAATGCCAAATATGCTACCTATAGTACTAAATAAGAATGACCAAACTCCAATACCGCTATGGTCTATAAGGCTGCCAAGCCAACCACCAAACGTACCAAATACGAACATGCCCAAGAGGACCCATTTTTTCATGTTTATTAGTATAGTCTCAGGTATTATTTATGTCTATATAAGAGCATGGAAGCAATAAAAACCTAGGAATAGCTGTAATGCTTTGATAAACTATATCTTATGAAAGACGACATTAGACCGTCTGGTAGCGCCAAACCAAAATTAGTAGACAACACACAGATACAGGAGCCAGAACTAAAGCTTTATGAGAGCCCAAACGCTGGCGATCGTCTATCTGCGCCCAGACAAGATGAATACAACAACCGATATAGCAACCAAGAAGAAAATTCTCAATCAGGATTCGTTATAACCCCAGATGGCAAAGAACTAAAAAATCCATTTTCTAAACTAGCTAGAAAGTTTAATAATCTTAGCAAAAAAAAGAAATTATTAGTTATATTTATTAGCTTAGCCGTACTAGCAGGCATTGGCTTTGGCGCATACAAGTTACTAAGCAAGCCAGAACCTGTAAAATCTGAACCAGCACCAGTAGTCCAAAAGCAAGAAGAACCGCCCAAACCAACCACCGAAGTATCGGTCTTGACAGGTGCACAAGTAGCAATTGGCGCCAGTCAGCGACCAATTACATCAGTACAAATAGAGAACAGCCCTGATGCACGCCCACAATCCGGACTATTAGATGCCGGTGTAGTGTTTGAGGCAATTGCCGAAGGTGGCATAACTAGATTTAACGCCTCGTTCCAAGAATCTAAACCTGATTTTATCGGGCCAATACGCTCTGTCAGACCATACTATGCACAGTTAGTCGCACCGTTTGATCCGGTTTTTGTACACGCCGGTGGTAGTGCCGAAGGTCTGGCTACTTTAAGCGCTTTGGGCCTAAAAGACTTAGATCACGGTGCTAATGGTGGAGCATTTCAACGTATATCAGAACGTTATGCGCCACATAATTTATTCAGTAATACTAGTGCCCTAGACGCTGTTATAGCTAGCCGAGGCTATGCTGCTGGTACACCCAAGGGTTTTATCAGAAAGAGTGAAAAACCAGGTCAACCAATAGCTGCCAGAACAATTGATTTACAGATTTCTAGTCCACTATACAACGTCCACTATGATTACGACCAAGCCAGTAACAGCTACAAACGCAGTATGGCCGGCAAACCACATAATGATTGGCGATCCGGTGCTCAATTATCACCAAAAGTAGTGGTAGCCATGACGGTACCGTGGAGCCAGAATGGTATATATTCGGTATATGGAATCATCGGCTCAGGCTCAGGTGTCGTCTTTCAGGACGGCCAAGCCACGCCAGTTACTTGGACCAAATCCAGCGACAAAGAACAGATTAGCTTCACTGGACCAGATGGCCAACCTCTAGGTCTAAACCCTGGGCAAACATGGGTAACCCTAGTAAAATCTGCAAGTGATATAGTATCGGCACCATAAAATGGGGAAGGGTGGATATTTAGCAAAGTATAAGAGCGGATTCAGAACCCGTAACTATATAGCTTTATTGTTCAACACCCTAATATGTTGTACTGTTTACTACATCCTAGATAACAACACTAATTTGGCGCCAATCATAGGATTATCGGTGATATTTGGATTAATCATAGTCAGTAGCTTGGTTTTTAACGTCATTGTGTCTAGTACACTAATCAAACCAACCGAATTCCTGGCCAATGCGATTTATCATGTATCACCTAACCAAAATTTAGTGCCAGCACCAAGTATAAAAGACGTACCATTTGGACGAGAATTATTAGAAAATCTGACTAGACAAATTTATGATTATTCATCTGTAGCTGGTAATTTCAAACTAACAGATAACCAAAAAAGACAGAATGAGCCTTTGGTAGCTAATGATTTAGCTGATCAACTACCAGTAGCGATAATAGGCCTGAACTCTGATCAAAAAATAACTTTTGTTAACAAAACAGCAAAAGATTTATTTCATCTGACAAATCCTGAATCATTTACGCTGGAGTCTCAGTTAAAACTAAAATTTGCTAATCAAACAATTAGCCAGTGGCTAAATGAAAATAATGACAGAAATATAAATGTTCGTAAAGTCTGGCGAAAAGTGGATGTAGCCAGTCAAAACAACGAATCACGAAGTTACTACGATATAGCTGTAGTTAACCGTCAAAAACATAGTAGTGGTACCGATACTATATTAGTATTCATAGATCAAGATGAGGTATTTCAGATGGAAGAATCCACCCTAAACTTGATAGCATTGTCAGTCCATGAAATTCGCACACCATTAACTATACTAAGAGGCTACATAGACGTCCTAAAAGAAGAGCTAGGAGACAAGACTACACCATCAACTGATCAAATATTTGACCGTATAAAAGCCTCCTCTGAACATTTAGCGACCTTTATATCTAATGTTCTAAACGTTGTTAAAGAAGATCAAAACCAGTTAGTCTTGCCACTAAAAGAGGCTAGTTGGACAGAAGATTTAACTGACATAATTAACGATCTGCAAACCCGAGCTACAATCCGTGGCAAAAAAATAAATCTAAATATAGGACAGAATATACCGCCAGTAGCTATAGATAAAGCCAGTATACATGAAGTGATCGCTAATCTACTAGATAACGCTGTCAAATACTCGCCACCATCGGCTACCAATATCTGGATAGATGCACAAGCTGAAGGCGACGGGTCGATCCTGACAACAATTCGCGATGAAGGAGTTGGTATACCAGAATCGGTAGTGCCTAATCTGTTTAATAAATTCCATCGTAACCATCGTAACAGCCGAGTCGTCACTGGCACCGGTTTAGGACTATTTATATCTAAAGCTATCGTCAGTGCTCATCATGGCAACATTTGGGTCAAGTCAACCGAAGGCAGTGGGACAACAGTCGGCTTCACGCTTATACCATTTAGTCGTTTAGCTGATATACTAGACAAAGACTCGCCATCAGTAGGTGTATCGCACGGCTGGATCAAAAACCACAGTATGCAACGTAGGTAAAATTATGCAACCATCAGACAGTAATCAAACTCCAAATAACCAACCAATCACATCCGACACACCGGTGCCTAATACATCTAAACACATATTACTTATAGAGGATGAGCCATTTATTGGTGATCTATATAGCCGAACGCTAACCAAAGCTGGCTACCAGACAGATGTTATAACTGATGGAATGAATGGCTTAGAAAAAGCTAAAACTAACCAATACGACATAATTCTGCTAGACATTATGATCCCGCAACTTCTGGGGATAGACGTACTACATGAACTACGTAAAATTCCTGATCTAAAAGCTAAAATTATCATTGCCACCAACCTAGAACAAGACCAAGAAACTCGCACCAAGATAGAACAACAAGCCGACGCCTATATAATTAAGGCCGAAATTATTCCCAGCCAACTGGCCGAATTTCTAAAGAATTTTTAAATTACTTACCTCAAGCTGAACTTAATATTTGCCTAGAAATAGCGGCCACAGCCAGTAGGTCGGCAGTTACTGCCTGGCGACCTGCAAAACTGTGACCCTCATAACCGGTATTATTATATTGCCCAGCAAAAATTAATCTATCAATGTGTTCTGTCGTCTTGGTTATTCTAGTACTTAACTCTTCGTAAGTGTTGCAATGGCCCTGATTATTTTGATAATAAAAACGAACATTCAATTCTCTTGACCACTCACTTCTCCTAAAGCGGCTATTAACATGATCATGTAATCTAATTCTAAGATCAGCACGAACTACTGGTGTTATACCAACAAAAATATCTAGTTCTACATCCCCAGACATAGACAAGCTACCGCCTTCTGGCAATAATATATCTCCTAGCGAGCTGTTTTTGGCTTCTTGGTAAATATCATCAGGTCTAGTAGTTTGCTGAAAAGTAAAAATTGGATATTTTGGATTCTGCAGATAAGCTTCTTCGCAAAAATATTTTATTTCTGACCGAGCTGCTTGTAATTGTTTGGGTTTTGGTTGCAGTTGCAACTCTAGATTTTTGTCTGTAATTAAATGTTCTCCTCGCGACTTAGCAAATTTTATATAACCCCAGGCCACCCTTATCGGATTAATTATACCTTATGACCACAGAAATTAAACAAATACTTGCCAAAATTATAATAATGATGTACAATAGACACAGTTTTACGTATCCTTTTCTAAGATAAAAATACTTAAAATTCAGATGAATGCTCATTTTTAGTACCTAGCGATTCATCAATATTAGATGAACGAAAGGTTTTCATTTCATGTATAAAAATCGGAATAGCGCCAGGTTTTCTGGCGCCAAAAGACGGCCAAATAACTTCTCTAGGCACTCACGCGGTGCCAGAGGTGGCAACAAAAAACAAATAGACCCACGCAAATTCGTCAACCGCAAGGTTACAGCGCCAGAACAGGCGATAGAGCACCAGGCAGTGCATACGTTTGCAGACTTTGGTCTAACCAAGACGCTCCAGAACAACCTAACAGCAATGGGATTTGAAACACCCAGTGCTATCCAGGACAAAACAATCCCACTAGCTCTAGAGGGCAGGGATGTAATTGGCCTAGCCAACACTGGTACCGGCAAAACAGCTGCCTTTTTGTTGCCAATTATACAACATTTGCAGGCTAAACCAGCCTATTTTTCAGTGTTAATTTTGGCGCCCACCCGCGAGCTTGCTCAGCAGATTGACGCTGAGTTCCAGAAGTTCACCAAAGGTCTTAGGCTGTATTCGGCCGTAATAGTCGGTGGCGTAAACTTTGGCAGGCAACTTGGTGCTCTAAAGAGGCGACCACACGTAATTATTGGTACGCCTGGCAGGATCAAAGACCATATTCAACGCCAAACACTTGCCTTAGGCCAAATCAACACTTTGGTACTGGACGAGGCTGACCGCATGCTAGACATGGGGTTTGTCAATGACATACGCGAAATAGTCGCCCAGGCTCCGGCAGAGAAGCAAATGCTTTGCTTTAGCGCCACCTTTAATGACGGCGTCAGGCGCATCGTTAACGACTTTATGAAAGAGCCAGAGCTTGTGTCTGTAAAAGTTAGCGAAAGTAGCGACCATATCTATCAGGATGTCGTCCACTACCGCGACAATGACCACAAAAAAGATTTGCTTGTGTCTATGCTCGGTAGTGACGAGTTTGAAAAAGTCGTTGTCTTTGGCGAGACCAAATTTGGCGTTCAACGATTGAGTGATAGCCTGGACAAAATCGGCATTGCCTCTAGCGCTATCCATGGCAACAAATCACAATCGCAGCGTAACCGCGCGCTGACTAGCTTCCGTAACAACCGCACCAAGGTGCTAGTAGCTACTGATGTAGCTGCCCGTGGCTTAGACATCACTGACGTAACCCATGTGATAAACTTTGACCTACCACAGAGCTACGACGACTACGTCCACCGCATCGGCCGAACCGGCCGTGGTGGCAAAGCAGGCTCCGCCTACACCTTCGTCAAACTATCTTCTCGCTAGCAATCTACGTACCGCACCTAGGGGGCCTGGTTAGTCACTATACTCAGTGTCATAAATTTTGTTAGAATCAGACTCGATATTGATAGATGAATCATATATGTTGCTTTGCGTTCGGAACGAAACATAAGAAACAATATAAGGTATATTACTAAACAGAACAAATATTGATAATATCAAACTAATTATGCCTGAAAGGTTTAGCTGTTTTTTACTTTGTTTTATACCAAAGATCAGGCCAAGTATTGCTAATACAAACGCAATAATAAGTATTACCAAATAAGTGCTATTAGAGCCCACATCATAAATAAAGCTAGTGATAGATAAAGACCCAACAATCGCCAGAACAACACTAGCTATTACTGCACAAACCGAAAAAGCTAAGGCTAAATCTGATGTTTTCGATTTATAGCTGTCTGGAGTTGATGAAGGTTGCTGAACTGACTGCGGTGGCTGAGGTAAGTAGCTATTCTGAATAGTTGGAGAGTTAGCAGGTTGAAGATCCTGAGCTGGCTGAATAGATCGCTCATTATTAGTACTTGGTTGATTTGGCTGTAATTGATCATTGTCCATATTATTATTCCATTTTTATTATGCTTAACTTAAACTTATTGTATCAAACCCAGATAGATACTACTAATAAAGGGGTGAGATTGCCATGATATAGCCTATAAACAGACGTTCTCTGTGGTAGAATCTTACACTTAATTCGATGCTCCAATAACCAATAAAAAAGCCCTCTGAGGAGAGAGCTGTTTTATTGGTGACCTCACGGGGAATCGAACCCCGATTGCAAGGATGAGAACCTTGTGTCCTAGCCGTTAGACGATGAGGCCATGCTAACTATTTTATAATATTTTAAAGTGTATTTCACTATATAAACCCATATAAATCTAACGGCTAAGATGTCCTACCCACCTCCGGCGGGCCCGAAACTTCACGATTGAAAACAAGTTTTCATCGGAAGATTTCCTTGCAAACAGCCACTGGCTGTTCTCACATTAGACGATGAGGCCAAGCAAAGCTAGACTGAATTTAGAGTTAATTATAGCATTTACACCTTAGATTTACCACTGTATACTATAGGGTAAGTATTATGATAAAAAATGTGGGATTATACTAGGTAGAAATGGGACTCTTTGGCAAAAAACCGGCCCCAAGCGACCAAATGGCACAACTTAGCGGCGCCCTAAAGAGCAAAGAGGCGTTAAGCGAGATTTTGATCCAATCATTAAATGACGGCATAATCGTAACTGATACTAATAATTCAGTTATTTTAATGAATAAGGCCGCATCTGATTTGACAGAATGGACCACCGAAGAAGCACTAAAACTTGATGTTAGACTAATTATCAAACTAATAGAAGATGAAAAAACCGGCCAATTCATCGCTGATCCAGACCACCCATTTGCCCAAAGTCTAGACACCAGGAAATCGTTCAATGAAACTCTACTTATGGTTGGACGCAACGGTACTAGAAACTATGTGTCGCTTAGCATATCGCCAATTATCATCCCTAAGACTGAGGAATTAGCTGGCGTAGTAGCAGTTATGCGTAACGTTAACCAACAACGCAAGCAAGAACAAAGAAGTGCTGATTTTATTAGTACCGCCAGCCATGAGATGCGCACACCAGTGGCTGCTATTGAAGGCTACTTAGCATTAGCCCTAAACGACAAAGTTAGCACCATAGACGCCAGAGCCCGTGAATATCTAGACAAAGCTCATAGTAGTACCCAACACTTAGGCAAACTGTTTCAGGACCTACTAACGTCAGCTAAAGCTGAGGATGGACGCTTAACCAATAATCCAGTAGTAATAGAAATTGGCGAACTATTAGAACAACTAGTAGAGGACATGAAATTTAGCGCCCAAAAGAAAGGATTGGACATAGAGTTTTTGCATGGTAATTCACCACAAGCCACAGCATTAGATGCTACTTCAATAGTTGGCAAGACAATTGCACCACTATACTACACCAAAGTTGACCCAGACCGTATGCGCGAAGTCATAACTAACCTATTTGATAATGCCGTCAAATATACCGAATCAGGCAAAATAAGTATCGGTGTAACTGGCGACACTAACGTAGTACAAATCCGGGTAGCCGATACTGGTCCAGGCATACCTAAAGAAGACCTACCGCATTTATTCCAAAAATTCTACCGTGTAGATAATAGTGCTACTAGAAGTATTGGCGGTACAGGCCTGGGCCTGTACATCTGCGCCTCAATAGTTGGCATGTATGATGGCACCATCTGGGCCGACAGCGTGCTAGGCCAGGGCACAACTTTTTATATCAACCTACCAAGGCTTAGCAGTCAACAAGCCGCCCATTTACAATCACAGGAAAAACACCAAGCAGATGTACAGTAAACACAAGCATGATATACTAATATTAACTAAAAATAACAGGGGATAAACTGAATATGGCAAAGATAATGTTGGTCGAAGATGATAACAACCTTCGGGAAATATATGGAGCAAGACTCCTAGCCGAAGGTCATGAAATTGTAGCAGCCAAGGATGGCGAAGAAGCATTAGCTATAGCTGTTAAAGAAAAACCCGATTTAATAATTTCTGACGTTATGATGCCGAAAATTAGTGGCTTTGATATGCTAGATATTCTTCGTAATGCCCCAGAAACTAAATATACTAAAGTCATCATGATGACGGCCTTGTCGCAAGCCGAAGATAAGGCTCGGGCCGATTCATTAGGCGCTGATCGTTATTTGGTTAAATCTCAAGTCACTCTAGAAGATGTCGCTCGTGTAGTACGTGATGTCTTGGAAGGCAAAACACCTGACCAGCCATCTCCTGCAGTAGCCGAACATCAAACTGAAGCTAACGAGACTACAGCAAGTACCGAAGCTCAAGCCACAGAGCCATCAGAAGCAGTAGCTCCGACAGCTCCAGCTACCGAACTAGCTATACCAGAGCCGGCAGCACCCGAAGCACCTCAGGCAGAAATAGCGCCAACTGCGCCAACACCTGTCTTAGCAGAACAGCCAGAACAAGATCTATCGGCACCAGAGATAGATAGCAGCGCGGCTCCGGCAGTTCAACCCGCGCAAGCCGTACAGACTCCTGATCCAGTACAGGCCATCGCTGACGATACCCAAGTTCCATCTGAAGACAGTTTGGCAGCTATTATTGACCCACCGGAACCGGAAGTAAATGAAGCTCCTATAGAAACACCACCTATGCCGTCAGAACCAGGCCCAGCTGAAGCACCAACCCCAGAAGAACCAGGCGTACCGGCCCCGGAAGCTTCACAAGGCTCGGCTATTGACAATGCCATTGCTAATTTAGGCGGAACAACAGGTGTTAGCACATCGCCCAACACCGCGACCGATGATAACCAACAGCCAGCTCCAGAGTCGGTACCGCCAGTTACTCAAAAGATAGAAGTTACTTTGCCAGATTCGGCCATTACTAGTCCTAGTCCAACACCGGAAGCCGCTATCACAAACCCAGCTGAAGCACCAACCCCAGAAGAACCAGATACAGCAGAATCACCTGATGCTCAAATTGGTGCTAACTTAGATGCCATCATGAATCAAGAAATAAATGATGCTAGCAATGCTGAGACACCACCAGTTAACACAGAGGATCAAACAGACACTGTTATCAACGGTGTTCAAAATCCTGTAATAACACCTACAGAGGCCCAGGCGGAACCAGCAGCTCCAGAAACAACTGAAACAGAGAAGCCTGCAGAAGCAGCCGAAGGGCAAGAAGAACAACCAGCCAGCAACCCGCTCAATGATGACTCATCTGGTATTAAGAAAAAAATAGTTATCCAGCCCATAAATGACATTACCAAAGGGCCCGATATGAATGCTTTATTAGAAGCCGAAGAAAAGAAAGCGGCCGTAGTTAACCCCGGCGCCAACAGTATAATTACTCCTACAACTGATGCCGATCAGCCAACCAGCGATCAACCCGACGCTCCAGAGAAAAACACTCAAAACCAACCGCCAAACGAACACGACGTCATAGCTTTATAAATAACTACTTTGCCATACTGACCAACCGACATACAATATCTGTATGAGAATCAATCAGTTTTTGGCTCAGAATACTTCGCTTAGCCGTCGCAAAGCTGACCAAGCCGTACTAGACGGACGGGTGTTTATAACTGACCAAAAGGCCACCTTGGGCGACCAAATAACTAACCAAAAAGTCTATTTGGATGGCAAAATAGTTAGTCCTACAGAGG
This sequence comes from uncultured Candidatus Saccharibacteria bacterium, assembly GCA_964609815.1. GTDB lineage: Bacteria > Patescibacteriota > Saccharimonadia > Saccharimonadales > 2-12-FULL-41-12 > JALHOM01. The sequence continues at coordinate 19,049 of CAZSRV010000012.1, read as the reverse complement.
TTACTCAAACAATAATCCTCAACAAACCCGTCGGCTATGTTTGCTCACGCAGAGGGCAGGGGAGTAAAACCATTTATGATTTACTACCAAAGAAATTACACAATCTAAACCCCGTTGGGCGACTAGACAAAAACTCATCTGGACTACTACTAATGACAAACGATGGTGAACTAGCCAATCAATTAAGCCACCCCAGATACAACAAACAGAAAATTTACGAAGTAATTATAGATAAATCCTTACAGCCATTACATCAACAAATGATTAATGATTATGGTATTCAGCTAGCCGACGGACCAAGCAAACTATTATTAGAGAAGCTAGGCAGTAAATCTACCGAATACAAAGTGACCATGAGCGAAGGTCGTAACCGTCAGATTAGACGAACTTTTCAGGCACTAGGCTATAAAGTAACTAGCCTACACCGCACTAATTTTGGCAATTACACTTTAAGCGATTTGCAGTCAGGCCAACACGCTAAACTGGCAATCACCTAAGATTTCTTAACAATATGCTTCACTAACGGAACGCCAACCCAGCTAGTTTTTATGCCATCTTCGCCCGATCTAGGCTTGGCTTTTAGCACAAAACCAGTCATCGGATTCAGATCTTCACCAGGATTATATATATCAGCTTCTTCTCTATGACTAATTCTCATAATCCTTCTAACGTCTTCTGACGAAGTTATAACGATCAAACCTCGTTCAGGCTCATTCATCATGTCAAGTCTTGAACTGTTAGTAATTTTGCGCAAATCACTCATATCACTTATTGGAAAGTTAGGCTGTTTTCTGACAACACCAAGTTTCTCTATATGATGGCAACCCGTGCCTCTATGCTTATGAACTATCCAGTCTGCCATACGTTCTCTGTTAATCTCGCTCCTATGATCTATAGGCCTCTGGCCAATTACTCTTAGGATATACCAATCTTTAGCTCTCATCAGCCTCTCGCTAGAAGTTTGATAAATAGAGTCCCGCATTTCTCTAGATAACGATGATGCAATATAGCCCAAATTACTATAGTAATCACTAGGGCAAGGAACAATAACCAATCGACTGTCCAAACTGAGGTAATCACGCTCTACACTATTTACTCTTTGGCCCAGACTACTGTTAGTTTCTGGACTCTGTCTTACGCCACCCCCTGGTCCGGAATAACCATAACCTTGCATAAAACTCCTTTCATTTAATTTATAATATAAACTGCTATATATTTCAATACCTATATCTGTTATAATGACACTAATGAGTAACCAAAAATTACCGATTGTAGCTATCGTCGGCCGGGCTAATGTTGGCAAATCGTCACTATTTAACGCCGTGCTTAGGCAACGCGAGGCCATCGTAGCTGACCAACCAGGCACTACCCGTGACAGCATCATGGCCAAAGCTGAGCTGGCCACTAAAAAAGGTCTGCAAAACTTCTGGCTAGTGGACACCGCTGGACTAAAAGACCCTGGTGATGATTTTGAATTCACTATTCAGGAACAGATTATTCAAGCCGCCGACAGTGCTGATTTTATTATCGTCATGGCAGAGGCTACCACCACAATCACCGAGGATGACCGCAAAGTTGCCAAAATGGCTCTAAAATCAGGCAAGCCAGTAGTTTTAGTGGTCAACAAAACAGATAAAACCAAAGGTAGGGACCTAAGTTATTTTGACCGATTAGGTATAAAGCCGATCTTTTATACCTCTATGACGCATTCTGACGGCCTAGAGGAGCTTTTGGGTCATTTGTCGGAGGTTTTACCGCATACAGTTCAAAAAGACGATGACGACCGCATACGATTAGTTATCCTAGGACGTCCAAATGTTGGTAAATCGGCTATTTTTAATGCACTGGCCAAAAAACAACAAGCTATCGTAGCTGACCGCGCCGGCACTACCCGCGATATTAATCGCTCTGTAGTAAAATATCAGTCCCGAGAGATTGAGTTATTAGACACCGCCGGCATCAGGCGTAGCGGCAAAATAGGCAAGGGAATAGAATATTTTAGTGTTATTCGGAGCTTGTCGGCTATTGAACAAGCCGACGTTTGCTTACTTTTGACAGATGTAAACGAACTCAGCACCCAGCTAGATCAAAAAATAGCTGGTATGGTCAAAGAATCAGGCAAGGGCCTAATTTTAGTTGTCAGTAAGTGGGATAGCGCCGAAAAAGACGCCTATACCCGCGACGCACTAGCCCCCCAAATTGCCCACAATTTTGACTTTGTACCATGGGCGCCACTAATTTTTACCAGCTCAGTCACAGGTCAAAACATTACCAAAATCTTTGATCTAACCTTGCAAATTGCCGAAGAACGCGCCAAACGAATCAAAACTACCGAACTTAACAAATGGCTCCGCAAAGTAACTGATTACCACCCGCCGGCCGGATTAAAAAACCGCACTCCTAAGCTAAACTACATCACCCAAGAAACCGACAACCCCACACCAGCTTTTAAAGTTTTTGGCAGCCATACCAAATTCTTGCATTGGAGCTACAAACGTATGATGGATCGCCAAATTCGTGAAAAATTCGGCTACATGGGCACTCCTGTACAGTTTTGGTTCATAGAAAAACATGTCACTCACAAACATGGCCAAAGCCCCACCAAAGACAAACCTGCCAAAAAATAATGTTATGATTAAACAATGACAGTTTTAATAAGCCAGCTTACAAAGATATAAGATGGGGCTCTTTCAGCGCAACCCATTTAACCAAGACGTGCCACTATATGAAATTAGCGGTCTACAAACTAGCTCTAATGCCCTAGGCATAAAAGCTATGTTAATCGTTGGCCTAGGCAACGTCGGTGATCAATACAACGACACGCGTCACAATATCGGTTTTAGAGCGTTAGACTATTTTGCCGAGCATAATGGGTTCGAAGGCTGGAGCACCAGCAAAAGTCGCCACTGCCAAGAAACTTCGTTAGATATAGGTGGCATAAAAGTTATTTTATGCAAGCCCACTACTTTTATGAACGAATCCGGCCAAGCTATCCGGGCTATGCAAGATTTTTATAAGATCAATAACGTTGCCACACTAGTAGTGCATGATGACCTAGACATTAACTTTGGCCAAATACGCATTAGGCATGGTGGCTCAGATGGTGGCAATAATGGCATAAAGTCAGTAACCCAGCACTGCGGAGATGATTATAAGCGCGTCCGAATAGGCATCGGTCCAAAAAAACCGGTCCAAATAGACAGCGCTGACTTTGTGCTAGGCAAATTCACCAAAACCCAAGAAAAAAACATGAAAATGCTACTAATGGAAGCTAACAGCATAATTAGTGAATATACCCATAACAAAGCCCAACTACCGTCAGAAACCCGCCAATTTTTGATCTAAATCTCGCTGGTAAATAAATATAATTTCTAGTGCAAAACTAAAAAGAGCCTCCAGAGGGTGAGGACTGCCTGTGGCAGTCAGCAAGGGAGTCCACTCCTGCAAACTTGTTTGCATGGATGTGGCGACGAGGCCACGGAACGTGGCTGGGCAGATTTTAGTACTAAAAAAGGACTTCCAGAGGGGGTGGGCACCGCTGGAAGTCCTTTTTTAGAGCTCGGGGACACTAGTGCTCCAAGCTCTGATTACACCCTTCAACCCACCCTAGTGAAGCGTCGTGATCCGCTCTAATAGCCAAGATCCGCGCCCCTCCAGAGGCCTAAAAGGCCACAAGAGGATACCTTGATACTCACTTTGAATAGGGTACTTATGAATATTTACGAGAAATATTCATAAATAGTTAAAGGGATTAGTATGTTCCCCTAGCTGTCAAAGACCTGTATACTAAGTGGAGGGTAGTACGTTAGTACACACTAGAGGAACAATCTAACATTTGGGGGTAATGTACTTAAACTACCGTAGTATGGTAGCTTACAAGTTGACATTTTAGCAAAAATCTTTGTTTGTGTCAATACTTTTTCATTATTTTGTGTATTATGCAAAACTATCAGACAATAACCATAACCGCAAATGATTTCCCTGAAGAATTAACCAGGCTGCATCAAGTGCCAACCAAATTGTACTTAAAAGGCAACCAAAGCCTCTTAGACAGAAAACCGCGAGTCGGCATCATTGGCGCCCGCAAATTCACACCATATGGCAGAGCAGTAACAGATGAAATATCTGGCAAGCTAGCCAGTCGCGGCGTTACCATAGTCAGCGGACTAGCACTAGGCATAGACGGTATAGCTCATCAGTCAGCGCTAAAATCCAAAGGATCTACTATCGCCGTTTTGCCCTGTGGCATAGACCGACTCTATCCGGGCACCCACCGGAATTTGGGTATGCAAATTTTACAACAAAATAGTTTAATAATTAGCGAGTACGAGGGCGGCCACATGCCTAACAAATATAATTTTATCGAGCGCAATCGGCTAATCGCTGCCCTGAGTGATGTATTGATTATTACCGAAGCAGCTGTGTCCAGTGGCAGTCTGCATACTGCTGGCTTCGCTCTGGAACTGGGTATACCCATTATGGCCGTACCGGGCAATATTACCAGTCCCATTAGCGCCGGAACCAACCAGCTTATCCAAAACGGTGCGCAGGTTTTACTGTCGGTTAGTGATGTCCTGGAAGCCTTAGGACTAACCGATTCTGACAAACTAGATTACCTACCAGAAAACGAAACCGAAAAATTAATAATAGACGCTATAAAAGCTAATAATAACCGACCCGATGATATCGCAAATAGTACCAAAATCCCAACCAATGAACTACAAACCACGCTAACCATCCTAGAGATTAAAGGTGTTTTGGACTGTCAAAGTGGCAAATGGCACATAAAGTAACAAAACAGTTTATCCCAAGCTATATTTGTGGTTAAGTATAAGTAATGCTAAATTACGAAAACGCCGAGCGATACCCCAGGGAACAGGAGCCTAAACCGTCAGATATTGTCGTCCCTGGTAGTATATTTTACCGATGGAATGAACGTCCAGACATGTTCCGGTTTATTGACCACAAAGACGAACTACTTCTTGAAGCCAAAGCTAGCACCGGCACAGAGCTAATAATCCCCGGCGACTCCTGTGAGTTTTCTGCCACCATACTTGACGATGGTATCAGAGTGGCGCCAGAGTTCACCGGCGATTCAATCTTTTTTACAGCCAGACAGAATAGAGTACTTGAGATTGCTTTAATCAGTAGTTTAGAAGGCTTTGAAGCTAACGACCTAGAAGCTTTTACATTACCCAAAAACAATATACATACTTTGATGGACGCCATAACTAAGTAAATCAAATTACTACAGGGTTCAAGCTAAAATCTTTGCATTTATTAATTATTTTTGTTACTGTAGCTATTTGTAAAATAATAATATAGACTAAACGTTAGCAATTTATGGCAAAAAACTTAGTAATAGTAGAGAGTCCGGCCAAAGCCAAAACAATCGAGAAGTATCTCGGTAAAGATTTTGTGGTCAAAAGTTCCTTTGGCCATATACGTGATTTACCCAAGAAGGGCCTAAGTATAGACAAGGCCAATAATTTTGAACCTAAATACGAGATTACGACCGATAAAAAGAAGGTTGTCAGTGAGCTAAAAAAACTAGCCAAGGGTAGTGAAGTCTGGCTAGCATCTGATGAAGACCGTGAGGGCGAGGCGATAGCTTGGCACCTCTGTTATGCACTAGGTCTAAAGCCAGATAAAACTAAGCGAATTGTATTTCATGAGATCACTAAACCAGCTATAGAACATGCTGTAAAAAACCCCCGGACCGTTGATATTAAACTGGTCGATGCTCAGCAAGCCAGACGAGTTCTGGACAGGCTAGTTGGTTATGAATTGTCGCCAGTACTATGGAAAAAAGTCCAGACTGGGCTATCAGCTGGCCGCGTACAATCGGTAGCAGTTAGGCTAATTGTAGAACGCGAACGTGAGATAGAAGACTTCAAGACAACTTCTAAATTCAAAGTCAGTGGACAATTTGCCTCTGGCAAAGATATTTTGCCGGCTGATTTAACCAAAACCATACCTGATGAGTCAGGAGCCAAGAAGTTATTATCAGATCTAGCACCAGCCAAGTTTACAGTTAGCGACATCGCGACCAAACCCAGTACTCGCAACCCCAGCGCGCCATTCACCACCAGTAGCCTGCAACAAGAAGCTAGTGCTAAATTAGGTTTTAGCGTTAAACAAACTATGACTCTGGCCCAAAGACTATACGAAAATGGCCATATAACCTATATGCGTACTGACAGTACTAACTTGTCGGTTCAGTCATTGAATGACGCCGAGAAATTCATTAAATCCAACTACGGAAATGATTACCACCAAAGACGAACTTACGCCACCAAGAACAAATCAGCCCAAGAAGCTCATGAAGCAATCAGGCCAACTAGCTTCAATAAACAAACCGCTGGTGCCGACGAACAACAAAAAAAGCTCTACCAGCTAATCTGGCGCCGCGCCCTAGCTAGTCAGATGTCCAGTGCCCAGGCCCAACGTAGCGAGATCAGTCTAGCCAACGACAAAACCAAAGATATCTTTATAGCCAAGGGCGAAATACTGCAGTTTGACGGTTTCCTAAAAGTTTATGGTGGTGGCAAAGACGATATTATACTGCCAGAAATAAAAATCGGTACAGAAGTACTAGCCAAAGAAATAAAAGCCACCGAAAGCTTTGACAAACCACCAGCCAGATATTCTGAAGCATCACTGGTGCGAAAGTTAGAAGAGTTGGGAATTGGTCGTCCTAGCACATACGCGCCAACTATCTCAACAATCCAGACCCGTGGTTATGTAGAAAAAACCGACCGTGACGGCTACGAGCGGCAAGTCCGCAATATAATTTTGGACGGCGAAAAAAGCGATATCAAAGAAATTACTACTACAGAAAAGACTGGCGCCGAACGTTCCAAACTATCGCCGACTCATTTAGCCGACATTAGTACCGACTTTCTTACCAAGCACTTTAGTGAGATTGTAGACTACAGTTTTACAGCCAACGCCGAAAAAGACCTAGACAAAATTGCCGCCGGCAAACGCAGCTGGCAAGGAGTTATTAAAGAGTTCTATACCGACTTCCAGCCACTAATAGAAAAATCCGACTCTGTTAGCCGCCAAGAAACATCTCAAGCCCGAATACTTGGTAATGACCCAGGCTCTGGACGAGTGATAATTGCTCGGATTGGTCGTTATGGACCAATGCTACAAAAAGGCGAGGCCGAAGATGAAGAAAAGCCCGTCTTTGCGCCACTACCAGAGAAAGTCGGCCTCAAGGAAGTTACGTTAGACCAAGCTCTAGAGATGTTTAAACTACCCCGAGAAGTCGGCAAAACCGACGATGGTCAGACTATCATCGCTAACATCGGTCGGTTTGGGCCTTATATCCAGGTTGGTAAATTATATGTATCTATAAAGCCACTAGACCCAATGACCATTGACCAAGACGATGCTCGCAGACTATATGCCGAAAAACTGCAAAAAGAAGCTGACAAATACATCGCTAAATTTGATGGTGGCATATCAATTATCAAAGGTCCTTACGGTCCGTACATCACCGATGGCAAAAAGAATGCCCGCATACCAAAAGATACCGAGCCCGCCAGTATTGACCAAAAAACCGCCCAAGAATTATTAGACAAGGCCCCAATACGCGCCAAACGCAAGTTTAGACGTAGTAAATAACATTTTTAGCTATCTTGATACTTTAAATTCATATATTGGCACATCTGCTGACTTTGTGTTAATATATTGATAGTGGGTTTTCTAAAAAGCTAACATTTTAGAGGGTATGCACGTTATAAAAATAGATATTAAATATGACCATTAAGACTTTAGTTTAAAATAAAGTTGACTTTAAATAATATTAGTTATATAATAGATAATAATACGGTTATCAACAGATTAGAAAGAGGTGAAATGACTCAAAAAGATATTGAAAAACTTGTTAAGCAAGTGCTAGAAACCATTGACCGCGAACGAGAACGAGAAATCGTATCTAGGCGCTATGGTTTATATGACCGCAAAGAAACCCTAGAGCAGATAGGTGAATTACTTCAGATTACCCGTGAGCGTGTTAGGCAGCTAGAGAAGGCAACTGTGACTCGCCTAAAGCTAAATGCCGAAGCTGGTGAGCTACCGGGTCTAAAAGAGTTTGAGACGACCATTCTAGCCGAACTTAAAAAAATAGGCAGTATATCTAAAATATCTACTCTGTTTGAAAAATTAACTTCTGACCCAGGTACCAAAATTGACCATTCACGCCTTAGTTTTTTGGCTGATTTATGCCCAAGCCTAACTGTTATCAACGATAATGATCACTTCTTCCAATCTGTAACTATTACCAGTGTCCAAGACGATAAAAAAGTCGGCAAACTAGTTAATGGCATTATTACATCTCTAAAGAAAGTTGGCGAACCAGTAGATATCAAAGCGCTAGCAGAGGAGACTAAACAAAAAGATACTATCAGCCTAGAAGCTCTAGCTAGTGTATCTAAAGACTTAGCAACGCTTAATGGTAAATGGGGGCTAATTAAGTGGCCAACTGTTAACCCTAAGAATATCCGCGACAAAATATACGTCATCTTGCAGCAAAAGGGTAAACACATGCACTTTAGCGAAATTGCTGATGCTATCAAGGCCTCTGACTTTAAACGCAAAAACGTCACCACCCAGGCGATTCACAATGAGCTCATCAAGGATAAGCGATTTGTATTAATCGGCCGCGGTATTTATGCCCTAAAAGAGTGGGGATACAAAAAGGGAACTGTTTCGGATATCATTGTTCAAGTTCTAACAGATGCCGGCGAGCCACTACACCGAGATGAAATCGTCAAACGAGTGCTTAAGAGCCGCTATGTTAAAGAAACTACTATTTTGCTTAATCTGCAGGGCAAAAAGCAATTTAAGCGTGTCAGCAAAGCCACATACAGCCTAAACGAGGTTTAAACCGATGGCTAGCAGCCAACAACATGACATTAACCCTGAAGTACTGAGGCTTATCGAGACTTTTAGTCCAGTTGCCAACACTTTTGGTAAAGATTATCTTGAGTATTCTCATATCCAGTACAACCCTCCCAAAGAGATGGACATGCCTGTGTTTCTATCTTTTATAAGTGCAGCTGCTATTAGCAAATATATTCTTGAGCTAGATGTTAATTGGTCGTATCAGAAGGTCCCTCATGGAAAGGTGATTAACGAATACTACCGTCAATGTATGGCCGGAGAGGTAGCCTACTAATGGAAATAAATCCAGAGATATACAGATTTGAAGCTGATGACCAGGGTGACTATGATGAAAACGATAGCTATACTGGTTACGATGGCTATGATGGAAGTGACAATTTTTATTACAGCTATTATGATGATGTCTCTCTCTGTCGCAGCCGACAAAGCAACCCCGGAAATAGGCAATTACCAGATAGCCTTGAGCAATACTCACAGGTAATAAATGAAACAGAGTTGGCCTATGAATATCCCAGCAAAGATGAACTTGATAATGGCAGTGACTTCTTTATAACTTTATTTAGCGACGGAAAAGCCGTTGATATCGCTACCAAAGACAATTCTAGGATTATTTTATATAACCAAGATCAATCCAAAAGCCATATACGAATCCTTGGATATTCCAGAGATGGCCAAGAAGAAACGCGCAGTTATCATATTAATCACGAAGATTTAGTAGATATTGGCGAGGCGGGAGATATAGGGATAATCATTGCTGACCGGCTACCCAAAAACGAAGATTAAAGATCACTTCTGTTGGACCCCTGTAGAGAAATGACTGCTGTAGTGCTAGCTATAAAATCCCTAGGTTTTACTAAACAAAAAGCGAACAAGGTAAGTTAGTCAAAATATAGCATTTAGGGCTCAAGCCAGCAGATTATAGCCAAAACAAGCGTTAATGCCAGATAGGGCAATAGTAATGGAGTTTACGCGGTAACGTAGCCAAAATATCATGGATTATCAGCAGACAGAGGACTAGTCATAGACATTGATTTGTTTATAGACATAACGTCGCACAATGTATATTTTACGACTTTATATAGTGAATTATAGACGATAACTAATACATCTTCTACAGGGGAGCAATGGCCCAAACTAGCTAATATTTACTTTTTCGGCACCTCCGCATGACGACGATACACTTCAGTAGCCACATCCGGAGCTCAGGACCGCACCACGAAAAGTATATACTAGCTAGTTAACAAGTTTTCCACATGTGTATTTGCATTTTCACGCTTTTTCATACGTTATATATATTTTTTGCAATTCCCCCTTTTCTATGCCAAAATATATAAAATTTGCAATTCCCCTACTTTTTCATGATAATATAGTTTTTTACTAGTTTTATCTATAATTATAAAAGCGAACATTTTACGAACTAAAGCAGAGGAGCGAGGAAGAGATATATATTTTACGTTACCTAACGTAAGCTCGTTCTGAGACTCGTACATCAATATATTCTGATGGCACCGTACCCTCGCTATCCAAGAAGTTCTTGGTAGACAGCAGCACTCCACTACTCTGCCTGGCATCCTCAAAGAAATTAAACTTAACGACATAATTATAACCAGCTAGACGCACATCAAGTTCGGCGCCGCCGCCAGTAATTATCAGACTAGAAATATCAATGTGCTTATCTGATAACTGTCTAATCACCTCTGTTATGTAAGCAACCTGCTGATTAGTCAGACCAGATTTACCGACTTCCAACTTAACCCCTGTTTCATCCTGAACAATTGGTAATCCAGAAACGTCAATATTACCATGCACAGAGCTTAGATCGGCTAATATTTTACCATCACTACCAATCACAAATTGCTGATTACCATCTGTTAATAACAAAGAGGGCTCTGGCAACGTAACAATAACTTCTGGGCTATGTTTTAGCAAATTAACTTGAACTCGGATATCCGAGGCCTCTGGGATAAGCTCTTGTAATTGCTCCGAGATTTTTGGTTCATTAAAAGTTGGTTTGAACCGATGCAAAATATTGCCATTTAAAAATTCCTGTATGCGGGGTTTTAGAATATTCTGAGCCACTGCTTCGGTTTTTTCCGACCTATTAGTTATGGTAATACTTGGACTAGTGCTAAGAGTTAGCATATAAAAAACACCCCCAGCAATTAGCAGTATGGCAAAGATCGCCGGTAGATTACCCGGCGTCCAAAACTTATCTTTTACTAACCTTTTAGCTACCTGAGAGTCATCATCTGCATGACGCCCAATATTACGATAATCCTCTGACCGACGTGAACTATAGTGATAAGCACTCTGACGCGGGTTATCTAGCTGAGGATTACGCCGAGGAGTGTCGGATTTGTTACCGCGTTTTTTAAACACCTTTTGGCTCCTTTTTGGCTACGTCCATCAAAATCTCAGCAATCTTCTCAGAAGCTGAAATTTTCGGTAAAGTCTGATGCAAATTATTGCCCAAGTCATGACGCTTTTGCTGATCATCTAACAGTTCTGAGACTACAATTTCTAACGCCGCAACGTCATTATCGGACAACTCTGACTCATTTACCAACACCAAAGCTCCTGCGTCGGCATAAACTACTGAATTTTTGAGCTGATGGCCACCAGTCAGATCAGGATTAGGCACTACTACAACAGCCTTGGACTGAGCAGCAAATTCCGCTAAAGTTGTCGCTCCAGCGCGCGAAATAACTACGTCAGCCATAGCACTTAGATGATACATTTCGTGCGTAAACTCGGTAACCTTAACCCTGTCTGAATTATCACCAAATTCTATGTTCTTGCCCTTACCAGTTACAAAGAACACATATAAATCAGATCGTCTCTGCAGCAAAGACAGAATCATCATTTGACACCAAGCATTTAAGCGTAATGCGCCGCCGCTACCACCAGTTATTAATAATACTTTGGCTTTGGCCGGTATCTGCCACTTCTCCTTTAAAAACCTAATTTCATCTGCCGAGTATTTTCTAAAAGAATCATTTATTGGTAAACCAACCTGAATAGTTTTAGACTTTGGATAATTATAATATTTCTCCGGCATAGCTGTTGTATGAATTACAGCATTACGACCACCTATACGGTTAGATAGCCCTGGCAAGGCATCAGAATCATGAGTTACAACTGGCACCCCTGCTCTACTAGCACCCAAACCAATCGGGATGCAGACACTTCCACCCTTTAGAAAAACCACGTCGGCGCCAAGCTTCTTTAGTAATTTAGCGCCCTGAAGTATGCCGATAGTAATCTTAATCAAATCTCGGGTATTTTGGGCATTGGTTTTTATATCAAACAGTCGTCTAAACCATGATTCACCATGATAGCGCCGAAATTTACCAGAACTAACAAAATAACGTTCATCAAACAGATTACTATCTGTCAGATCATGATACTTTCCGCCCTTTTCGCCAATATAAATAATCTTAGTTTTAGGGCTAGCTCGGCGCAACTGTTTAGCGACGGCCAGAAGTGGCGTAATATGGCCGCCTGACCCGCTCCCGCATAGTACGATCGTCATTGGTCGTCCCCCTATTTCTTATTGGCTCAAAAGCAGTATAACGTGATATCTGTGACACGACACCCAAAGCTGCCATAACAAACAAAATACTGGTACCGCCATAACTAATAAACGGCAAAGTTATGCCTTTTAGCGGAAATAGCCCAATCATGGCGCCAATATTAATCATCGTTTGGGTAGCCAGCCAAGCCAGCACCCCGACCACAAACAACCGATTAAAAGGATCTGATGTCCGTTCGGTGATCCGTTTTAGGCGGCCAAACAAAGCCACATATAGCCCTACTACTACCACTGCACCCAAGAAACCAAACTTCTCGGCATATATAGCGAATATAGAGTCATTTTGAGCCTCTGGCAAGTATCCATAGGCCTGAACACTATTTCCTAAGCCTTTACCAACGATACCGCCGCTGCCGACCGCTATTAAAGCCTGGCAAGCCTGATAACCAGCATCCTGACAGTCCTGAGTCGGATTTAGAAAGGTTGATACCCTGTCACGCCGATACGATGAAGTAGCAATCGCCAGCCCAGTGCCAATAATCACTATCAGTACCACCAGGCCAATTTTTTTCATCGGTAAGCCAGCCACAAAAGCCATAGATGCCAAAATTGCTACCATTACACCGGTAGAGCCTAAGTCACTTTCCAACTTGGCCACAAACAAACCAATAATTAACAGTACTATTAGCAGTGGCCGAAGCGTTTTTTTACTATTATCCATTTCACCTCTAGTTATACGCTCTACAAAGAAAACGCTAGCCCATACTATAATCGTAAATTTAATCAGCTCGGCCACCTGGAATGATAAACCGCCGATCTGAACCCAACGCTTAGCGCCATTGATCTCGTCGCCAAACAAAAAAACTACCATTATGGCAACAAAACTCAGTATGACTAACAGTTTACGGCTAGACTTTAGGTGTCTAAGCGGTAAATAGCTAAATATCGCAAAAGCAACTAGGCCCAGGCCGATAGAAATTGCCTGTTTAGACACAAAATAACTCTCGCTAACGTTCTCTGAGGCCGCCAGAGCCGGACTAATAGAATAAACCACTATCAGGCCAATTACTGATAAAAGTAACGCCAGAACAACTAACAAATAGTCTGGCTTATGGCGCCGAGCTAAAGTGTCTGAGCTAATCGCTGATGAAGTCTGATGCGACCTTGACGAGATTCTAGCAGACCTACCTCGCTGTTTTTTAAACATGATAGGACCCTAGCAGAAATATCACCAACCCGATAAAACCGCAGACATGGCCCAGTACCCAAAAACGCATCGTAACTTTGGTTTCTGGCCAGCCAGATGCCTCAAAATGATGATGAATTGGTGCAATCTTAAATATTTTACGCCCACCACGTAACTTCTTAGACAAAATTTGTATTAATGATGAACCAGCCTCTATAACTGGTATAGCTGCAATTATCGGCAAAATTAAAACCGTATCAGTAATCATAGCCACTACACCAAGCGCTGTACCCAGAGCAAACGAGCCAACATCGCCCATAAAAAACCGTGCTGGATAGATATTAAACCAAGTGTAACTAAGCAGTACTCCAACAATCGCCATACAAAAACCAGCTACACCGAACCTCTCTTGCAAGAAAGCAATTAGCGCATAATTAGCGAATGCTATAGCCATCAAACCACCCGCCAGGCCATCTAGGCCATCTGTAATATTAACGGCATTAGCAGCCCCCACTACAGCCACCACAAATAATGGCACTATTAGCCAGCCAATAGACAGGTCGCCATAAAACGGCACATTTATAGACGTTACATCCAGTTTAGCAAAGAAATACCAGCCACCAATCAACGCCACCAGAGTAATTAGTAGCAACTTTAGCTTAGATGGCAAACCAGCCACTCCACCACCACTGCCGCGAATATTAATTATATCGTCAATCAACCCGATCATACCGGCGCCCACAAAGGCCGCTAGCGGCAACCAAGTCTCTTCTCTGCTAAAGTTAAACAACACCGTTATTAGCGCCACTGTGACCAAAAATATAATCCCAGCCATAGTTGGTATATGGCGGTCATGTTTGGCTTTGTGTAGCTTTAAGAACATTTTAGAACGCTCGCCAGTTACCGCCGCTGTACGAGGCTTCTTCCACCATTTGCCATCAAAAGCTAACTTAGTATAAAGAGGCGTAATAATAATACTAATCGCAAAGCCTAGGAAGGCCATCACAACTACTCGCAGTAGCTCATAAAACTGGAACGATATCGTAAAAATTTCTCCGTTAGGCATCAGTCTATCTCCTGTACATCTTTCACGCATTTTGCACTTAGTGCCCAGTAGTTGTTCTCTCCGAGGAGCTGATAGAGGCGTACAGATAGTACGCCGAAGGAGCACTCGCAGGAGAAACAGCTATTGGGTGCAAGAAGCCAAGTAGTCCAACGGCTACGCCGGTGAACAGACTTGGCTGATGCAAATTGCGTGATTTTGTTTGTTTTTATCATTCTAGTTGGTCCTTTTTATTGCGTAATTTCCTATTAGCATATCTACCGTTTTGCCAAAAAGTGGAGCGGCGGCTGATCGCCCAGCATAACCGGCAACTTTTGGCTCAATTATTGTTACCATAATAACATATTCTGGGCGATCACCACCGACATAACCAACAAATGTGCCATTATAACGATCATCATAATAACCACCACCAGGTTTAGTGATTTCGGCCGTGCCGGTCTTACCGCCGATTCTATAGCCATCATCACGTTTTAGGAAAGTATAATTCTTGGCCACCGCGTTTTCATGCATCTCACGCAACACCGGCGATAGTTCCGGCCTAACAACATTCTGACGTAACGCAAAATTCTTAGAATCATCCTCTACCAAATGCGGCTTGTAGTATGTCCCGCCATTTACTGTTGCCGAAAAAGCAGCCAACATCTGCAAAGGCGTAATATTCAGACCCTGGCCAAAAGCAGTGTTAGCATACTGAATGTTTAGGCCATAGCCATCATTTGGATCAGGCACATAACCGTCGGCTTCATAGCCTTGTTCTATACCAGTTTTTTGGCCGAAGTGATAGTTCTCGGTCATGTATTTATGCCAAGTTTCTCTGGCTTGCTGGTTTATTTCGCCACCACCCATTTGCATTAATACCCAAGTAGCTCCAGTATTTAACGAATACCGCAAAATATCAGGCACTGTTCTAGTAGCTGCACCGCCATCTTCCTCAACGTTCCTAATTGTGGCGTCATCTACTTTAAAATAACCCGGGTCATAATAACTAGTATTAGCGCTAATAACCCCATCATCTAGACCGGCTGCTACAGTCAAAGTTTTCATCACCGATCCTACTTCTAACGGCTCTGACACAGCAAAGTTATTAAACAGCCGAGCATCTTCGACTTTATAAAATTCACCCGGATTATAACTAGGATAATTTGCCATAGCCTTGATCTCGCCATTATTAGGATTCATCACAATCACGCTGCCAGTCTGTGAATTAACCTCCTTTAGGTGATCTTTTAACAAATCTTCTAAACGTTTCTGCATCGGAATATCAATTGTCATAGTGATCCGCTGACCGTCTTTAGCTTCTTTTAACACATTATCTTCGTTAGACACTAATGGTACGCCCTGAGCATCAGTTATAGCTTTTAATTCACCGTTTTGACCCTTTAATTGGTCATTAAGAGCTTGTTCTATTCCATATCTGCCCTGCCCTTCGTCATCTACAAAACCTAGTAACTGAGCCGCTAAATTACCCTGAGGATAAACGCGCTGCGTCTCTTCACGTGTTCCTAAACCTTTAATATTCAGGTCGTCTATTTTCCTAGCGATATCTTTGTTAACCTTTTTGGCTATTACGCTATAACGAGTGTCGGCTTTCATCAACTCTTCGTATTTTGTTTTATCGCCCCCCAGTGCTTCTGATAATTTTTGGGCCGCCTCGCCAGGATTTTTAATATATTTAGGATCAGCAAAAACCGTAAATACTGATTCATTCAATACAATTGGCACTGCCTGATTACCATCTTTGGCCATAATAATCCCCCGCTCGGCCGGGATTTGATACTCTTTAAACTGCGTCTGCATTGCCGATTTAGCATAATAATCATGACGCAGAACCTGCAAATAAAATAACCTAACTAAAAAAACCACAAAGACAATCAAAACAATGGCATAGACCGTTTGTATGCGTCTATTACCTAAAAAGTTGTAATTACTTCTTGTCCCTGCACCCATTGTCATTTTTTTAGCCTAGGTTATTATTGAATAACTGCAGTCGGCGCAACTGATACCAAGCCTTTGTTGGCATTACTATCTGCTACACGATCTAGTGATTGCAATCTAGCAGCTGATAGCTCTAGGTCACTATGCTCTTTCTGCAATTCAGAATACTGCTTAGAAAGCGAGTCCAGTTTATAGCCATTAGCATTGGTCTTAGTTACTTGAGTCAGATACAACAGACCAAGTAAACAAGATAAAACGACTAAAATAATTGTATTACTAACTGGGCCAATTGTCTTAGCTTTTTCGCTAAAACTGACAGCGTTCTGATGCCTAGTGGCAAAACGCCGACGGCTCATAGCTAGCGAACTTGAATATGTCATTTGTTTTACTTTCTTTTTGTTTTAACAAAGTTTACCCCAGGGTTGGCCTTATCTCCCAAGGCAACTCCTTTAGGGACCAAACTACCCTAAAGAAGCGCCCTTAAATTGGGAGGTTACCAAACAAAATATTTAAATAAAAGGATTTTTATCAAATCACTTTTACGTGTACTTTGTAGGCACGGGAGTTACTTTTGACTTGAATAGGCATTAGTCTCCCCCTTTCTTTGTTTTGTTTTTATTTTCGCTGCGCAACCCGCAATTTCGCACTACGAGCGCGCGGATTATGAACTATTTCCTGTTCGGACGGCATAATTGGCTTTTTGGTCAAAAGTTTCAGCTCAGAGGTATACTCTGCTGATGCATGCTCGCTCATAAACTTCTTGACCATCCTGTCTTCTATACTATGAAAAGTAATAACCGCTAACTTACCATTAGTATTCAGAAGCTTCAGCCATAGTTCCAAACTGTCAGACAATTGCCCTAGTTCATCATTAACTACAATTCGTAGCGCCTGAAAAACCCTGGCTGCCAGGCTATTTCGGAACTTCGCCGGTCCTGGTATAACCGCATATAGTTGTTTCGTCGTAGAATATGGACGCTGCTGAATAATCTGCTTTGCAAGCGATCTAGAGTTACGGATATCAGCATAATTGTACAAAATATCAGCTATGCTTTCTTCTTCGTAAGTATTCAGAATATCAGCTGCCGTAACTGGACCGTCAGGATCCATTCGCATATCCAGCGGACCATCGTTCATAAACGAAAAACCGCGGTCGGGGTTGTCAAGGTGTGGTGACGACAATCCTAGATCGGCCAGAATCAAATCATATTTTTTACCTGCATCTACTAGTTTAGCGCTCGCCGTTTTAAAATCACTGTGGATTAGGCTAACATTCTGCCAACCGTCAAATTTACGCGTCAAATACTTTATCGCATTTATATCTCTATCTACTAACGTCACCTGTCCTTCAGACCCTACGCTATTCAGCATCGTCATACTATGCCCGCCGTAACCAGCCGTCAAATCTAAATATGACTGGCCGAGGCTAGGGTTTAGTAGCGCTTCAACTTCACTGTGCAGTACTGGTATATGAATATTTTCTGAATCAATCATAGGTTACCTTCTTTTCAATGTATTTTTGTTTTTGTTTTTAGTTTTTGTTTTACTTCTTATACATTGTACAAGGTCACCTATCTAGCAGCTAGTTTTTTGTTTTTTTGATGTTTTTGTTTTTGATTGTCAGTCATTGAGATTCAACGACTTGGTAGCTTTATGACTGCTTTTTATTTGCATAAAGAGCATTTGTCGTAAAGCCATAAAGTTTTTAGAGACTTATGTGTGAGGTGGAGTTTTGGGAGGTGTTTTTCCTTTTTTGAGAAAGGTGCGAGGGTTTTATCTCGTGGTTATCCCTTTAGACCCACATACTAACTGCCAGATAGCTGACCTTGCTTTTGACTTCTTATTTAGCCAAAGGCAAAGAAAAGTACCTTGATCTTACCCTAATTTTTAAAGTACATATCGCAAATCAACCAGTTACTCAGCCAACTCTTTGGCTATAAGCCGCCAGTACTGCCCAACACCAACCGCAACGACTTCTTTGTTAATCTCGGCGTAGTTCAGTAGATGAGTCTCTAGAGTGATGCGCCCTTGCTTATCGTCTAGTGAGGCTTCTACTTTACCACTACGAAATTTAACATTCAGATCAGCGATCCGCTCATCCAAGATATCGCCGGCTAGTTTTGGTTCTACCTGTCCATCCCAAATATCTTTGGGATACAAGTGTAAGTACTTGCCGAAGCCACGAGTTACAACTACTCCGTCAGCAAACTTGTTTCTAAGCTCGGTCGGTATGGTTAACCGCCGCTTGTCATCAAGTCTCCTTTCAAAATAGTCTACTGTAGCCATTATTGTGGTTTTATTTAATTTGCTAGTGGTTTTTATTTTTTTACTCGGCAGGTAAGCTATTTTGCCTTACCACGCCTACCCACTAACAGCAGTTTACTACCCACCATGCCCCACATTCAAGTGTTTTTTTA
>CAZSRV010000011.1:0-29351 GCA_964609815.1 uncultured Candidatus Saccharibacteria bacterium | reverse complement strand
GTGTCGCTAACTGCCAAAATCCCCTGATAAAACGGATCTTTAGCCACTTTCTTGAAAGTATCGTTAATTTCATCAATTGTAGTGTCGCGCTTTAGCACAAAAGTTATATCACTAAGCGACACAACAGGGCTCGGAACACGAACACTCAGACCGTCAAACTTGCCTTTTACACTTGGCACCGTTAACGCCACAGCAATTGCCGCACCAGTAGAAGTCGGCACAATATTCTGAGCAGCCCCCCTAGCTTCGCGCAAATCTTTGCTCGGGCCGTCTTGCAAAACCTGACTAGCGGTGTAGCTATGAACAGTGGTAAGCATTGCCTTATCTACGCCAAAAGTTCTATCCATAATATCCATCACAGCGGCCGCACTATTAGTTGTGCAACTAGCATTACTAATAATATCACCAGCTTCTTTTAGCTCTTCTTCATTGGCGCCCAGTACAATAGTCTTAACTTCTTCACTCTTGCTTGGACCACTGATGACGACTTTTTTGGCACCAGCCTTTATATGCGCTGACGCACCCTCATAGTCAGTAAACCTACCTGTTGATTCTATTACAACATCTACTTTTAAGTCACCCCATGGCAAAGCTGACGGGTCTTTCTCTGCGTAGACTGGTATTTTATGACCAGCAACTATAATATTTTTATCATCATAAGTTACGTCCTTCTCAAACTCACCATAACTACTGTCATATTGCAGTAAGTGAGCTAATGTCCGAGTATCCGTTAAGTCATTTAGCGCCACTACTTCTATATCGCTACGTTCTGATGCTATCCTGTAGGCTACGCGACCGATTCGGCCAAAGCCATTTATTGCCACCCTTGTCTTCACTGGTTATTCTCCTTAAATTAAGCTTACTATCCTTAACCATAAGCATAACTTATTTTACCAGTGTTGTTCAAGTTTTATTTAGCGTATCTAGCAATACATTCCTTGATTATAGACTTAGCTTCCTCGGCATCGCCCCAGCCAAGCACTTTAGTACTACCAGGTTTTTTTAGATCTTTGTAATGACTAAAGTGGTGTTCAATTTTTTGACGGAACCGTGGGTGCAAATCGTCAAGCGAGCCAATCGCATTATCGGTATTACGATCATCGGCCGGCACGCAGATAACTTTATCGTCAATCTCACCGTCATCTTCAAACTTCAAAACTCCAATTACTTTAGCCTTCAGATAAACACCTGTCGGAATCGGATCATTGGTTAATACCAAAGTATCCAGCTCATCACCGTCTTCATCTAAAGTTTGGGGGATAAATCCATAATTCACTGGCTTAGCAAAAATACTTGGCTCTACTCGGTCCAGCTCAAAACAAGCTAGTTCTCGGTTCCATTCTATCTTTAGTGTAGACCACTTTGGTATCTCAATCACTGTATTAATCACGCCAGCATCCACATCGCCAGCATCCAGAATCTTATTAAAATCTGCCATATCTTTTACCTCTCTTTTAGCTTTTATAATATAATTATAGCAGTTATGAAAATTGTTGCGCATCGTGGAGCTAGATTTACTGTGACCGAAAATACCAAGGCTAGTTTGCTTCATGCCATAAAACACAAAGCCGATTTTATTGAGTGTGATATCCATGCCACCAAAGACAACCAGTTGGTGCTCCATCATGACAATTCACTAATGCGCATTTATTCTATAGACGCCAAAATCAGCAAGCTAACTCTGGCTCAAGCCAAAGCCAAAACCAGGTTCTGCGATGACCCAATTATAACTCTAGATGAAGCTATAAAAATTACCGGCAAAACTCCTCTGATTATTGAGTTAAAAACTAAAAAATGCACTGATTTACTAATTGATTACATTAATCAAAATGGTATCAAAAATATTCATAGTATCATATCTTTTAAACTATCAGTAATAAAAAAGATTAAAAATGCAAATATAGAAGTCAAAACAGGCTTCATCGCCAGCAAATGGAATTTTATGATCTCGCCCTTTATTGCCCGGTCGGCTGGCGCCGAAATATTAGCTTTTAATAAAATGTCTTTATTATTCCCAATCCATATTGCTATTGGACATTTTATGGGTCTAGAGCTTGGTGTTTACCCAATTAATAATTATTCCCTGGCTTTTATCGTCAAAATATTAGGGATTCAATACCTAGAGACTGATTATCCTGAAATATTTCAGCCAAACTAAATTCCACCAAAAACAATAGTTCATACTCATTTCAACTCTGAAGACTGTGAAATCCGAAGTTGTGCCTGAGGATTTCAGCCGAACGCTCTGATTAAATACTGCCAGCGGCAGTATTTAGAGAAAAGTGTTCTGAGGAGCTGAAATGAGTATGGGCCAATTTATATTTACTTAACAGAGTCTATGTATTCTCGAATCCTAAGAGCCGCCTCAGCACCTTCGCCAACAGCACTAGCAATCTGCATAGTGGCACCACTGCGTACATCACCGGCGCAAAATACGCCCGGCATATTAGTCATCAGATTATCATCTGTTTTAATCATACCAATCTCATCTAGATCAATATTTGAATTTTTCAAAAATCCAGTATTCGGCAAAAGTCCGATAAATATAAACACACCGTCCGTCTCTACAATATCCTCGGTGCCATCTTTGATCACTTTTACGCCAGTTAATTTTTGCCCATCGCCAACTATTTCTTTGGGTGATGTATTAAAATGAACAGTAATTTTGTCTTTATATTTTTCTAGTTCTTTCTGCAGTACTTCTGACGCCCTAAGCTTATCGGCCCTAACCAGCATATCAATATGACTGGCAAATTTAGTCAAAAACATCGCTTCCTGAACTGCCGAATTACCACCGCCAACCACTACTAACCTCTTGTCACGATAAAACGCACCGTCACAAGTAGCACAAAAATGCACACCTCGGGCATAAAACTCATTTTCACCAGGGATACCTAAACGCCTATAATCACTGCCTGTGGCGATCAATACAGCCCTGGCTCTACGCACACCGTCAGTTGTTGTTACAGCAACTTCTAAACCCTCACTAGCTAAACCAGTCACCTCACCCAGTTCTATCTTGGCGCCAAATCGTTCAGCTTGCTTACGTAAATTCTCACCCAACTCTAGTCCTGCAATGCCATCAGGAAAGCCAGGATAATTATCTACCCAATCAGTTGTACTAGCCAGACCGCCGACTACGCCCTTCTCATACAGTACAGTATTTAGATCTTCGCGCGTCGTATAAATCGCTGCCGATAATGATGCCGGCCCTGCGCCAATCATCAGCACATCATAAACCTCGTCATTCGTAGCAGAACCAGTAGCTGCAAATTCTGGTATATGAGCACTTAACCACTCATCATCTGGATAAACCTGCACAGCACCGTCGCCAACCTTTAAAGTAGGAATACCTTTTTTACCAGCCGGAATATTATCCCCAGCTAGAGCCTCGTGTTCCTTGCCAATCTCTGGGTCATCTACATCTTTATAAATATACTCTATGCCCTTTTGGTCTAGTTTTTCCTTTAGTGCACGACAGCCCGGGCACCAGTCTGCTCCGTATAAAATTATTTCAGATTTAGACATATACTTTTATAACCTTAGGCTATCGCCGGAGCTAGTTTAGAAAGATTGTAACCCACTACTACTTCTTTGGAGTCGTCTTGCTTAGTTACTACAGTTATTGGCACAGTTAGTTGACCACTTAGTTCAAAAGCTTCTTTTTGACGATGAGGATCACTGTCCAAGTTAACTTCCTCATACTCCATACCCTTAGACCCTAAGTACTTTTTGACCATACCGCAATAAGCACAGGTATTAGTTGTAAAAATAGTGATGTTTTTTGGCATTGTTTTGTCCTTTTTATTAAATTATCATTTTTCTAGTCTTATTATATATAGCGCTTACGGCAATGGTCAATACGCTATATGTTGTGTTTTACGCTATATTTAGCGTATTTTACTCGCCTAACTTTATAATCTCTATATCAAACACCAAGTCTGAATTGGCTGGAATATCGGCTGACGGTGATTGTGAACCATAGGCCATCTCGGCTGGGATAATCAGGCGTCTTTTGCCGCCAACTTTCATGCCTGGCACACCATCTGTCCAACCCTTAATAACACCATCAAGACTAAAAGGAATCGGGTTGCCTGCGTCTAGTGAACTTTGAAATATCGTACCATCTTTAGCTAGAGCACCAGTGTAATGAGCCGTAACTGTAGCACCTGGCTGAACAACCTCACCAGTACCCTCCTGCAAGTCAATCTTTTGTAATTCTGTAACTTTATCAATCGGCGTAAAGTTTGCTAATTTTGTACCTTGTAACATATTTTCGTTAGTCTCCTTATTAGTTTGTTGTTCTTGCTGTTGCTGCTGCAACTGGCTAGTTATATCAGCTGTGGCTGAATTATTTTTACTGTTATCCCAAATAACAAAACCAGTAAACGCTACTGATGTTAAAAAGAATACCCCGACGATAGTCAAAATAATAATACGCTGAGTATGCGATCTCGTAGACATTAAAACTCCTCACTTATTTGCTACAAATATTCTAGCCCAAAAACCCAGTGCTTGTCCAGTGCAAATATGTATGAGCGAGGCTACCAGCCACCGCCTCCACCACCGCCACCGCCACCTCCGGACGAACCGCCCGAGCTACTGCCAGAGACACCGCCACCAGACTCAAAACTACTACTAAAATTAGTAGTGATAGAACCCAAACTACTAGCCAAGGCAACCCCTGAAAAGGCAGCCACATTAGATTCGGCCCATTTTGGGCTATCTGTTAGCACGCCGTCAAACTGCTTGGCCCAGGTCTTCTCTACACCCAAAGCTACTGCATAGGGTAACAGTTTTTCAAACAGCTCTACTGTCTTAGAAGGCTCAGCATACGGCCGGTCGGTACTCTGCAGCATCTTTAGGCGGTCTTTCTCGGCAGTGTTCATATACAACTTTAGGCCTTTTATTTGATCATTGATCGCCTGGCCAGTCGGCGACCTACGTCTCATAGCATGCCGGACAAAAACCCACCAAAAAATTACCACCACTACCATATTCATTACATATGCTGTTGGGTCTGAGCCCATAATAGACAGGGGAATCATGGGAGCTATAGCTAGAACAATGCCAACAATAATGGCAAAGTTATACCCCTTGCTTTCAATCAGCCCACCAGAGCCCATCACATGAGCCTTTAGCTGGTCCTTCGTAGTTTTGATATCTTCATAAAGGTCCGTGTTAGTCTTGCTCAGGTCATTAACTTTTACGATTTCACCCACACCTAGCGCATCGCCAAAAACAGCCTTTAGGATTGTTTGTTCAAAATCTTTTAGGCCAGCCATGTCGTTCTTTACTAGCTCTAAACTATATGACCGAGATGTTATAAACCAATATTTCTTAACGTCTTCGTAAATCTTTATATAACCTCTAACAGCCAAATCAATCAAAGTAGCCGACAGATCTCGGCCGTCAATATTGTAGTCGTCAAGCATGCCAACTTCAGCTGGAGTTAAACCCTTTGGTGGTTCATATTCTGGCACAATAACACCTCTGGATCTATAATCTTTGCCGTATTTAAGCCAAAGGCCAAAGGTCGCTAGCATAACCAATATAGACGGCAAAAAATAGATTATCCCAGCAGCCGTTGGGTTTTGTTTTAGCTTTTCGTAGCGGCCAATAACGGCTGGTGTAAATTGCCCATCGTCCAAGGGTACTACAATAGTCATATTCTGCCCTGGTGTTAGCTGACCAACGGTAGAAAAACTAGCCTCGCCAGGGCGCGAAGAAGCCATACAGCTCTGGCCGCGCTGACCCTGCGCGCCAGTATAACAAACCAAATCTTTGCCAGACGACATAATATTATCCTTTAGCCTGACAGTGGCACCAACTTGGTCAAAGTGCTGTTGCCACTGTGTGCCGTTAACATCCCAATAAAACTCCGCTTTGTCGCCAACAAAGTTAATCACTCTCTCCTGCGAATACTCTATTTCATACTTATGAACACCAGTTATAGTGCGGTCTTGATGACCAATCTTTAGCACCATATTGTCGTTCTGAGTGCTAGTCGTGTAGTCTTCTTTAGTGCCGTCGCGCATAACGGATTTTATCTTTAGCCTGGTATCTAGGCCTTGATATTTTTTAGGCAAAGACCGGAAAATACCGTGATTGTTATCGGTAAAGTTAACTTCAATAGTCTCTTTGGTATACAAACCGCCACCTGGTACTGATTTGTCTAGTGTATAGTCAGCCTGGAAGTTAGTTATCGTAAAATCTTGGACTGAAGCATAAGCTGGCTGAGCAGACGATCCTGCAAATAGCCCAATTAGTCCTAGTGACAGAACTAAACTAGTTATAAATTTTCTCATATACGTTTTGCTTGAACAGACCGGCTAACTAACTCGGCTATTTCACCAGTGATTTTATTAACTATGTCTTCAGTTAGAGTATGGTCTGTGCAATTAAAAACCATCCTAAATGTCAGACGTTTTTTGTCACCAATTTTGTCATCACCATAAGCATCAATTAGCTGGTAGTTGACACTAATATCTTCTGGCGAAGCTTGTCCGATAGCTTCATCTATAGCTAAGTTTATTTGACCATAAGTCTTACCCTTATCTAATTCAAAACATACATCTTGCGTAACCGATGGGTATCGCGATATTGGACGATATTCTACATCGGAATTCTGAATAGCCTTTACTAAAACGGCTAGGTCAATTTCAAAACCAGCACAGGCCTTAGGTAATTTAAGTTTTTTTGTGATATTGGGGCTAAATTCACCAATAATACCTAAAGTCTGTCCATCCACACTAACCAACGCCGACCTATTCTGATCAAACGGACCGTATTTTGAATCAGTTAAATCCTCTGATATAGCTTGATACTGTAACTTTAAGCCATATTTTTTGGCCAATTCGTCCAAAAATGTCCGAGCTTGATAATAACCAACTTCGCCCTGTTTACTGGCAAAGACTAGCGCTAAACTATTCTGCTCGTCAGGAATCTGGCCATCATTACCAATCTTCCTATGAACTTTATTAAGTTCAAATAAAGCAAATCTATCATATCCTAGCTTAATATTCTGATGAACATTACTCAGCAAACTAGGGGTTAGGCTTAATCGATAATATTGCAGGCTCGGGCTAAGCGCATTGGTTATTTTGTAAGCCTGTGCCTCGTCTTGGTTGGCTGATTTTAGCAAATCTCCATGAACAAAACTATAGGTTAGTAATTCATTAGCACCAAAAGCTGCGAGCATTTCTCTTAGCTCTTGTTTTAACGTTAAATAAGTATCAACTTCAGCTGGATTAACATCTTTTTTAGGCAAACTGTACGGCAATCTATCGTAGCCATATAAACGGCCCACTTCTTCCAAGATATCCTCTTTTATAGCAATATCAGTCCGCCAAAATGGCGCACAGAATTCAATCTCACCTAAGTCGCCCTCTTCCAGGCATGCAAACCCTACATTCCTTAACAAAGTTTTTATTTCTTCACTTGTCAGCTCCAAGCCTAGGCGACTATTAATAAACTCTGTAGTCACTACAACAGGTCTGTACACTGATTGGTCCAAATATATTTGCTCGTCAAAACTGCGCAAATCAATAATATTACTGGCCTGACTTCCTCCAGCTACTTGCTTAGTATCTTCCATCATTTTTACAATCACGCGATCATTCTGCAGGGGTGATTGACCTTTAGTAAATCTTGTTACCGCATCGGTAAACAGTCCATGTATCATGCTAGCTCGCCTGATAGAGTACATATCAAAGTTTGCACACTCAATAATAATATTCTTGGTGTTTTCATCAACTTCAGTACTCGTCCCACCCATTACGCCAGCAATAGCGACAGGCTCTTTGTCAGTCGTAATCAGAATCGTACCTTCTGCTGGTTCTATTTCCTTGCCGTTCAAGAGTCTTAGTTTATCGCCAGAAATCGCCCGACGGACAACTAAAGTAGCCTGACCTCCACTAAGTGCCTTAACTTTGTCATAGTCATAAGCATGCAGTGGTTGCCCAGTCAGATATGACAAATGATTGGTTATGTCTACGATATTATTTATTGGTTTTATACCCACCCTAGTCAATAATGCCTGGACGCGCAATGGACTAGGCGCAACGTTAACACCATTCATAGCCACCGCCATAAACCTAGGCACTAGTTCTGAGACCTCGTTTTTGGCTTCTAGTTTCAAGTTATTAAAGTCCTGAGACTCTGATGATTTAAGAAAAATCTTTGGTATTTTTTGGTACCAATCGGGTGTTTCAAAATTGTGGTTATAAATACCCGCAAACTCGCGAGCCACGCCCATAGCACCAAAACAATCAGGCCTGTGGGTAAACATTTTATTTTCCAGTTCTATAATCACATCATTCAGTCCATATAGCTCTACAAAGTCGATACCTGGCTGAACATCCTCTTCAATTTCCAAAATCCCATCATGATCATCACCTATACCAAGTTCATTAGCGCTCGCTAACATACCATTACTGACTACGCCTCTCAGTTCTCTGGCCTCCAGAACAAAAGGATCTTTATCATAAGTTGCTGGCACGGTCGCCCCCGGCGGGATCCATGCAACTAATAATCCTGTGCGGACATTTGGGGCACCACAAACAACCTGGATATTCTCTCCCGTACCGGCATCAATCTGACAGACAGACAATTTGTCAGCATTAGGGTGCTTTTGGCAGTCCACCACCCTAGCAACCTTTATATCAGCATACCGATTAGCATAATCTTCTACAGATTCTACAGCTCCTAATTTAGTACCGATTTTGTGCAATAACTCGTCAACATCGCCAATTATATCGGAGCCGACGTACTCTTTAACCGAATTTAAGCTAATTTTCATATTTATTACCTTTCCTGCCCCACTATTGCATCAAGAAGTTCTGGAAAATCAGTCTTACCCATTTCTTTATACGTTAAATGTCCACCGGTTTTTAGAGTTACCAACTTAGCAGTTGGTAACTTTTGAGCATAAATTTTTACGGCTTCCTGGATATACTGCCTATCGTCCTCTGCATAAATAATCACTATATTGTCTACTCTATTAACCATAGTGCCGCTGAATTCAAAGTTAAAGAAAGATCGATCATCCCAGCTCAACCCCAACGACGGCGCTACCAGTACAAGCGTACTAGCCATAACTTCGGGTTTTTCACTTAGATATCTGGCCAAAAACCCGGCACCACAGCTGTGTCCAACTAAAATTGTCTCGGGCGTTACATCATAACGCTCAAATTCATGCTTCCAGTCTTCGTAAACTGGCAAGTCAGCCTTTGGCATTTCCACAGCTACAGTATGAACATCACGAAGCATCAACTGCTTGCTTAGCCAAGGTATCCAATGAGAATTACTAGGTGTCGGGCGGTCGACATCACCAAACTCGTCTAGCGTAACCCAACCATGTAGCAAAATTGCATTTTTCATATTAAAACTGCCTCAAAAAATTAAGCTTACCACTATTAAAATGTCTAATGTCTTCTATATTATTTTTCATCATCACCATACGCTCCACGCCCATACCCCAAGCAAATCCGCTATAAACTTCTGGATCCACCCCGGCTTCGGTTAATACATTCGGGTGGATCATGCCACAACCCAGCAGTTCTAACCATTTCTGTTCTTCGCTATTGTCTTTGCGCAGAGCAAGCGGTCGTTCTACAGCCAACTCAAAACTAGGTTCGGTAAATGGAAAATAAAATGGCTGCATCTTCACCGCTAGTTCATCTCCAAAGTATTCCTTTATAAAAGCCTTTAACGTAGCAATTAAGGCGCCAACTGTAACACCCTTATCAACATACAGCCCTTCAATCTGATGAAAAGTATGCTCATGCGTAGCATCCAAGTCTTCATTACGAAACACCCTGCCAGGAATAATACAAGCAATCGCCTGGTCCTCATCTAAGAGTTTTTTGCCTTCACTGAGTATTCGGTTTTGCATAGTACTAGTGTGAGCTGGAGCAACCAGGCCATCATCTGTTATAAAAGTATCAAAATCATCGCGAGCTGGATGTCCTTCCGGAAAATTAAGCGCTGTAAACATATTATAGTCACTATCAATCTGCCGAGATTCGCGAACATCAAAGCCCATCCGCACAAAAATATCTATAATACTATTAATCTCTTGGTTAAGCGGATGAATAGAACCTTCATTAGCTCTAAAAATATCTGGCTTATTAGACAAACTGGTATTAATATCCCAAGGACTAGTTACGTCTATAGGCGATTTTTGGATAATTACATCATTGGCATCATCCAACAAACTCACAAGCTCAGCACGTAACTCGTTTAATTTTCTACCATAGTCTCTCTTTTGGTCATTTGGTAGTAATTTTAGCTCATCGGTAAGACCCCTAAGCTCGGCGCTCTTCATAACCGCCCTATCGCCCGCACCGGCCCGAGCCTTTAGGCTATTTATAATTTCTTCGTCCATTACTTAAATTGTACCAGATAATGCTATAATTATAATCAGTTATGGCACAATTTTCTTTTGATATAGTTAGCGATTACGACAAGGCTGAAATGAATAATGTTTTTGACCAGTCTTGTCGCGAAATAGATAATCGCTATGATTTCAAAGGTACATCTGCCAAGTTAGAATGGCTAAATAATGACAAAGCAGGACTGAAAATCACTGGCGATAGTGATTATCATATTGACGCAATTCTGGATATTATTCGCAAAAAACTAGCTACTCGTAGTATTAGCCAAAAAGTTTTAGACATGTCCAAAGAACCCGTAGTTAGCAACCTCAAGACTACCCAGGAAGTTACATTCAAAAAAGGCATCTCTAGTGACAATGCCAAAAAAGTTAATTCGCTTATCCGCGATAAATACCCCAAGGTCAAACCTCAAATTCAGGGCGAAGAGATTCGCGTTTCATCGCCCAAAAAAGATGAACTTCAGGCAGTTATGCAACTTCTAAAGGAAGCCGACTTTAACTTCCCACTATCTTTTACCAACTTTAGATAAAAAACTTTAGTTCTTATAACTCTGGACTTGGTCTGTAAATTTTTCTATCAGTGGACCAATTAATGGAATATTATCAAATAGCGACAATACCCAGAGTAGTAATCCAACCGCTATTGTAGCGCCGATAATACCACCCATGGTAAAAAGCATGCCCCTAATAAAGTTCTCTAGGTATAGCCGTCGGCGACTTATATAGCCCGACGCAAATAATATTTCTAAAGCCCGTGCCACTTCTTCGCGGTTTTTTATCAACAAATTTCTATTATTTTCAATATCCAGATCATCTTTTTTAGATTTTTTACTCATAAACTTGATTTTAACATTATTTTAATCACTTATAAATCTCTACTATTTTATTACTCCAGCTCTCCCAGGCATATATTGGTCCATCAGGGTTCGGGTCGCTACCTAAAGAAACTCTTCCGCTAACAAAGCGCCCGAAATTATCAGTGACTTCGGTCCTCTTATAGGGGTAGTGGTCGTGACCAGAAATTAAAGTCTTGTCACTGATATCATCAGGAATCCTAACTTTTAGGTTAGCCAGCTCAAAGCTACAAATCTGAGGTGGTTCATAATCATCATTCGTAGCAGTAACACTTTCCAGATATTCTCTCTGACCACCGATACCATACCAATTTTGATCAGTATAAAGTCCAGCATGAACCGCTATAAATCCCAGGCCACTTGGCTCAAAATAAGTCTTTAGCTCAGTAAAATACTTATCATGACCAACACTTTTTATCTCATCCTGCAGACGATCAAACGCTTTTATTTGCTCTTCTTCATTAGTAGGATTGTCTATGCCATAACTAGTATAAAGCCTCCTTTGGTGATGTTTCCAAACCTGATTAATCATGAAGGATTTAATGTCGTCATTGGTTTGGTTAACAATCACCTGTTCTACCCATTCATGGTTGCCGTATAAGCACACCGCCCCAATATCCAAAAGAGTCTGAATAGTTTTTTTACTATTATTGTGTGGATAAAGCGAATCTATAGCATCACCAGCATGGACAAAACCAACGTTTCCGCTAAAAAGACTGTTATACCTGTCATAAACCCTTTTTAAATGCTCATAACGACCATGTAGGTCACTAATTAGCACATATTTTTCATATTCAGTTTCAGTTTGTCTTTTCTGTATCACCATAAACATATTATACCATAATATGTCAAATCCTTAAAGTATACAATTAATTCGCCGTTTTTGTTCTTATAATTTTTAGTCGGTTTGAGGCCGAGCGACTTCTTCTAACTCCAAAACCATATCACCGCCACCAATCTTTACAATATCTTTGTCAATTTTACCTAACTCTTTAGACGCATTATTGAAGTGATTAACCGTTGCGCTAAGACTATTGCCAACCTTGCCAAAATAAGCGTTATAAGCCAACAAGTGCTTTTGTAGTTGTTCTATGTTTTTACGGATTAGTTCGGTGTCCTTTTGGATCTCTAGACTTTTTATACCTTGGACTATCACCTGCAACATGGCAGAAAGCGTGCTTGGTCCAACAATTACTACGTGTTTGTCTACGGCTGCATACTGCATCAGATCACGGCCCGACACCCCACTAGCTCCCACTTTATTAGCCAACAGATCATAATAGATTGCCTCACTCGGAATAAACATCAAAGCCTGATCCATTGTACCCTTCCGAGTCTGTATATATTTAGATGTCTCATCAATCCGTTTTTTTAGATCATCTTTAAATGCTTTTTCATAAGCTACACGTTCGCCATCTTTGGCATCTATCAGCCGATTATAATTTTCTAAACTAAATTTACTGTCTATTGGCAGAACCTTGCCGTCAAGATGAATAACAGCATCTACAATATTACCTTCACTAATTTTGTGTTGCAGACTATAAGAACTAGGAGGTAGTAAATTTTGTAAAATCTGCTCCAAATAGAATTCGCCCAGTACACCTCTCTGCTTAGGATTTTGCAAGACATTTTGAAGTGTTTTTAGCTCATCGGCCACATTTACCACTCTCTTGTTAGTCTCGTCCAGCTTAGTTAAACGCTCGGTTACATTAGCTACTAATTTGGATGACTCTTTAAACTGTGCCAAAACAGATTTTTGCATTAACTCATTATTTTTGTCTAGACGTTCATTTATTTGCTGACCTAAGCCGTCTTTTAGCTTGTTAATGTTATCCGTCAGATTATCCAGATCCTGTTTTATCAGTAGTGCTGACTGGTCGTCCTTGGGCTTAGACTGCGACTTTATAAACAAAAAAATCAACAGTAAGTTAACCAGCCCTAAAACTACTAATGCTATTTCCATATTTTACAGTATAACAGACTAATGCCCGGCAATTTTGGTAATCACCAACATAGTTAGTGTACCTAAAACGGTCAATAGAATAACGCCCTTAGACGAATTCCTGCGGTGAGCCTCAGGCAGAATATCTGCAGCACCGATATAAATCATAAATCCAGCAAAAAATCCTAGGTAAATAACTAAAACTTTTTCAGGCACAGAAAACAAAAGCGCACATAAAGCACCCAAAATTGGCGCTACAGCTACAATTAGTAGTATTTTGCGAGCCTGAGATATGCTATTTTTATTTAGAAGCATGACGTTTATACTGTTAAATCCGTCAACAAACCTATGCCCAATAACGGCTATAGCCACCGCAAAACCAACAGCGTTGTTCACTTGAAAAGCCAAGCCAATGCTAAGTCCATCCAAAAAACTGTGGCCAATTAACGCTATAGCACTCATAAAACCAACGTGTGGATGATGATGAACCGGATACTTATCTTCGTGAGAATGATGAATTAAAATAAATTTCTCTACTATATGGAAGGTCAAAAACCCTATCACTAAAGCTATCATCGGCCAAATTATATCTAGACCAGTTTCTTCTACGCCCTCGTATATTTCTGGCAATAGATCAAAAGCAACTAAACCTATCAAAATACCCGCTGTAAAACCTAAAGTCTTATTTAGATTATGACGCTTTTTGATAGCTAGCATACCACCCACCTGAGCGGCCAAAGCACTAATGATTGCAAGCAATATAGTCATATACTTTAAATATTAATTTATCATTTATACTTTTTGCAAAAAAGTCGCAATTTTATATAATATTAAGATAAATGGATTTATATTTGACTAAATTAAAAAAAGCTGGACTCAGTAATACTAAACCTAGACTAACTATATTTAATTTATTAAAAAATAATGGTCATCAACCCTATTCAGTCAATCAGTTAGTCTATGATTGCAAGGTATTCGCAGATAGATCTACAGTATACAGATCTATCAAAAACCTAGAGTCAGCAGGTATCATAAAACGCGTCTACCAGGGATGGAAATATAAACTGGAACTAAGCGACGATTTCCATGGACACCATCACCACATTATGTGCACAAAATGTAAAAAAGTTAATATAATTAATGAAACAACAGAATTAAAAAAAATCATTAATGAGCTAGCCAAGAATAATAACTACATAGTCAGTGACCACAACCTAGAAGTCCAGGGTATATGCAGGTCTTGCCAAACATAGAACCCCGGGATACCGGGGTTTGGGTGGAAGCCTCACACTTCCTAACCTAATCTTATCAAATAACCAAGTGATAAATGTGATTTAACTCACCACGCAAACATTAGTTTGTGCATTAGGTATAATTGTATTTTCTTTTTTACTAAGCCTTGTAGTTTATTGAAATAACACGACTATAGCCAGCGTTTTTTTCTGAAAAAATAAATTGTAGCGAAAGTTATTATAAAAGATATTGCGATAATATATAAGAAAGCAAATTTATTATGTGACAGCGGTACGGCTACATTCATACCCCATAAACCGCCCAAAATCATCGGCACTGTCATGAAGATACCAATAGAAGTTAGTAACTTGAATATTTTGTTTAGGTTATTGGTAGCAATTGAATCATAAGCCTGACGAATATTAACAACTGTCCTTAAACGTGACTTCGTTAACTCAATCAACTCAGTTGTACCTAGCGACAAATCCTCAATTAAGTCTTTATCCTCGTCGTATAACTTCATATAACGACCCGTCCTCAGACTAACCAATACTGCAGATTGAGGTTGTAAAGCAGTTAAGAATTCGTTCAAATCTTCTTCTAAGTCAATGAAATTTACAAATTCATAGTTACTAATTTCATTTTTATGCAACTTAGACCTAATCTGAAAAATACGTTTGCTTGTTTTATTAAGTTGCATACGATATGAACGATTTACCTGTTCTATCATGTGTAAAAATAGTTTAGTTTTCTGAGTTGTGAGCACTTCCATCAAACCATCAATTAGCTGATCTAAGACATCATGATTTTTGCGCATGATAGTAACAATCCCTGTCGGCGTATATATTATTAATAGTGGCTCTGTAGCAATGTCACGTCCAGCCGGGTTACAATAGCGCGTAAACACATAAACGGAGCCTTCATTGACTTCTACTCGGGGCGCCTCATAGATATCCACAGCGTCATGTAGCAAATCAATATCCAGACTAAATTCATCGGCAATCTGCTTCAGTTCATCTTTCAGAGGTTCTACACAGTGGCACCAAACTCCTGTTTTGGGCTTGTCAACCAATTCTAATCTACGCGAACGAGCGTTACTATAGTAATAGCTAATCATTACGCTTATTGTAACTTAAAATAGCCATTTTAGGTATATTTTTACCATTAACGCTATAATCACCCCACCGATTAGCCTAATATTGACACTGAT
Source organism: uncultured Candidatus Saccharibacteria bacterium (assembly GCA_964609815.1). GTDB lineage: Bacteria > Patescibacteriota > Saccharimonadia > Saccharimonadales > 2-12-FULL-41-12 > JALHOM01. The sequence goes on along the minus strand of CAZSRV010000011.1, from coordinate 13,716 downwards.
TTGGCCAATACTAGAGCTAGGGTAAATACCGATATCATGGCCTGGACACCCATCAGCATTTTGGCAGTTTTGGTTACAGGTTTTACATCAGCTGATGCAAAATTAACCGCATTAGTCATAGATAAATATAGATAGTCAAAAAATTCTGGCTTCCAGTCCTTATACTCGTCTTTTATGTCATATTGTGTAAACTGAAAATCCTTATCACGAGCAGTCCACTGACGCCTTGTTAACCCGGGACTGTCTATCTCCCAATACCAAAGCGCAAATATAATAATATTAGTTAAAAATATAGCCAAAGTCGCTGCCAGAAGCGACTTGCCATTAGCATGATACCCGCCATTTATCAGATCACTAATGACTATTACCAAAGAAGCCACATTAGCTACTGATATTAATAGCAATATTCCGAACGAGGCAAACTGATGCAAAGCCCTGGTATGAAATGTACTAACTGAGGCACCAAATGACACTACAATCAACATTACAACCTCGGCCAAAACAATAAAGAACTGAACCTTGGTTAAACCATGATTTATATGCCAGACCAAAATTTGCAAAAAAATCGCAACCACCAAACCGACTTGAGCCTGAGCCAATTCACCTTTCGTAATTCGCTTTAACATTACTGCATTTGACCTTTTATAACCAAAGCTTGTTCATCACGTTCTTCGGAAGAAAAGTTTATCCCCCTACTTTCCCAAAGCTTCTTGGATCCTACGTCCGTAGCTTCGTCCATCGGCACAATATGAAGATGCGCATGAGGAACCTCCCAGCCAGAAACTGCCAATCCAACCCTAGCTGGGTTAAAGGCTTTTTGAACAGCCATAGCCACTCTACGACCAACTTCCATTACCTCAGTGTAAAGCTCTTTGTCTAGGTCATAAATTCTATCAACGTGTTGCTTAGGAATAACCAAACAATGCCCTTCGTTTATAGACTCTATAGTTACAAAGCCTAGCACGCTGTCATCCTCATAAAATTTAGCAGCCGGTAAATCACCAGCAATTATTTTGCAAAAAACACAGTCATCCATTTAGTTCAATTATACCCTTTTTAAATAAATTTTTGGAACTTTCTTGCGAAAATATCGGTACGATCTCTGTATCCAGGATGTCATAGGCTTAGACAGATAATAAGCTATAAAAGCATAAACTGCTCCCAATAAAACATCAAAAATATAATGCTCGCCCATATAAACAGTGCCAAACATAATTGACGCCGGGTAGACTAAAGCCAACCACTTATAGCGCGACGATTTAAACAAAACAAATACAAAAACACAAAACAATACAGAATAAGCAGTATGCAAAGATGGCACAGCTGCTACCGGATTGGGCGAAATCTGATTGTATAACGTAGGAAAGTCATGAACTCCCATACTGTGCCAAACACTGCTAGATACCCTATCAATACTCTCAATGTAGCCCAAGTCACTAGCCATCCATGGTGGCGCAGCTGGATATGCTACAAAAGTCAAAAAACCGCCAAATGAAAGAATAGTAAACGCCATCACCACACGCCAATACTGTCTAACATACTTAGCCCATACCAAAATCGCCAAACCTAAGGGAGCTACAAAATGTAACATATAAAAACCATATAAAAATAAGTCATAAAACTGCACCTGACCATTCCACAGGTGATCCTGCAACCATCGGGTTGGTAGCACACCTCCAGCTAACGCCTTATCAAAATCTGCCATAAACACAAAACTAACGTTTTGATTCAAATAATCAGCAAAGCCCCTGAACATATCATAAACAGTAATTAACACAACAAAAGGAACTAGACGCTTCATTAGTTCTTTAGCTTTACCAAACATCAGCCCTGTAAAAAATATAAGTACTAGCAACTTATCAGGCGTTGGGAATACAGGCTCGGCAGCATAAAAAGCTACCAGCCCAGCCGTACCGGCCGTGCCCAAGCTCGGTAGCAAAAACTTCTTTATAGTCTGCATAATTTCACCCTAGTATACCAGACTACCTTGAATAATCAGCAGTAAATATACTTGATAATTATTAAGAAGTGTGTTATTATTTATACAGTTAAGAAGGTGCTCCCAGAAATGGATTACGATAAAGAAATAGATCCGTCATTAAAATCAGTTTCACTAGAACCAAACACTACTCAAGCAGAAATTGATAGTATTAGGGAAAGAATTGATATAGTTGACGGGATAATAGCCTCCCTATTAGATGCTCGTTTTAAACTAACCCGTAACGTTGGAAGCATCAAGGCTGGCACAGGAATGCCCATCCTGAATGAATCCCGAGAAGCTAAAGTTTTACAAAATGTATCAGCGCGTTCTTCCGAAGACGGCATTACTAAAGAAGATGTGAAAGATATATTTGTTTTCATAATGCAAAAAAGCCGAGAATCACAGGACCGAATAGTTAGCCCAAAAGAGCTAACAGCCTAACACGGTGAATACAGCACCTCTATATCACGCACATCCAGGCATTCAACTATTAAGCCTACCTTTGGGTAATTTTGGTGGTCTGATACTAAATAACGGTTGAGGCTCTTCGCCGTTATACGCAGGCAGACCCATTTCTTCCTCTTGCAAGCACAAATATACCTCTTTAAATCCATCCTGAGTGCTAACGTTCGCTAATATTTGTTGACCAACCCAAGATCCAACCCTAAACACGAACGACTCTGATGTGACAGTCCCCTCAACATTACCCTGAACAAAAGTTTGAACAGGATTATCTTCCCAGTCTCTTTTAACCTTATCTAGCAAGTCATTATCTTGACCACCGTAAACATCACAAAGCCTCAGCGCAAACATGCGCTCAATTGGATTTATATTATTATTTTTCAATGATTCCATTTATTTTCCTTTCATTGGTAACTAAAAAAGACTCCGTCTATTTGGAGCCTGGATGGATATTATTTGTAATGAGTGATAAATTTATGTACTACAACAAATCGCCAGGCAACTGTCGTAACACATCATTTCATTTATTTTCACTATCATCGTATTAAACAATATCAAGCCAATACTACCTATGTCAAACGTCCTTTAGCCAACAACAAACACTTACACTTATAGAGGGATCTTATATACCCCTGCTAAATAGATAATATTTACTTTATAAAATCCTTAAATTACAGCCCCATCTACTTATGACTAGCTAGTTAGTTTCTTTATCTCTCTGGCAATATTGTCTTGGGCAAGACTTTCATACGAGGCCTTAAATATCTCCGTCCTAAAAATTCCTTTCTGAACTAATTTCTCTAGTACTTTTAGCCTGCCTGACCGATAAATAGCTTCTGAAACATGTGAATACTCCCTGCGAATATCATTAGCATACTGATCGTAACGTTCTTGGCTAGACCCAAGTATAAGCAAATCCGCATCAAGAAAAAAATCAAGGTCTTTGTCGTCTGAATCAGATTTATGATCCACTGTTGCAAGCGTATATCCTCCTACAAGGCGAATATCTTTCTCGGACAAGTGTCCAAGAAGTTCACCCTCGGCAAGTCTGGCACTCATTTCTTCATTGTGTCCAACTTGCGACATAGGATCATAAATCGCATCATGATATAGCATCGCCCACCCCACCACAGAAACTTTGCCTACCTGGCCCGAATAATTCTTCAAGGTATCCAGCAAATCTGCAATATGTAGTCCTGTATGGTAGTAACGCCAGGGCTCGGAATATCTTAGTTCAAGGCCTTGCAATAACGCCTCCGAATCGCCATTAAATATTTCAATACTTTCAGGTGGCACTAAACCATTAAAATATTTCATAACATCTATATAATGACACAAACCACACAAATAGATACAATGAAAATGTTAAGATTATTATTGTCATAACAAAAAACTACCCCAGAAGAACTCGACTTTTTATCGCTGGGAGTATAGGCCTAGGCTAGAAAATAAATGGGTCAAATTTTTTCAGCTCATCATATTGCTTACCCCAAGATTTAATTAGCTTCTTTTTAATTTCTTTAAGGTTATTTTTATGCTTTCGGTCTAGTTTTAGTACGGATTCAAGCTTCCAGATAACATTAGCTAGAGCTACAAGGTCCAGCACAATAAATAAGTTGATAGTCCCTTTAAATTCTCCACGGAAATAATGTGTAGAATATGCTGTATCAACATGCGTAAATGAGCAGAGATGCTTATAGAATATATTCCAACCCTTACCAAAAATACTTATTCGTTCTGAAATTTTTCCAGGAAGGCTACTTACATGACCTGTTCCCATATCTATCATATTATTAAGCTCGCAGGTCTTTGATTCAAATATTGTTGCTCGTCGAGAAGTTTCTAGCTTATTATCTACATCCTCCATTAGCCATGCGACATTTCCCATCCCTTCAATCACTGATCGAGAAAGAATGGCTGAAGCTATTAACTGTGAATTCTCAGCTAGGCTAACAGCATTTTTACATAAATTATCGATCGTATAAAAGAGTATACTGCCAGCCATAACGATTTTGTCCTCATCGCTTTCTACAATTTCTTCGTTTTTAGATGTTTTTTTTAGAATTTCATTTGAAAGGTCCAAAAGTTCATGCGCTACAACCGACAGCTCGCCCCAGAAACGCTCATACTTTTGTTCATTGGATAGTTTCATGATTATTCTCGATCTACAAAACAGGAGTTTGGGTATCCTTCGGTGCAAATCGTGGCTGGGGATGAGGGATTCGAACCCCCGATCATGGGACCAGAACCCACTGCCTTACCACTTGGCTAATCCCCAGTACATTAGGTCGCTATATCTGACCTGACTAGAGTAATTATACGAAATAGTAACCAAAAAATAAAGCTCGTATCTACTACCGGCAACTATGCTCTTATAAATACTGTTAAAATAAGACTGATGAACCAAAAACTTAGCAAAGATATGAGCGTAATTGTTACAGATGAGGTCATAAACACCTCCTCGCATATAGTTGGCACAATACTAGCCATATTTGGGTCCGCTTTATTGATTACCCAAGTGGCTACTGCTCAAAAATGGTGGCATTTAGCCGGTTTTATAGCTTATGGAGTTGGACTGGTTGGGCTATTTACTTTGAGTTCATTACACCATGGGATTAATGGATCTGATAAAACAAATAGACGATTAAGAACATTGGATTATATTGCTATTTACGGACTTATAGTAGGTACAGTTGCACCAATATGTCTTGTGATGTTCAGGGGTATAGCTGGCTATGCAACTCTGGGAACAATAATCTTAGTAGCGGCATTCGGTATTACCATAAGGTCTATATACATCAATTTGCCAGGCTATATATCGCAGACATTATACATAGTTATGGGCTGGCTACCAATATTATTACCAATAACAACAGGTATAAACTTTTCGGTTGGCGGTTTAGCTCTGCTGTTAGGTGGTGGATTATTTTACACTGCTGGTGCTATAGTCTTTGGCGCAGAAAAACCCAACCTCATACCAGGTAAATTTGGGTTCCACGAAATATGGCATATCTCCGTACTTCTGGGAGCACTATGTCATTACGTATTTTTATATAAATATATATTACCTATGAGTTAGTATTCTCTACCTCTAAAATACCTGTTGTAAGCATCTAGTTTTTGATCTACTTTCTCAACATCCACTAGTTCTGGTACGATAATCCCAAAGTTGCCATTCGGGATATACAAAGCATCCTCGCCAGACGGAGGACTATCACCTGCAAAATCCTGCGGAAATCCAACCACATTATCTAATTGTTTACTGAATTCAGTTACTCTATTTTTAATCCATCTATCAAACTTAGCCCGAACAATATTATCCGGAGCTTGCACAGTAATAATTGGTAACTCACGCCCCATTCGTCCAATTACTTCGTCAGCCAATTCTTGAGTTTCATCTATGTCAAGCATACTGTTCTTGATAACAACGCCAGATAATAAGCTGACTATTATCGGGTCAAACTCAGTCCGTGATGGATTTGGCATTTCTTTGGCGGTAAATGGATCACGCAAATCAGGCCTATCTATGACTACGTGGCTAAACATATCATAGCCTTCTGCTTCATAAAAATTAGCATGAGTTTCTGGGCCTGCAACTTCTGCTAATCTAATTATTTCTTTCGTAAATATATCTTTCATCTCATTATCTTTTGTTTCTTTCCTTCTTAAGAAAAATGTTATTTAAATTAAAAAACTTCAGCTCTCTAAATGTGATGGCTGAAGTCATACTACCGTTTATGTGACTGTGTGCGGGCTACATATAGTTATTCCGCCTGACTTCAACCATCTCAAAACACAGCCACGACCGGTATGGCATAATCATATTCACGGCGCGCTTGATGCTAGAAATCATATCTTCATTAAATCAGACCCACGTACTATATGTCAAATTTTGCTTATGCTAATTGATCCTAATCTGGTAAAATACCTATTGTAACTATGAAAAAACAAAAACCACTTACCAAAATTAAGGTTAGCCGGCGGCATTCGTCACTAAAATCTGTAGCCATAGCCGAAAAACAAGCACTCTGGCAACTTGACGATACCGACATAAAGAACCGCATCAAGCGTATTAACAAAGATTTTAATCTGGCATTTAAGTTGCTTCGTTACCATACAGATACTGTAACTTTCTTTGGATCCGCCAGATTTGATGAGAAAAACCAGTATTATCAGCAAGCCAGGGACCTAGCTCGCAAAATCTCTCAGGAGCTAAAATTAACCATTGTGTCTGGCGGCGGGCCCGGTATTATGGAAGCCGCTAACCGTGGAGCTAGTGAAGCTTGCTCTGACCCAATGCACGAACATTTTGATGACAAAACCGGCCCACTAATTTGCGGGGATTCTATCGCTATGACCATAGAACTACCCAGAGAACAAATCACTAATCCGTATGTTAACCACTCAGCCGGATTTTATTACTTTTTTAGTCGCAAAGTAGCCCTTGCCTACGCCGCCAGAGCTTATGTTTGCTTTCCTGGAGGATTTGGTACCCTAGATGAGTTTTTTGAAGTACTGACACTCAAACAAACCGGCAAAATCCCTCCAATCCCGATAATTCTGTGTGGTAAGGAATTTTGGCAACCATTACTAGATTTTATTGATAAAACTGTGTATGGTCATGCTAAAGCAATCAATAAAGAAGACTCCAAATTATATCATCTATCAGACGACCCAGAAGAAATCGTCAAAATAATCGCTAGTACTAAATTTAAGATAATCTAAATATAACGGATTTATTGTTTTATTTTCCGGGCAAACAATCTAGAAGCTAACGGCAGAACAATAACAAGAGTTGCAAGACACCACACAACAGATAACCAAACCGAGTTACCGACAGGCATACCAAGCATCAGTGACCTAATGGCCTCAATTATATGGGTTATTGGTTGATTTTCTGCAAAAGTACGCAGAAACTTATTCATACCTTCTGTCGGGACAAAAGCACTTGATGCAAAAGTTAACGGAAAAATAATAATAAATGTTAGCCACTGTACAGCCTCAACGCTCTTGGCCATAATACCAATAATTGCAGCTATCCACGAAAAAGTAATCGTAAACAGAATAATCAGTCCAATTATTATTAGCCACTCATAAAAACTAGCACTAGACCTAAAGCCCATAATCAAGCCAACAACTATCATCACTACTGTAGATATCATATTTCTAAAAACATCAGAAACTACATGGCCATTTAAAACCGCTAAATTATTCATGGGCAAAGATTTAAAACGATCAACAATACCTTTTTGTAAATCATTTGCCACCGCTATAGCTGTAGTCGTTGATCCAAAAGCTACTGTTTGAATAATAATTCCTGCCATCAAAAAACTGAGATATCCGATACCTTCTGGTAGAGCTAAAGATATAGCACCACCAAAAACTGCCGAAAACAAAACCAAAAACATAATTGGCTGAAAAAAAGTACCAAGTAATTGGTCCATATTTCTTATAATGTGTGTACTGCTACGCTTAACCATAATTAACGAATCGCTTATAGCGTTCGCTAGTTTTGATTTATTATTGAATTCTATTTTTGTTGCCATAGCTATTACACCTATCGTTTCTTGGTTGTTACTGATAAGAAAACATCGTCTAGTGTTGGCTTATGAATTTCAACAGACTTAATATTTATCTTATGTTTATGGAGAACATCCAAGATCTGTCTCAAGTCAGAATTCTGGTCCTTAATAATTAAGTTCAGTCTCTTTTCTTTGTCGTCTGAGTCAATAAGGTGTTTTTCAGTAATCTTACGAGCCTCGTCAAAAGCTTTTTTGGTAGCAAAAACTAATTCTAGACGGTCGTTACCAATCTTTCGCTTCAACTCTGTAGCTGTACCTTCAGCGATAACAGTACCATTATCAATTACGATTATCTTGTCCGCCAATTGATCCGCCTCTTCAAGGTACTGAGTTGTCAAAAGAATCGTTGTGCCCTGCTTCATTAAATTTTTTATAATATCCCACATGGCAAGCCTTGACCTTGGGTCTAGACCCGTTGTTGGTTCATCAAGAAATATAACTGGAGGAACTGCAATTAAACTGACTGCTAGATCAAGTCGCCGGCGCATTCCTCCCGAATAAGTCTTGGCAGCTCTGTCAGCTGCACCCATCAAACCGAAATCTTCCAGAAGTTCTTCTGCCCTAGCCTTAGCGCTTTCTTTAGTCAAATGATATAAACGACCCATCATCACTAAGTTTTCGCGACCAGTCAAATACTCATCAACTGCAGCTGACTGTCCAGTTAGGCCTATAATCTTCCTAACCTCATCAGGTTGCTTAATAACGTCAATTTTATCAATTTCAATCTCACCATCATCTGGTGCAAGGAGAGTGCTTAGAATCCTAACTGTAGTTGTTTTTCCCGCCCCATTTGGTCCTAGCAACGCTAGCATAGTGCCACGCTCAACAGTAAAGTTAATACCCTTTAGTACATCATTATCACCATAAGATTTACGCAAATTATTAACTTTTATGACATACTTGCTTTTCATACTGCAAGCTATTATACATCAATTTTATAGATATAGTGTTATGCTGAATATAATAATGCAAATAAGTGATAAAGAATTTGACAGGATAATCTCAGAGGCACTAGAAGAACTACCCAAACAATACATTGAAGGTCTAAATAATGTCGCTATAACGTACGAAGACGAACCTTCAGCCGAACAACGAACCAAACTGAAACTCCGGTGTGATCAAACATTGCTCGGACTATTTGAGGGCGTGGCCAACACTGGTCGACCAGCGATAAACTCTATATTCTCTGGCCAATCAACTTACCTACCAGATAAAATTACGCTTTTTAAAAAACCTCTTTTAGGTGTTTCAAAAAATATGGCTGAGTTTAAGAAACAAGTCAAACACACTCTATGGCATGAAATAGCACACTACTATGGACTAGATCACGACCGTATCCATCAAATAGAGCGTGGCGAACTGTAACCTAAATTATCTCTATGCCCTGCAACTCTTCCGGCATATAACCGTCACTATAGCTAGATTTGTTGTGTTTTCCTTCAGATTTAATAGATTTATCTTTGGCTGAGCGAGTTAGTTTAGACTGTAGATGAAATGGCACTGGCGCATCCGGATACTGCGAAGCTAGTTCTTTGGCTTTATACATAGTATCGTTAACGGCTCGCGATTTGTTAGTCTTAGCCAACACCAACGCACAGTGGAACAAATTATATTCGCATTCCGGCAGACCAATTCGCTCAACTGCCATAAAAGTACTAACCGCCAAGTTCAAAGCTGCCGGAGCTGCCAAACCTACGTCTTCGCTAGCAAACACGACCATTCGCCGAGCAATAAACTTAGGGTCTTCACCAGCCTGCAACATTCGGGCCAAATAATACAGGGCAGCCGTCGGATCACTACCACGCATAGATTTAATAAAAGCGCTAATCACATTATAATGTTGCTCACCTTTTTTATCGTAATGTACTGCCTGAGACTGACTAGCCAAGCGAATAGTCTCTGACGTAATTGCGCGGCCACCACTCAGCGATATTGCCATTTCTAAATTACCAAGCGCCACCCTAGCATCACCGCCACTCATACCAACCAGTTCTTTTATACTTCCTGCGGACAACTGTTTAGTCGTGAGTTTTTGCCGTTTGGCTGCCCGCTTGATTAGCTTGGTTATATCATCATCACTCAGCGATTCCAGTAATAAAACTCTAGACCTAGAAATCAGCGGATTGATCACTTCATAACTAGGATTTTCAGTGGTAGCACCGATCAAAGTTATCGTCCCATCTTCTACACTATGCAAAAAAGCATCTTGCTGAGCTTTATTAAACCGATGAATCTCATCTACAAATAAAACTGTTCGCTGACCCAGGCGATTATTAACTTTAGCATCTTCAATAACCTTGCGCACATCGGCCTTACCGGCATTAACTGCACTAATTTGCACAAAAACAGCATCTACCTCGCTAGCAATAATTTGCGCCAAAGTCGTTTTGCCAGATCCAGCCGGACCCCACAAAATCAGGCTAGTTGGCCTTTTGCTAGCTACAATCTCACTAATAATTTTGCCTGGACCAATCAAATGATCCTGCCCAACAACATCAGCTAGCTGGTTAGGACGCATTTGTTCTGCTAAAGGTACATAAGACATATAAACATTATACCTGTTGTTTGGTATAATTTAATTAAAGAGATAAATGACAACCTTATTTTCGTTCACTTTAGTAGCAATTTTTGTTCTGATGGCAGCCATCTGCTCTGGTCTAAACATATCATTGGTATCACTGGATCCTCAAGAGTTAGGGCGCAAAGCCAAACTTGGCGAACCAAAAGCCAAAGCTATCTACCCATTTCGCAAAAATATTCACCTATCACTAGCCAGTATACTGCTTTCTAATGTGGCCTTTGCTTCCAGCGCGGCGATTATATTAGGAGACGCTTTTAACGGTTTTGTCGCGGCCGCTATTAGCACCCTGCTATTAGTAATCTTTAGCGAACTATTACCTCAAGCCTTATTTACTAAAAATGCTATGACAATTATCTACAGGCTAATCCCACTAATGCGACTAATGACAGTCATCACCTATCCAGTATCCAAGCCCCTCCAACTAGTGCTGGATAAATGGTTCGGGGATGGCCAAAAAAACACCCTTCATACTCGTAGTGAGCTAGGTCTAATCATCAGTGATCACGTACAGGCCAGTAATAGCGAACTTGATGATGACGAGGTAGAAATTATCAGGGGTGCTCTACAACTTAGCGAAAAACAAGTTATAGATATTATGAAACCAATAAATGAAGTTTTTTGGATTCATCAAACTGCTGATATTGATAAAGCACTGATTGGCAAAATCAAAGAAGCCGGTTTTAGTCGAGTACCGATATTCAATAAGGCTTTGACTGAGTGTTTTGGTGTTTTACTCATGAAAGAGTTGGTTGATATTGATTTTGATGAAGAGACTATAAAATTAGGTGATTTTAGACTGCATCAAACCAAAACTATTGGTAGCCGGACGGCTCTAGATACCATGTTCCGTCACTTTATATCAGCCAAAACACATCTTATGCCGGTCACCCAGGGCAAGAAAATAGTTGGTATTATAACTATCGAAGATTTAATAGAAGAAATTATTGGCCACGAAATTATAGACGAATCCGACAGGACACTAAACCGCGCTTAGGCGCTCACTCACAAACTGCCAATTCACCACATTCCACCAATTATCTATATAATCTGGCCGTTTGTTTTGATACTTCAAATAATAAGCATGCTCCCAAACGTCTAGACCAAGTAAAATATTCTTTTCATCTAGTCCATCCATGATTGGGTTATCTTGATTAGGTGCCGAGCTAATCTTTAGCGTCCCGTTATCATTTATTAGCCAAACCCAGCCACTACCAAATCGGCCGACCCCAGCCTGTGCAAATTGTTCCTTAAAGTCACCAAGGCTACCAAATTGCTCGTTAATCATTTCGGCCAAGTCGCCATCAAGTTCTGCGCCACCCGGCGTCATACATTGCCAAAAGAACGAATGGTTCCAATGGCCACCCCCATTATTACGAACCGCCATACGAATATCCTCTGGCAAAGTATCCAGTGAGCTTAATATTCCCGGTAAATCCTTCTCTGATAAATCCTGGTCCTTTAGAGCGTCATTCAGCTTATCTACATAAGTCTGATGATGCTTTGTATAATGAATTTCCATTGTTTGGGCATCAATATATGGTTCCAATTCGTTATATTTATAATTTAATTCTGGCAATTTGAACATTATTCCTCCTTATTTACTTTTGGCGAATTATCAGCTCGCCACTGCGCTATCTTGGCATGATCACCACTCAGCAGTACATCTGGTACTTTCATATCCCTAAACACCTCCGGACGAGTATAATGTGGATGTTCTAACGTCCTGCCATCACTAAAACTTTCATTCTCAGCACTAGTTTCACCACCCAGCACACCAGGCAAAAGTCTTACAATGCTTTCTGCAAATACCATCGCCGGCAACTCACCGCCAGTAACTATATAATCACCGATTGAGATTTGCCTATCTACTAGCGCCATAACTCGCTCATCTACACCTTCATACCTACCACAAATAATTATCATATCTCTGTGTTGGCTGGCTAATTTTTCACTAATCTGGTGAGTTAGACGCTCACCCTTGGGTCCCATAAAATAAATTTTAGCTTTAGGGCAGTTACTTTTAGCCTCAGCTACCGCCTCAAAGATAGGTTCTGGCTTAAGCAACATACCATCACCACCACCATAAATAATATCGTCAATTTGTTTGCGCGGACCGATGCCATATTTACGCAAATCAATATATCTAAATTTAACCACACCCATCGTTTGTGCCTTGCGCATCATTCCAGCGTCCATGACACTTTCAAACATTGCCGGAAACGCACTAATAAACTGCACTATCATACTTTTATTATCGCATACTTACGCAACCTCCGCACCAACCATTCCTGTTCTGTAAGCGTGAAAATATGTGAAAAATCATGAAAATATGTGAAAATAAATAAATCCGCCTATAAAAAACGGATTTATTTATCACATAAAGCCCTTTCGCCGAAGATACGGCGAACTCGCAATTGGCTTATTTTGCTAGAAAGTTCGTCTCTGTTAAAGACTGATAAATATTCTATACCCTAAGGACTTAGATGTCAATAATACCTAGTTTAAATCCAAAAAAATCTTAGACATCTAGGTCGTCTAGCTCAGCTAGTTCTTTACGAGCTCTAGCTACTGCGTCACTAGTTTGGTTATCGTCATCTTCTGAACTGTCATCATTACTAGATGCCGCACTAGCGTCATTACTAGCAGAAGAGCTGTCATCACTACCCCAAGCACCTTCGGACGATCCAGACGAAGAACCGCTATAACCACCAACACCATTATCAACAATCTTCAGGTTATAACGGGCATCATTCTTTGTACCTAAGGCCCTTAACAAAGTCCTGATACTCTGAGCGGTAGCGCCACGCTTGCCGATTACCCGACCCAAATCTTCTGGATCAACTGTTAATTCTATCAAAACACCTTTTTCGTCAATTCGCCGATCAACTTTTACTTCATCTGGCTTGGTCACTAACGACTTTACTACATATTCTACAAATTGTTGGTCAATACTCACACTTACTCCTTTTATAAGATTAACCTTCTTATTATAACAAACCCACTAGGACCATTACCAGAAGTTTGTTTTTCTAGAGCAAACACCTATGTGCAAGATTCTACCTAAAATATCGGTGGCAATATTGCCATAGCGTCATAAGTACCACTGGTAA
>CAZSRV010000010.1:0-31129 GCA_964609815.1 uncultured Candidatus Saccharibacteria bacterium | reverse complement strand
ACACCTCTTGTGGTAACTCGTCTAATCATAGAGTTATTGTAGCATGTCCGGTACTGGGGCTAAATAAAATAATTAGCACTCTTGACATGCGAGTGCTAATTATAATAAACTAGCAGTAGTGGCATATAAGTGCCAGATAATGAATCTTAAATAATTTTAATTAAAATCATAATTTAAAAGGAGAATAACATGGGGAAAATAATTGGAATTGACCTAGGAACAACTAACAGCGCGATGGCCGTAATGCAATCTGGTAAGCCAGAGATTATCGCTAATAGCGAAGGTAACCGTACTACACCTAGCGTGGTAGCTATTAACAAAAATGGCGAAAGATTAGTCGGACAAGTAGCTAATCGTCAGCGCGTTACTAATCCAACTAACACTATTTTTGGTGTCAAACGACTAATTGGCCGTAAATTTACAGACAAAGAGGTTCAGAAAGACATTAAACTTATGCCGTTTAAAATTGAGAAAAAGGGCACTGGTGTACAGGTAGAGATGGACGGCAAGGGCTATACTCCGGAAGAAGTTAGCGCTATGATTCTTAGCAAGCTAAAAGCTGATGCCGAAAGCTTCCTTGGTGAGCCAGTAACCGAAGCTGTAATTACAGTGCCGGCTTATTTTGATGACTCTCAGCGTCAAGCAACCAAAGACGCTGGTAAGATTGCTGGATTGGAGGTCAAGCGGATTATTAACGAGCCGACAGCCGCCGCTCTAGCTTATGGACTGGATAAAGGCAAAGAAGAAAAAATTGCAGTTTTTGACCTTGGTGGTGGTACTTTTGACGTATCTATTTTGCAACTTGGTGATGGTGTATTTGAAGTACTAAGTACTAATGGTGACACACACCTTGGTGGTGAAGATTTTGACCTTAGGATAGTTAATCATTTTGTAGAGGAGTTCAAAAAAGAATCTGGTATAGATATAAAAGATGATAAAGCTGCCATGCAGAGGCTAAAAGAAGAAGCTGAAAAGGCCAAAAAAGAACTTAGCACCACAGAGGTAGCTGATATCAATTTACCATTTTTGACAGCTGATGCTGATGGCCCAAAACACTTTGAGTACAAACTAACCCGCGCCAAGCTAATTGAGTTAGTTGGTGATCTGATAGAAAACACTGCTACTCCATGCGAAAAGGCTCTAAAAGACGCTAAATTAAAAGCTAGCGACATTAATGAAGTAATTCTAGTGGGTGGTATGACTCGTATGCCAGCTGTGATAGAGAAGGTTGAAAAAATCTTTGGCAAAGCTCCAAAACAAGGTGTTAACCCGGATGAGGTTGTAGCTGTTGGTGCGGCTATCCAAGGTGGAGTTTTGCAGGGTGATGTAAAAGATGTTCTATTGCTAGATGTGACTCCACTAAGCTTGGGCATAGAGACTATGGGTGGCATTGCTACCAAATTAATTGAGCGCAATACTACTATTCCTACATCCAAGAGTGAAACATTCTCTACGGCTGCCGACAATCAACCACAAGTAGAAATCCACGTTGTCCAAGGTGAACGTGAAATGGTGGCTGACAACAAATCTTTAGGGAGATTCGTGCTAGATGGTATCGCACCAGCTCCACGTGGCATACCACAGATTGAAGTTACTTTTAACTTAGACGCTAACGGGATTTTGAATGTTACCGCCAAAGATAAAGGCACTGGCAAAGAACAGAGTATTACTATACAAAACAGCGGTAATCTCAGTAAGGACGAAGTAGAGAAAGCTGCCAAAGAGGCTGAAGCTCATGCCGAAGAAGATAAGAAAAAGCGTGAGAGCATAGAAGTACGTAATAATCTAGAAAACGCCATCTATCAGGCTGACAAGCTAAAGTCTGATAGCAAAGATAAACTGTCAGAAGAAGACATCAAAGCCATAGATGAAGCCGTAACCGAAGCCAAGAAAGTTCAGACTGATGATAAGGCTGACAAAGACGCTATAGAAGCAGCTCTAAAGGCGTTAAATGACAAAATCATGCCAATTGGCGCTAAGATGTACGAACAAGCCGCCAAAGAGACTGAGGCCAAAGATTCGGACAAAACCGACAAAAAGTCTGACAAAGACGAGCCAGTAGAGGGCGAAGTCGTAGACGAAAAATAAGAGTCAGTGATTTGTCCCTCCCAAAAAAGAACCCTCAGTCAATACTGAAGGGTTCTTTTAATTAAAATGGTAGTTTTATTATGCTTATGCGGGTATAATCAAGACTATAATTTAAGGAGGAAATATGAAAAGACGCAGTCCGATAGCAGTGGTGCTGCTAACACTAATAACATTTGGAATATATGGTATTTATTGGGAAGTTACCACCAAAATAGAAATGACCAAGCGCGGTGCCGATATACCAACTGCTTGGCTAATAATTATTCCAATAGTTCAGTGGTGGTGGCTATACAAGTATTGTGTTGGCGTAGAACAAGTTACTAAAGGTAAAATGTCAGCTGTTTTATCCTTGGTGTTAATGTTGTTCTTAAGTGTTATCGGTATGGCAATCATCCAAGACGCCTTTAACAAGGTAGTTGATGAGCCCGGTAATCCTCAGCCCCAGTCACCTATCGCACCAGTTGGTCCACAGCCACCTACCAACACTGGTCAACCAATTGTTGGCTAGTTAGTTCTAGACTCCAAGAACCCTCATCATGACACTGGGGGTTCTTTTATTTCTACAGAATATATTGATTATTCGTTACAAATTTATTATCTTATGATGTATGAGTATTGAGAGACCAGACTGTCCAGTAGAGCTGGCATCGGATATTATAATGTTCCGGATGAGTGATCCTGACTATGGAAATAAGTTTGGAGTAACCAAAGAGCAAGAGGCCGATTTGGTATGGCTAGATAAAACAGCTAGTCAGGCTGATTTGCTTGGCGACTGGCGCGTCCAGGCTGGCTTAGGATTTATTACGCCCAGAGTTATTGATACCGTAGCCGATACTGAATACGTTAGGATCAACAGAGAAGTGTCGTTAATCGGCAATTTTGAGTGCTACAGCTGGTTGTCTATTGGCAGATTAGCAACCAGTCGGCAGGCGGTTAGAGCAGTGTGTATGACTTTTACTGAAGGTTTTGTGGCTAAGCCTCTGCTGGAGTATATTGATGATGACTCTATGCTGCATATCCCGGTGATGGCCGTTACAGATATCGGGCGAACAGACTAACGACTGTTTGCTTAATGTTCACTTTTCACGTCACGGTCCTGGGCTCCAGATGTGGTCACGGGGAGTGTGCCACATCTGTCATGCGGAGGTGCCGAAAAAAGCAAACATTGAGCAAACTGCTTGTGTATAACCTTTAACTTTATTGTATACTCGTGATATGAGTATTAGATACAACTTTGAGTCAGCGTCTACACCAAAACGGATTCCTGAGTATATTGTGCCAGAATTTGCCGAAGGGCTGAACAGTAAACGTATGGCAGAGATGATTGGCGAGAGGGCTTTGTGGAACCCTATGAACGATTTTAGTTATAGTCGTGCCGTAGAGTGGAAGGCCCTGGATTCTATAGTTCAGCTTACACAAATCGCCAATATAAAAAGAGGAATATTTACATCCCCTAAATTAGAGCATTCATTTTTTAGACTTAGTGTTTTATGTAATAACGAAATTCTACCAGTATGCGACGTCACTAAGCGCCAGTATAGCGATTATGAAAGCATAGGATTTTATAATAGTCCAAAGCATCTAGGTATAGATCATGATTTGACTCCAGACCAGAAAATGACGGTTTTGGATATGCTTCTCTCTATTGGTGAATTATCCGACAGACCACCCGTCTACGATAGGCCACCTGTACCTCCTATTGATAAATAATTAATTCTGTGTTATAATATAAAGATAATGTCTATGTCAGAGATAAATAGCCTAGACCAGCTAGAAGTTTGCCAAAAATACTATTCAGAAGGAATGGTTGGCTCGCCAGAAATTAACCGGCATTTAACCACATTGCCGACAATTGATTGTCAGGATGGTCGTCATACTATTCCCTTTGGTATATATAACGCTCCACTAAATAGGTTAGGGTTACTTGCGACCAAACTAGCATATGATGATTCGGTTCTACAGCTATATTTACTAGAAACTGTTGACGATACCGGTAGTCGGATAGCTTTGGCAAACTCAATCGGCTATTCAACAAAGAAAGAATGCGCTTATAGTGGATTTTTGATCAATGTAAACCACCCTAACAGGCTAGACTCAGTCAAAGGTGTAATTGGCAGAGAGGTAGTAGGTTTGTTGCCTCACGAATCTTGGCCTTTGGATTTGCACCTAAGGGCATCTATAATCCAGGCAACCGCCGGTCACAAAAATTTTTGGCTTGGTTTGGGCTATAACGATACTGACGAATTAACTGTTATTGACTAAAATACCCTATTTATATTAAAGAGCCAATGATTATAGCAAAAATAGAGCCCCAGAAAATGGAGCTCTATGTTAGAGTATAGCACGAAGCCTTATTTAATGCGCTTGCCAGTAATCATTTGGCCTAAATGAACACCTATAACACCACCAATAAGCGGTGCAATGATACCTGACAATGATACACTCTCATAGCTTAGGATAATGGCTGGGTTGACCATACCGCCGAACATAGCACCTAAGAACAGCGCACCGCCAATAGCGACTGCTAGCCTAATACCGCTAAGTTTCTGAGTAACGGCCAGAGTAATACCCAGGAGAAATATGATTCCGCCGAGTAGCTCAATAATAAACATTTTGCCGTCCAAACTCGTTAAATTCATACGCAAATTTACGTCATCATTAATGTAGCCGTATACTATGCGGGCAGCTAGTGCGCCAGCGACTTGAACTATCCAGTACTTTACCATGGTGTTAGATTTTATTTTGCCCACGCTAGCCATACCAATAGATACGGCTGGGTTTAGGTGTGCTCCTGATATATTGCCTACCATTAATACTAAGATAGCTAGTGCTATAAAGGGATTTGCCCCCATAAGCACGGCTCCTGCTAGTAAAAATGTACCCACAAACTCTGCAACAAGAACTGCTGTACTCTTGCTCATAGTTTTACTCCTCCTTGCTCTTATTTATGTTATCTAGAGCAATAATTAAATAGTAATAATTTGATTTAAGCACAAAGGGTTTGATTCTGTAAAGATTTTTTGTTAAAAACTAGCACCCGCGGCCTTAGAGTGCTAAAATAGATGTATGTCAAAACGTGATTATTATGAAGTATTGGGCGTCAATAAAAGTGCATCGGACGACGAAATAAAAAAAGCTTTTCGGCGCAAAGCCGTAGAACACCACCCAGACAAAACTGGTGGTGACGATAAAGCTTTCAAAGAAATTAACGAAGCTTATGAAGTATTAAAAGATCAGCAAAAACGTCAGCGTTATGATCAATTTGGTCATGCAGGTGTCGGTTCGTCAGCGGCTAGTGATGGAGCTGGCGGCAATCCTTTTGCCGGGTTTGGCGGTTTTGGTGGACAAGACGTACACTTTGATTTTGGTGACATATTAGGTAGTTTTTTTAGCGGCGGATCATCGTCGCGGTCTGGGCGTCAAGCTAGAGGTAACGACGTAGAGACAGCTATAGAGATTAGTTTTGAGGATGCGATTTTTGGTGTGGAAAGAGACCTGAAGATGTCGCTAGACGATGTTTGCGAACATTGTAAGGGCACAACTGCTGAGCCAGGGCATGGTATGAAAACTTGTGAGACTTGCGGCGGTAGCGGACAAGTAGTTCAAGAAATGCGGACAATATTTGGTAATATCCAACAAGCTATGCCTTGCAAGGCTTGTAAAGCTACTGGCAAGGTCCCAGAAGAGATCTGTACGGTTTGTCATGGTAAAGGCACACAGCGTCGTGATCAAGTTATAAAGCTTAAAATCCCAGCTGGTATAGACGATGGTGCGACTATTCGCTTGAGTGAGCGTGGTGAAGCTATAGCCGGCGGACCGAAGGGTGATCTGTATGTTCATATTCGGGTCAAACCTCACAAAAAGTTTATGCGCGAGAATACGTTAATACTCAGTAAAGAGCATATTGATATGGTAACAGCGTCTTTGGGCGGTGAACTGACGGTAGATACTGTAGATGGTCCGGTGACTATGAAGGTGCCGGCCGGCACCCAGAGCGGTAGTGATTTTAAACTGTCTGGACACGGTGCTCCACGCTTAAAAAACGATCAGCGTGGTGCCCACATAGTAACGATAATTGTTGATACTCCAACCAAACTAAGCAAAAAACAAAAGGAATTACTGGAGCAGTTTAATAGTGCCAAGAAGCGTGGCTTGTTCTAGAATTTCAGTTTATACTGTGCCATAATACGCTTATGGAAAAACAGTCTAAACAGCAAGGTTTTATTACTATGATAGTAATCATGACGCTGATAATAATTGCTGTTGTAGCTTTTGCTTATATGCGCGTTAAGGCCAAAAACGGCTAAATAACCTCTCTTTTCATGCTAAGATTATAAAGTGAAGAAAAAGATACTAATTTTGGGTCGCCGAGATGATCGTCCAGATTATGATACTCCGCAGTCAATGGTAGCTGGATTGTCAGAATTTAACGCGGATAAAGCTGAATTTTATGCCACTAACCTAGAAGATTTATTTTTTTACTATGATGGTAGTCAGCTGTCTATAACAGATACAATTAATAGCTGTGATCTAAAAGATTATGATGCTATGTTTGCTATAGGTTGGTTCAAGACTAGGTTTACCGAAGATCCAGCATTATCAGTAGCTATATATATGGATCATTATGGTAAAAAAATATTAAATAGCGAAGTTTTGCATACAAGATCTAGGAGTAAGTTAAGCCAGCTGGTTTATGCAGCGCTAAATGGTGTAAAAATAGCTAAATTTATGGCTATTGCCGATACTGAACTATTAGATAAGTATTATTCTAAGAATTCTTTTGATTATCCATTGATTGTTAAATCAGCTACGGCCTCAAAGGGCAGAGATAACTATCTAGTAAAAGATTATTCTGAGCTAGAGGAAGCAAAGCTTAGTATGCCAAAAAAGATAAATCTAGTTCAGGAGTTCATACCTAATGATGGCGATTATCGGGTTTTGGTAATGGGCGATGAGGTAAAGATGATTATTCATCGCCAGTCACAAGATGGTAGTCATCTAAATAATACATCTAAAGGTGGACTAGCAGAGATAGTAGCTATTGATAGCGTTAGCCCAGAGATGATTAATCAATGCCTGGTAATGTCAAGATTGGCAGGTAGGGAGATTACTGGCGTAGATATGATTCAGCACAAGGACACGGGCGAATATTATATGTTGGAAATTAATAATATGCCTCAGTTAAGTACTGGTAGCTTCGTGAAAGAAAAAGCTAAAGAACTGAGCGATTTTTTGACTAACTGGGCATAAAACTTGCTATATGGCCCATAAAAAGTTAGATTTTAAATAGGTTAGTGCTTATAGAGGTATTGACTATTTTATGTATTTGTGATAAAATTCGCAGGTTATTAAATTAAAAAATAAGAAGTAAAGATGTCGACATTTGAAGAAGCCCAAGAAAGAGATATGGTCCTATTTGTAGGATCTTATTTGGCATCTCAGAAAGTAGCTTTAGCTAAACTGTCTAAGAAGTTAGACAAAGACTTGCAGGCTTTTGTATTAATTGACGTAACTGATCCTAGTGCTAAAGATAGCGTGGTAAAAGATTCTAAGGCAGTGGTCCTAGAATGTGATTTCTCGTCTATAACCAATACTCAAAAAGTTATTGCACCTTATACTAATAGATTGTTGGCTACGACTTGCCGGGCTGAGCGTAATATTCCTTTACTAAAAAAGATAATTCCACATGTGCCATACCTTAATACTCCATCAGAGAGTTCATTGGACTGGACAACCAACAAGATAAAAATGCGCCAACTTTTGCGTGGTTATGATGCTGATATATCGCCAAAGTTTTTGGTAGTGCATGATGCCTCTAAAGAAACTATTGCCAGAATCGGCAAACGGATTAGTTTTCCTTTGGTAATTAAGCCAGCTGGATTAGCCGCTAGCTTGCTGGTGACACTTTGTTATCATGAAGAAGAACTAGAAAAAACCCTACAAAACACTGTTAGGAAAATTGATCAGATTTATAAAAAGAAAAAAGGTCGTGGTGAGCCAAGTATTCTAGTAGAAGAGTTTATGGAGGGTACGATGTACTCCATAGATTGTTATGTTAATCAGCGTGGAGTTATTTATTGTACGCCTTTAGTTAATGTAAAAACTGGTCACAGTGCCGGTTACGAGGACTTCTTTGGATATATGCGGATTACGCCGGTCCAGCTAAAGCCTTATAAGATTGAACACGCCAAGCAAGCAGCCCAGAAAGCTGTAACGGCTTTGGGACTTCGTAGCACAACTTGCCATATAGAATTAATGAAAACTGAAGACGGCTGGAAAGTGATTGAGCTAGGACCACGAATTGGAGGCTTTAGGCATGAAATGTACGAGCTTAGCTATGGTATGGACCACAGTCTAAATGATATCTTGATTCGTATTCCTAAAAAACCGATCTTACCTAAACGAGCTAAGGGTTTTACAGCTGTAATGCAATTTTATCCTAGGGCAAAAGGCCGTTTGCAATCGCTAGAGGGCGTAAATAAGGTCAGGAGACTAGAATCTTTTAAACGAATAAAGATTAATAAAAAAAGTGGCGATATGTGTGATTTTGCACGCAATGGTGATGATCCAGTTCTAGATTTAGTTTTGTTTAATAAAAAACGTTCTGACTTGTTAGCCGATATTCGTCGTGTAGAAACTGCCATAAAAATCAAAACCTTAAAGCCAAGAAAAGCTTAGATAGTCTATAATTTAGACATGAGTGTGTTTAGGAATTGGTTTCTGGTACTGGCTGGTTTATTTGTTGGTGTGGTTGTTTTATGGAATATTACTGAGTGGCTTACAGGACCAAAGGGGAATTGTTTGGCTGTGAGTGGTCAGTGTGTAGCGAGCTTGGAAGTTGTGGACGATGATAAGTCCAGGGCTTTAGGATTGTCTGGCAGGGAATCCCTGGCTTCTGATAGCGGTATGTTGTTTGTGTTTGATCGCCCGGATCATCAGTGTTTTTGGATGAAGGATATGAAGTTCCCATTAGATATTGTTTGGCTAAATTCTGACAAGCAGGTGGTGTATCTGCAGGAAAATGTTAGTCCAGATAGTTATCCGCATAACTTTTGTTCTGACGATTTATCACAGTATGTTATTGAGCTTAATGCTGGTCAGGCTCGTGAGTTTGGGATAATTTTAGGACAAACATTAGAATTTTAACACGACCTTCACACCGACCAAGCCTGTCCATCAGCGGAGCTGATGACCCACTTGCTCTCTTAGCACCCAGGCAGCTGTTTCTCCTGTGAGTGCTCCCTCGGTGTACCCTAGTACACCTTGGTCCGCTCCCCAGGAGAGAACAACTACTGGGCACTAAGTGTGAAAGTCGTGTAGAATAAACATATGGATATTAACCTGATAATTGCCTTGGGCTCTATTGTTGGTTGCTGGTTGGCGATATTGTTGCTCAGAGTACCAGCGTTTGTGGCTTATTTAAGCTTAATGGTTGGTCAGGTTTTGGCTAGTAACCTACAGCTTAATATCGCAGGGTTTGCTTATTCAGAGACAATTTTGGTTTTAGCACCACTAATATTAACCATATTAATGCTCCGAGGGCGTAATCCAGCGTCCAAGATCGCTCGTGACGCTCTGCCGGCTTTGGCCGTTAGTATAGTTATGATAATCATACTATATCCGATGATACCAGCGCTTGGTACAGCACTAGAAGAAGTCAGTAGCGGACGAGTTGCCGAATATAAAACCTGGTTACTAGTAGGCTCATCTGTATTAGTATTTGCCTCATCACTACTCAGTTATCCCAAACCTGACCACCACTCCAAACACCACTAAATATTAGCTAGGGAGATCAAAGCTTCAAATTCTTTTTTAAATGTATCAGTGTCTTTGAATAAAATGCTACGTATGCCACATTTTTCTGCTGCATTGGTATTCACGTTACGATCATCTACAAATATAGCTTGTGATGCTTTTATACCAAGCTTCTTTAATGTGTAAATATAAATTTCAGGATCTGGTTTTATGATACCTAAGTCGCCAGACAGTACAATTTCGTCAAATAGTTTAGCTAAACCATGATTATTGATTACATCAAGTGTCCATTCGTGGGTGCCGTTAGACAAGCAAGTAGTTTTGTAGCCTTTACTTTTGAGAACTTTTACAAATTCTACTAAGCTTGTATTGATGGCCATCTCGGCTGCAACCCCATTTATAATTTCATTAACTGGTATATTGGTTAGCAAAGAGATTTCTCTGTAGAAGTTATATTTATTTAATTTTCCGTAGTCGCTTTTTGTGCATATCGCTTGAAATTCTGGTAATTTTTCTTTGTAGCTAGGCATAGTCTTTTTGAACCATTCAAGTGCAATATCAGGGCAAAATACGCCAAAGAAATCAAAAATCACAGCTTTATACATTCTTTTATTATAGCAAAAAGACCCCCATGTTATGACGGGAGTCTAAATATTTCTACTGGAGGGCCTGCTGTTTGCTTGCAAAAAGTCCCAAACCCGAATATCATGGCAAACACCACTAATTAAGGCTTACCTACATGTTATATTTATATAGACTCAAAAAGTATAAAATAAGACAAGGAGAAAATTATGCCTAGCAAACACATTAGTCTTACAGATTTACAAAAGCATCTTGACGAAACATGTAAGGAAAATGGCTGGGACAAGAATAGTGTTCCAGAAGTTTTTCTATTATTTATAGAGGAAGTAGGAGAACTGGCAAAAGCTATAAGGAAAGAGACTGGTTTTAAAGGCGAGAAAATCCCAGACAATAATGATAATATCAGGGAAGAGTTTGCTGACGTACTTAACTATTTACTTGAGTTGGCCAATAGATTTAATATTGACTTAACAGAAGTGTATTTTGAAAAACACAGGATTAATAATACTAGGAAGTGGAATTAGTATAAGTATGCTCAATAAGCTGGAGTGTCTGTAATTATGTAGTGATACTTACGATTTACGGAACCTGCTTTCATGTTGCAAAGGTCTTGGATGAGTGTGCTAGATAAGCTCAAATTCAATGCCAATGACGCCATATTTCCTCTGGTCGTCAATAGAATAAAACTCGTTGATTTGGTTCTCGAGCCATTCGGTACTTTTGCCGCCAAACTTAGCAGGATCGTTATGAGAAAAAAGGTCGTGGAATGTTGCGTAGCGTAGCAAGCCAACAACCTTTGCCAAAACAGTTTGACTAGCGTTTTCTCGGTTGGTAAAGATAATCGTGTCGCCAAGTTGGATAGTTTGGCGTTTATTGTCATAAAGTCGTGATTCAATAGTTTTTACACCTGATATAATGGCGTTAAAAGGAATAGTTGTAAGTTGAAATTTATGAGTATTTATACTTGCAATTATAGCATTTTTCGTTGGGAACACTCTTTTTGTCAGAAAATAAATCACCCCTAGGTAGAGGTGATGATTATAATTCTGGAGGGCCCGCCGGGGCTCGAACCCGGGACACGTGGCTTAAAAGGCCACTGCTCTACCAACTGAGCTACAGGCCCGCAAACTTATGATTTGCGGAAAATCAAGAGTTATTATATCTGTTAGTTACCGAAAAGTCAATCGCCAAAAGATATAAATTTATATAGTAACTTGCACTAAAATTGGCGTGTGATCGGATAGAGAGTGCTTAGGCAGGGCAATGATTCGCTCAATAGTGGCATTCAGGCTAGTAGCCATGTCATAACGGACTTTTAGATATTTATTAAAGTAATAAGTTGGTTGTTCGCTAAGCTTCAGCTCGTAACCACTGCGGCGGATTTTCATGCGTAAGCCTCGCTTAAACATCAGATAATTATAGTCGCCGACCATAATGGTCGGGCCACCTTTGTTGTTCTCTTTTAATAATTCATGGGAGGTGTTGATCTGATGACGACGAACACGGTTAGTTGTAACGTGCGGTGTGGCATGGAAAGAGCCGATAGTGATTTCCTTGCCAGTTATTCGGTCATAGATGTTAGACACTAATAGTCGTTCGGTCCTGTGAAAGAATAGTACTTCCATAAATGCTCGGCGCAAATAATGACAAGACGAATCTACATAGAAAAAACGACCCTGACGATAATAAGTGGCAATGTTTAGATGAGTATTAGGCGTTTTGTCGGCTAGAACCAGGTCACCAATCCTGTCAGGCAGTTTATCTGCATGACATTCTTGCAAGCATAAAATATCCGGATTATATTTATCAACCAGGTCATTAAGCGCCTTACTAGCTCGGTGCCATTTTAGGTTATAGCTAATTATACTGATATTTTTATTTTTCATTGTGCTTCGGTTATATTATTGCATATTGGTAATAGTGAAATCAAGAAATTCTCAGGTTACTTGGCCGTAAGGAATATTACCACAGAGGTAGTGTGGTATAATTTAGGCAAATAATGATAGGAGAAAAGACATGGCTGGACATAGCAAATGGGCAAAAATTCACCGTGGCAAGGCGATAGAGGACGCTAAGCGAGGTGCAGTATTCACAAAATTAGGTAACGCAATCGCTGTGGCGGCCAAGGGTGGCGCTGACCCAGATATGAATTTTGCCTTGCGTCTGGCAATAGATAAGGCTAAAGCCGCTAATATGCCAGCTAACAATATTCAACGGGCTATTGATCGTGGTTCTGGTAAGCTCGGTGGCGAACAGATTCAAGAAGTTATGTATGAAGGTTATGGGCCGGGCGGGTCGGCTATTTTGGTAGAGTGTGCTACTGATAACATTAATCGTACTTATCCAGATGTTAGGTTGGCTTTTTCTAAACATGGTGGCAACATTGCCGAGAAAGGATCAGTGGCTTTTCAGTTTGATCGCAAAGGTATGATTACAGTAAAAGGTGCTGGTGAGGATTTACTACTGCAAGTACTTGATGCTGGCGCCGAAGATGCTGAAGAAGATGCTGGCGAAATCACGGTTTATACTGACCCCAAAGAGTTTACTACTGTTCGTGACAAACTAAAAGAAATGGGACTAGAATTAACCGACAGTGAACTGACTTATGTGCCAAAGAACACAGTCATGATTGACGACGCAAATACTGCCGGCAAGATTTCTCGTCTGATGGATGCGCTTGATAATTTAGATGATGTAACGACAACTCACAGTAATTTTGATTTTGCTGATGGCATTGAGGTCTAAATAGCTAATGAGACTATTTTTAGCCTCTCATAAGTTTAGCGGACATGAAGCCGAGGCTAAGAATCTGTACAAGAATTGCCAAAAAGTTGCATTAATTTTAAACGCTCAGGACACTGCCGAGTACGCCGAGCTCCGTCCACAAAAAGTGGCTGATGAACTAGCTATTTGGCAAAACCTGGGAGTTAATGCCGAGGAACTGGATCTTAGAGAGTATTATGACCGGCCGGATGCTCTAGCAGAAGACTTCAGGCAGTATGATGGTGTTTGGGCCAGAGGTGGTAATTGTTTTGAGCTCCGAATGGCGATGCTTAAAAGTGGTGCCGATAAGTTAATAAAAAAATGCCTGGCCGATGATTCTATTGTTTATGGTGGCTATAGCGCAGGGGTTTGTATACTTGGCAAAACTCTGCAGGGGCTGGATCTTTGTGATGACATTACATCGGTCAAGAAAACACACGGTAGCCTAGAATGGTCAGGGCTAGGAGTTACCAGTTACACTATAGTGCCTCATTTTGAGTCTGATCACCCAGAGTCGCTAGATATTGATAGGGTAGTGGATTATTTAACCCAGCATAATATTAACTATAAGACGCTTAGGGATGACCAGGTATTATTGATTAATGGGCAGAAGCAGGAAGTTTTGGGTTAAAAGGTATGAGGATTTTGGGGATTGATCCAGGAACGGGTATTTTGGGATTTGGCGTTATAGAGGTAGTTGGCTTTGGCAAGGCTAAAGTTATTGATGCTGGAGTCATTAGGACGCCAGCTAAACAAGAGGATAGCCTAAGACTCCTGACTATTTATGAAGAACTAACAGAAATTATTGAGCAGACTAGGCCAAAGGTAATGTCTGTAGAAAAACTATTCTTTGCCCAGAACGTGACGACGGCTATGAGCGTGTCGCAGGCACGCGGCGTGGCGATATTGACTGGTGCTAGAGCTGGACTAGATATCTGTGAGTATACTCCTTTGCAAATAAAACAAGCATTAACTGGCTATGGACGAGCCGATAAGAAGCAGATTCAGGAGATGGTGAGGGTAATTTTGGGGTTAAAAGAAGTGCCCAAACCAGATGACTGTGCCGATGCCCTAGCCGCTGCTATTTGCCATAGTATGACAAATGTGTTATAATGGTATAATAGGGCCTTTTTACTATCAGAGTGCGGTATAATTAAAAGGTGATAAGTTATCTAAACGGGGAAGTAGTGGCCAAAGGCATAGATTTGGTGACGGTTGATGTTGGCGGTGTTGGCTATGGGGTCCGAGTCGGGACTATAGATTATGAGGCGCTGAATATCGGTAAAAATGCCAAACTATTTATATATGAGCATATTCGTGAGGATGCTTATGATTTGTATGGTTTTGTAAACCAGTCAACTATCGGATTGTTTAACCAACTGCTAAGTGTTAAAAATGTTGGTCCAAAGGTGGCGCTAGCTATACTTGGTATTGGTAGTGAAGCAATGGTTAAGCAAGCGATTGCTGGTGGCGATGTGAAGAAACTGCAAACAGCTAAAGGCGTTGGTAAAAGAGCGGCTGAACAGATTATTGTGGAATTGCGTGACAAAGTGGGACTGGTTAGTAGTGATGAGGCTGAAGGCGTAGTTAGCCGAGGTGCGGTTGATGTGAATGATGAAGCTGTTCAGGCT
Organism: uncultured Candidatus Saccharibacteria bacterium; assembly: GCA_964609815.1. Classification (GTDB taxonomy): domain Bacteria; phylum Patescibacteriota; class Saccharimonadia; order Saccharimonadales; family 2-12-FULL-41-12; genus JALHOM01. Next base: position 16,310 of record CAZSRV010000010.1, on the reverse strand, counting down.
TTGATTGCACTAGGCTATAGTGAATATGATGCTCAGAAAGCACTAGCTATCACTGATAAAAATGCGTCAACCGAAGAACGTATAAAACAAGTATTAAGGGTGCAAAGCTAATGGCTGTAGAGAGAATAGTTCAGGCCGATATACCAGATGAGTCTAGTGAAGAGCAGCAGATTGAGGTTACTCTAAGGCCCAAAGACTTTACTAGTTATATTGGCCAAGAGCGGTTAAAGAATTCGTTGCTACTGGCTATAAAAGCGGCCAAAAAACGTGGTGAGCCGATAGACCATGTATTGCTTTATGGTCCGCCAGGACTTGGTAAAACTACTATGGCTAGCGTGATAGCTAATGAAATGAGTGCTAATATCCGCATAACTAGCGGCCCGGCTATAGAGCGGGCTGGTGATCTAGCAAGCTTGCTGACTAACTTGCAAGACGGCGATATTTTGTTTATTGACGAGATCCATCGTTTACATCGCAGTGTTGAAGAAGTACTTTATAGCGCTATGGAAGACTTTAAGCTAGATATAATGCTTGGTAAGGGGCCGAGTGCACGTTCTTTGCGTTTGGATTTGCCCAAGTTTACAATTATTGGAGCTACCACCAAGACTGGTGCTTTGGCAGCGCCGCTGCGAGATAGATTTGGTATTCAGCATCGTTTGGAATTTTATACCAATGAAGAGATTGCTGAGATTATTAGACGGGCATCAGCTATTTTGGATGTAAAGATTGATAAAATTGCAGCCGGCGAACTAGCAAAGCGAGCTAGGCTAACACCTAGAATTGCTAACCGATTGCTAAAAAGAGTTAGAGATTATGCTGACATAAATGGCGACGGTATAATTGACGCTACTATAACCAGCAGCACCATGAACTTGTTGGAAATTGACGAAGTAGGACTTGATCCGGCTGATCGTCGGATTCTAGAATCAATTATTGAGCATCATGATGGTGGTCCAGTGGGTCTGGATACAATAGCGGCTATAACTGGTGACGAGAGGAGCACAATAGAGGATTTCTTTGAGCCTTACCTGATGCAAATTGGCATGCTAGAGAGGACTCCAAGAGGGCGCAAAGTTACAATTAAAGCTTATAAACATTTAAATAAAAAGCCAGATGCTAAAATAACTGATAATAGTCAGACTAAACTGATATAATTAGGGTGATATGATTAATCTGAAGAAGTTAAAGGAGCAACTTAGTCGGGAGGGTCCGAGGGAAAGTGATATTTTGCCAAAGGCTTCAGAGCGGCGTTTGCCAGTTTTTAACCCTGTGGGGCGCGTAGAACAAATAAATAATGACGAGGTTAAGGTTGCTGATGTCAGGCGGCATCCGATCGGCCTGTTTTTTATTTATTTGCAGACTTTGGGCGGTCTAGGGATCGCTTTTTTGTTGATATTTTTATTATCGGGCACATTAACTGATTTAATCGGTGGTAATTCAGCTGGTAGTGTATCGGCAATAATTGCGTTTATGTTACTAGTAAGCGTGTTAGTCTTTTTGTTTTTGATTTTGGCTGCTAGGATTTACCAAGGTAATCAGCTGATTATAACTGATTCTAATATTACACAGGTAGCCCAGGCCGGTTTGTTTAATCGTAAAGTGTCGGAGCTGTCTATGAATAATGTAGAAGATGTGACTGCTGAGCAACACGGTATATTGCCGACTTTATTTAACTATGGGACGATAAAAATAGAGACGGCCGGTGAGCAAAATAACTTTGTTTTTCTGTTCTGTCCTAATCCTAACGCTTATGCCAAGGCTATTCTAGACGCTAGACAAGCTTTTGTAGAGAAGTACGGCGCAACTTCGGCACATTAATTATTCTTCAGCAAATGGGTTTTGGCGAGCTTCTTCAAACAAAGATTGAACACTTATATTTTGGTCTTGTAGTTGTTTAATTTTATTAATTGAATCTTGATCTATTTTTAGTCGTTTTATAGTGCCAATTTCTTCGGCTGTGTTGGCCGCATTAGGCTGTGTTTGATAAGCTTGGTTAATGCCTAAAATTATATAACCGTACAAACCAGTAATTACTACTAGAAAAATTATAAGTGAATAACGGCGAATACTAGAAGTATATTTTTTTAGCTGACTTTTGATAGTCTGGATATCTGGTTTGGATAATTCTTTGTTCATGCTCATGGTTTTAGATACGCTTTCAAAATAAGATTAAATGACACTTTGCCCTCAGGAGACGGTTTGATTGATATGTCTTCAACATGTGCTGTACGGCGGTTGTTTTCAAGTTTTTGCAGAAAAGTTATTAGGTTGCTAAAATTCACTGGTGTAGCGTCTTGGGAGCTGACAGTTATTTTTAGGCTATACACACCATTAATGCCCTGTACCGGGGCTACTTGAGTTATATCAGTAGTAGGGGCGGCTGGAGTCTTGGTTGTGGCACCATCTTCACTACTGGGCGTAGTTGCTTTTTTTACTTGGCCTAGACTTGAAGTGTCAAAGACAATAGATTTTATAGGGATGCCTGATTCCATGGCGGCTTTTTGGATTTCAAGTACAGTTTTGGCTTGGTCTTTATCCTGAGGTACTACGGATTTGGTTATTTGATTTAAATCTTCATATTGGGCTATATCTTTTTTAGCTTGGTTTAGCTGGTCTTTTAGTGCCTGAGTGGCCTCATTTTTAGCTTTGGCTAGAGATAATTTGTCAGCTTGTTTACTGATTAGGGAATTACCAAAATAAACGCCAGTAATTATAGCTAAGACCAATATAAGGTTAACCACACACATTACTATAAAGAATCGTTTAGGAGTCATGACTTTTTATCCTTTGCCGATTTTATGTAATAGAATGGGCTGTCTTTGGCAAACAAAGCTTTTAGTTGGATATCGCAAGGGTATTGTTCGGTGCTAGTATCACAAGTTATATTTTCAATGTCTACTTTATCAAAGATTTTGTTTTCTGGATCTTGAAGGTTAACCTGGATTTGAGCGCCGTTAGCTAGAGTTGTTGACTGGGCATGTATAGTCACGCTACCCTGTATATCATTTATTTGTAGTTGGTTAAGAGTGGTGTTGGCTGGCATATTAGCACCTAACTGGGTCAATAGTTCAGAAAATAGAACTTCTTTGGATAATACTTGGGTGACTAAACTAACATTGCCTGATATCTCGCTAACTTTTTTCTGAGCGCCTTCAATATCTAATGTCTTTAGTTCGGAATTGATGTTTTCAGTTTGTTTTTCATATGATTTAGTTGTTTGTAGCAGGTATAGATAGCCACCGCTGGTAATAAGTCCGAGTCCTAGTAAAGCGATGATTAGCATGATACTCCACCGGAATAATTCACTATTGCGTCTGGCGAACAAAATATCATTTTTTATCTTTGGTGGCAGGAGATTTATCATGACGTAAATAACTCCTCTGGCTGTATAAGTGATAAACCGGCGACAGTGACGTAAATTGATTTTTCTAGAGCGCTTGGTGCTCTTAGTTTGTGCAAATTAAAGTTTTGCAGTGGCTCGCATGTTCTGACGGGTAACCTTAAAGCATCAGTTAGGTAATCGGCTAGTCCTGGCATGTTCGCACCGCCACCCATAGACACAATCTGACCTATTTTGTTATGAGAACCAGAACGTTCCTCGTGATACCTGATCATTCTCTGGATTTCTTTGGCCAAGCGATCTATCTCTGGTCTTAGAGCGGTAACAATTTCATCTTGCTTGCGACTTTTTGCTATGCCATATTTTGATTTGATTATATGAGCTTCGTCAATTGATATACCCAAAGTAGTACTAATAGCACTAGTCATAGTGTCGCCACCATGCGGTACTGTGCTGGTGACGATAACGGCTTTATCATAAACAGTTATGTCGGTAGAAGTTGATCCAAAATCAATCAATACGGCCGGGACATCGTTATTTTTATCTTGGCGCTGAAAAAGTCTGGCAGCAGCCAAGATGCTAGTATCAAACCCAACTGGTTCTAGGCCTATAATTTTGGCTAGTTCAATATGCGAGTCAACTATCTTTTTGGGTACGGCTACAGCCAAAACTTCAATTTCGTTTTCCGATTTGGTGACAATAGAGTGGTCTAGGTATAGGTCTTCAATTGGCATTGGAATATATTGTTCGGCTTCTGTTCTGACAGCTTCTGTAATATCATCGTTTTTTAAGTTTGGTAGAGTCATAGTTCTGGTAAAAGTTTTGGCAGCTGGAATAGACATAGCTACTCGGTGTGAATTTATCTCACCGACTATATTTTTATCAAAGAGTTTTACTATAGCTTCAGCTAATTTTTTATGGTCGGTGATGACACCGTCTTTGATACTGGAGCTATCAAATTCACCTACGCCATAGCCAACTACACTGTATTCGTTTTTGCTTGGTGACTTGTGACTTTGCATAACCTTAATAGCGCTATGACCAATATCAAGCCCGAATAGGGGTTCGTCGCGATAAAAATATGAAGAATTCATGGTATATTCAACTACAATTATACAAAAGCATAAGTATTTTTACTAGTGTTTGGTAAGTTATTTATGGCGAGTATAATACTTCGCGCCAGGATAAAATATTGTGGCCGCTTGTTAGTGGATAATTAGGTGGTGGTGCGAACTGTAACTTCTCATCATATTGGGTAACATTATTTAGTGGACCGCTAATCCATCCACTTGGGCTTGATACTGAATTACCACATCCATTACCTACCAGCCATAGCCATGTCCAGCCTTGGCGGGTAGCTATTGATCCATAAAATTCTAGCTTTTGATTAGCTCCAGACCAGCCTCTGGTACACTTGGAGCTACTAGTGCGATAAGTGTATGGATAGCCAACTCGGCCAGTTTGAGCTATTATGGCTGCATGAATTTGGAAGTTAAAGTTGCCGGTTTGAGGAATGGCATAAGGCGCCACGATAACAGAATCTTCAGCAATCAGACCAATAGCGTCAGTACCACTTTTATTGCTATAAACCACATCATCAGCAATAACGATATTGGTGCTAGAACTGGTAGCTAATCGGCCAGAAGCAATGGTGATTCGTCCAGAAAATTGAGGGTTAGTACGTATCCAGATATTGTCTTCGGCAAATATTACACCACTAGAGTCAGGGGCTATATTGTTAGCAATAAGAGTAGTTGTTAAAGCGGCCGAATAGGTGGCGGCTTGATCATTTTCACCGTTCACATTGTATAAATTATATGTACCGTTAGAATTTAGCTCTATTAGATAGCCTTGGGTCAAATTATAGTTACCGGAGGTACTGCGTTGAGGCAGGTAGGCAGATGTCCTAGTGGTTGGTACTCTTGTACAAGCGTTTGACTGGGTGGCCAGACTGGCTGTAGAGGCATTTGCAGCGAAGGCGATTTTTTTAATATTGCATAGACTAGAAGTTACTTGATTAAAATCAACATTTGGTGCAGGGTAGCTCCAATCGGCTTTTGACCTAGTATTGCAATTTATTGGTGTTAGTACAGTAGGTTGACACCATACACCAGATCGGGTTTGTCCAACATGACCAGAAGGCGCTAAGCCACTAGGCACTACATAGGTTGAGTTAGTACTGGTGACTGGTCCAGTATTAGGTCCGTCCATCAGTACCCCTTGATTAGAGTGAATTGGACCATCAGCTGTCTCGGTGTCTCCAAACCAAACAGCTTGATCAGATGCTAGGGCATAATTAGCGAAAGATATTGCGCCAATTCGAGCTTCAATAGTTCGACTTAGGTTGTTGCCAGTTACTTGGCCGATCGATCTAACAGTAACGACCGTAGAACCTTCGCTATCTGGTTTTATCCATAGAGTATAAGTACCTTTTTTTCGTCCATCATCACCATAGTAATCGTGAGTGTATGGCCCATAGCCCAGTTCGGGGTCAGGTGTTGCTGGTGCATCTGTGCCGTCTTTATAATCGGTAGATGAGTGACTTAGGTGCCATAGATAGTAATTGGCACCAGCCTCGGCAATATTGAAAGCTTCCTGTAGTTTGGCATTGCGATTGGCGCTAGATAGATTGGTTTGTATGATCATCAGAACTGAACCAGATAAAATAATGAATGCTAATATAGCGCCCAAAACGCCTGGTAAGATTACGCCTTCTTGGTTTTTCATAGTAATCATAGATTATTCTTTCTGTTCCTTAAGCTTACTTGGGTAGAGACTGATTGAGAACCATCTTTAGTTACGCCGTCGCTAGGGGTGAGTAAATTAATCCGGACAGCTTTTATGGTGCGCAAGTTATTTGTTTCTGGCTCTATAGGCTGGTTAATTCCGTCGTAGTAGTCAAAAAGACTTTGGTTTGGGACTTTTTGGTAATAAGGTATGATGGTATAAGTTTTCTTTTGGTCAGGTATCTGTACGCCATCCGGCGGGTTCTCTGTCATTGGCGTTACGTCAGCATACAGTGTAGTTTTTGCTGGGTTTAGATAATAACGAACATGAGATACTTTGTTATGATCAGGGAAGAAGTAGGCGTAGACCGCTATACTCTCTGGCGTTGCTTCAAGGATATCGTAGCTTCCTCTTAGAACATTGGTCATCCGCTGAGACTGCATGGTCAGGTCGCTGAAGGCGGTAGCATTTTTTTGCAGGCCTAGGTATTGTCTAAGGGTGGTGTTCATAAAAGTTGACAGCATTAACACCACAATACCTAATACCACCATGGCTACAACTAACTCTACTATAGTATAACCGTACTGTTTCTTATGGAACGACATTAAATCCTCCTAGCGGTAAATCTGCCGGTGATGTGTAAGTTCCGCCACTGTTCTGAATAACCAGCTGACTACTACCGATTGAGATACCAGATAGATTTACGTAGCAATCAAGCCTAGTATTGCCGGATATACCACTGCAGGTAGCGGTGTAGGTGTTTGACGCCTGAACTACCCTTACACTTGTTTGACAACTGCTGGATGAGCAAGGTAAGTTAGACCCGGTGATTGAGAAGTCAAAATTGCTTAAGGTTGATCCTGATAGTGATACTTCAGAAGTACTGATGGTTGATATACGAGGGAAAGACGACGAAGTTGAGAAGATTAGTCGGACTTTTTGTTTGTAGCTGTCTCCATTATAAATATATGAAGTGAAAGAGTCTGACTCTGCAGTGGTTGGTACAAGCGTGGGGTTGTACCCGGCATATCCATTATAGGGTATAGCCGCCACTAGGTAGTGGTTAGTGCTGCCAGCTCTACACGATGTAGTACCAGTATCACCGCAAAAGAAATAGGGGCCGGGGGTTAAATCTTTAACTCCAAATAATCCGCTGGCGTCAGTTGTTGGTCTGTTATCTGGAGAGGTATTGTCATAATAATAAGCTGTATTTGTTGGTAGACTATAACTCTTATAACCACCCTTTAGAGCAATTCTTAGATTACTAATTGGAGCACCAGTGGTAGTAAATGCTTCGGCAATTATGCTATTTTGGTTTTGAGGCCTGAGCACAATTGTTACATAAGATGACTGTTGAGATATTACGTTCTGACTGGGATAGGTAGGTTGCAAACTACCGGATGGTTTAATCGTTTCAAGTGTGCTGTGAGCTAGTTTAGAGGCGTTTATCTTATAATCAAAACCACTTGTATCAGTTGGTAGATTGTAAAAGATGGCAATTCCATTAGCATCACTAGAATCTGATAAATTAATTACTGGATTCAATGTTGAGTTAGTCAAATTAACGTTTGCCCCCTGGATAGGGTTACCATTATCATCAATTACGTTTATTATCATAGCTCCAGTAGTGCTAGATGTTTCTGCAACACGTGATGCAATTTGGGTGCCCAGCTCGATAAGTCTATTGCCGGCATCATTTTCTACCTTAACATTTATTATTTTATAATCAGCGGCATTAGTGTCGTTATTTATTTGGCTGGCGGGTGGAGGGTAATTGCGACATAATTTTTCTTTTAATTCTTGACTGGGATATGTCATACAGCCATCAAAAGCATCGTCAATATAATTAATTGAAGTTTTGATTGTGTATCTGAAGCCATCAACAGTTTCAGTCTTTGTGGCTGGCAAAGGATTGGCTGAGTATATACTACCTCCTTGGACTGCTAACAAATCATACGGTAGAGATTTTAGGTATTCAATATGAGTTGTGGCTATTGAAGTAGCTATAGATTTACGCTTGGCTACAACACTGCTATTAACCAGACTAGTAAATAGCATCAGAAAGCTTAAAAAGACCACACTAAGTACAGCTAGCCCAATAACAAGTTCTACTAAACTCACACCTTTTTGATGACCTAGTAATTTAGTATTACTAAAACTGTTTTTTGATTTAGTCTTCATGCTTATGCTTGTTAGTATAACCTGTTTTTTGGTATATAAAAATCCCCTAAGTTAGTTTACTTAGGGGATTTTACTAAGCTAGTAATTAAGTGACTACTTAGTTTAGCGAGTTCTTGACAACGTCGTCGCCACCACCTTCAGGTACGGCGGTCAACACATAAGACTCACATTCAGTTGTTGTATTGTCGCAGCCTGTAGGACTGACAGCATAAGAATATGCGTTAGCTGCTCTTGTGCCAACTATATTATTGCCAGCTGAACCTTTAGGATCATGCAAAGCTTCTAGGTCAAGACCCCTAAGATTGGTTTCTACAAAACCACCAGCTGCACTATCCTGTAGTTCGCCAAGTGTCGGGTAATACCCCCTGTCTGCATGGTAAGCCTCCAAGTGACTGTTGATGGCTCCTATATCTGTCGTTCTTTCACTATCACGAGCTCTCCTCTGAACACCAGAGAAAGTTACAATAACTAGTGCTGCCAAAATACCAATGACAACGATAACAATTAAAAGCTCAACGATAGTAAAGCCTTTTTCTTTTTTATTAAGTGAGACCATAAGGATCCACCCTCCTTGATTACATTTGTATTATTTAATGTGAACCCTCAAAGATATTATCTTCTTTAGAGAGTGTCTGACTAGATTATTAAGCATAATTGGTTTGAAGTCAACCCTGATATTGACTAATTTTATCCTTTAATGTTTTGGCTCATGGATGCGATCGGTCCCATAACACTGGCAGCAATGACACCTACCATGCTACCAAGAACTATAATCATCAGAGGTTCGATCAGTGAACTGATACCATCAATCATTGCATCTACCTCCTCTTCGTAAAAATCTGCCACCTTTACTAGTATTGTGTCAGTTTCGCCGGTTTCTTCACCTATAGACAGCATCTGAGAGACTATAGGAGGAAAGTGAGAGCTTCGTGATAGTGGTTCTGATAACTGTTTACCATTTTTCACTTCTTTAGCTGCCTCTTTTAATTCTTGTTCTATTACTTTATTACCTAGAGCTCCGCCTGTAACTTCAAGGGCATCAAGTACCGTTACACCGGATGACATTAGCGAAGCAAAAGTCCTGGCAAACCTAGCGATTGCAATCTTTAGAATAATATCTTTTAAAATTGGTATTTTTAGCAGTAATCCATGGAACTTAAGTTTACCTTTTGGAGTTTTGATGTACCGGCGTGTAAAAAATATAAGTACCGATGCCACGATTAAAATAAGTATGGCATTGTGTCGCATAAAGTCACTTCCGTCCAGCATAATCTGGGTATAAATTGGCAATTTAGCATCTTCGCCACCTAAGTCCTTTATAATGGCGCCAATTTTAGGTATTACAAAAATCATTATTCCGAAAAAAGCTATAATTGTAATGCCAAAGATGACTGTTGGGTAAGCGGAAGCGCTTTTAATCTTCTTTTTTATAGATGCATCTTTTTCTACTTGGGCAGCTAAACGTTTTAGAATTTCTTCTAAAATACCACCAGCTTCACCAGCTCGAACCATATTTATATAGACTTCGCTAAACACATTAGGGTAGCGCCCTAGCGCATCGGCAAGTGCTGATCCACCCTCTATATCTTTGGAGACGTTGGCAATTACTTCTTTAAAGTATTTATTTTCGGTTTGGCTATGAAGTGTTGCGAAGCCTCTGGTCAATGGCACGCCAGCAGAAATCATAGTGGATAATTGTCTGGTAAAAACTACTAAATCTTTAGATTTTACTTTAGAACCAAATAGCTTGGGCTTAGATGACTTATTAGTCTGGCGATGTTCTTTTATAATTAATACATGAAAACCTTGTCTGTCTAGACTGGCGGTTGCCTCTTGCTTGGATGATGCTTCAACAGTACCAGATATGGTCTTGTTGTTTTTGGTTGCTGTGTATGAGTATTGAGCCATTTTTAACTTTCCGATGTTACTCTTAGAATTTCTGCTACGCTGGTTTGTCCGCATAGCGCTTTAATAAAACCGTCTAACTGCATAGTAATCATGCCTTCTTCAATAGCTTTTCGTTGAATTTCATCACTAGTACTATTACCAACAATCATTTTCTGTACTGGCTCTGAGTTGCCCAGTGCTTCATATATGCCTATTCGCCCCTTATAACCGGTGTGATTGCAGTTGTCGCAACCCTTTTCGCTAGGTTTCCATAGTTGAACAATTTTCGTTTCGCTAGTAGACAAGCTATCACTTGGGGTTTTGGATTTTGTGGTGGATTTACTTATGCCACCACTAACAGCTAATTTCTCAAGTTGATTAATAGTTTTCATAACTTGAGTATCATCGGTGTGAAATATTTTATCGATTTGCTTTAGATCTGTTTCGTCGGGCGCATAATTTGTACGACAGTCAGGACAAAGTCTTCTTACTAAACGTTGACCAATCACAACCCTGACCGTGCTGGCTATTAAAAATGGCTCTATCCCCATGTCTAGTAGCCTAGGCAGACAAGTAGCGGCGTTATTTGTGTGCAATGTAGCAAAAACCAAGTGGCCAGTTAAGGCAGCTTGGACAGCCAGTCCAGCTGTTTCAACATCACGAATCTCACCGACCATGATAATATTCGGGTCTTGTCGTAGCAGAGCACGCAAGCCGCTAGCAAATGTCATGCCAGCTTTGGGGTTTACTTGTGTCTGGTTGGCGCCGGGTATTTTGTATTCTATGGGGTCTTCTATGGTAGAAATATTAACACTAGGTCTATTCAGCAGACTAAGTGTACTAAACAGGCTAGTAGATTTACCTGACCCGGTTGGTCCAGTGACCAAGATCATGCCATGAGGTTGAACAATAGCATTATTGATAGTGCTAAGAGCTTGTCCCCAGTAGCCCAAATCTTCTAGGCTAAGTGCTTTTGATGATTCGTTAAGGATACGCATAACCACTTTTTCACCTTCATTTATAGGTAGAGTTGATACACGAAGTGCATATGTACCATCACCAATTTGTATCTTAAATCTACCATCTTGAGGGGCTCGTCTTTCATCAATCTTTAAATTACTCAGAATCTTTATGCGAGAAACTAGTGCGCCATGGACTTTCTTTGGTAATTTATTAGCCTCCTTTAATATTCCGTCCACTCGGTAACGAACTATGATACTGCCTTCACGTGGTTCAATATGGATATCGCTGGCACCTGATTTAACAGCATATTCTATGATCAGATTAACGGTTCTGGCGATTGGCGAGTCTTCGGCCAGATCTTCCTCGCTGATATCTAGATCATCGGCAACCGAATCTTCGTCATTTTCATCAAGTACCTTGGTTAATTCAGTACTAGCACTACCTCTATATTGATCTAGGGCCTGTGATATGGTGCCGGACGTTGTGACATGGACTTTTATGCTGGTCCCTAGTTGCTTTTGCAAAAAATTGATAGCCTGTATATCATCGGGATCTTCCATGGCTAGTAGCTTAGAGCCATCATCTTCTACGCCGAATAGGATTACTCGGTACTGGCTAGCAATTCTTTCGGGGATTAATTTTAGTACTTCACGCGGGATTTCTTTGACATTTAGCTCCACGAACGGCACATCAATCTCCTTTGAATACAGTTCAGTAAGTTCTTTCTCGCTGATTAACCCATTATTAATCGCCAAATCTTGGACTGGTTTTTTCTCGGTTTTGGACTGCTCACGCAATGAATTTATCTGATCATCAGATACTTTTTCACTGGCATGTAGTAATTGTTCCACCAATCTGTCAGATATACGCATAGTTAGCATCATTATACAACAATACGGTAATGTTTACTTTAATTTGTAGTGTTATAATTTATATATAAGCAAGAGAGGGAGAGTATGGCTGACAAAAGTACGAAAAAAACTGACAGTGGCGAAAAAGAGGGCAAAGTAAAAGCTCTAGGCTTGGCGTTAGAAACTATAGAGAAGCAGTTTGGTAAAGGTTCAATAATGAAACTGGGCGAGGCCCACAAAGTTAATGTCGAAACTACACCGACTGGGTCTATTAGTTTGGATTTGGCACTGGGTGGCGGTTTGCCAAAAGGCCGTATTATTGAAATTTATGGTCCGGAGTCATCAGGTAAAACTACCTTAACACTTCATGCCATTGCCGAAATCCAGAAGGCCGGCGGCACAGCGGCTTTTATTGACGCCGAGCATGCATTAGACCCGGCTTATGCCAAAAGGGTTGGCGTGGACACTGATAATTTATTGATTTCTCAGCCGGATAACGGCGAGCAAGCCTTAGAAATTGCCGAAACTTTGGTTCGGTCTAGCGCAGTTGATTTGGTAGTGGTTGACTCGGTAGCTGCTCTGACTCCTAGGGCTGAAATTGAGGGTGATATGGGTGATTCTCATATGGGACTTCAGGCTCGTCTGATGAGCCAGGCTTTGCGTAAGCTAACGGGTATCATTAACCGTTCTAATACCACAGTTATATTTATTAATCAGATTCGTATGAAGATTGGTGTAATGTTTGGCAATCCAGAAACTACTACCGGTGGTAATGCACTGAAGTTTTATGCCAGTGTCAGAATGGATATTCGTCGTATTTCACAGATCAAGCAAGGCGATGACATAATTGGTAATCGTACTAGAGTAAAAGTTGTCAAAAACAAAATTGCTCCGCCGTTTAGGGTAGCTGAATTTGACATTATGTATAACGAAGGTATTAGTCGTTCTGGCGATATTTTAGACATTGCTACTGAGCGCGATATTGTGGCTAAATCAGGAGCTTTTTATAAGTATAATGATCAGACGATAGCCCAGGGTCGCGAAGCAGCTAAGAAGTATCTAGAGGAAAACCCAAAGGTTATGGCCGAGCTAGAAAAGAAAATCCGCACTGCCAAAACCGAGGACTAAGTTCCGTGAAAAGATGTGAAAACTCGTGAAAATTAGTGATATTCAGGCACAGGTAAAAACTAAAGGGCGATACTCGGTATTTGTTGATGGCAGATTTGCGTTTGGCTTGAGTGAGTTAGGGCTAATAAATTCTGGGGTTAAAGTTGGTCAAGAGGTTAACGAGGCTAGGTTGTCCGAGCTAAAAAAAATGTCAGCCACCGACAAACTGTATAATATGACTCTAAATTTAATCGCTCGCAGACCCAGGAGCCACAAAGAATTACAAGATTATTTACGTCGCAAAACTGATGATGAACAAGAGCAACGGCAAATACTTAACATGCTAAGTAATCTGATTGATGATAAAGATTTCGCTAGGCGTTGGACCGAAAATAGACGACTTCTAAAACCGATCAGTAAACGTAAGCTAAGCCTAGAGCTAAGAACCAAAGGCATATCAGATCAAATTATCAATGAAGTTTTAGGAGCAGATGAGATTAACGAAATTGATGTTTTAAGAGAGTTAATCGTTAAAAAGCGAAAAACTACCAGATACCAAGATAGTCAAAAACTAATGCAATACTTGTCTCGTCAAGGATTTAATTATCAAGATATTAAAGAAGCACTGTTAGATAATCAGTTAGATTAATTTGTGGGCGCTAAAGCTGGTTCATCATTCTTTACTACTGGATCTTCAATCACGATACGGCGATTAGTAATTTCTATAATTTGGCTACGATCAATACTAAGTGGCCCACCAGATAAGCTCTTGATTAGTGCCTGAGAGCTATAAATTTTTATAATATAAAAGCTAGCTGTTTCAAAGGCAAAATCGTTAACTTTGCCATAATTTTTGCCAGCTTCGGAAACGACCTTAAGCCCTAGCGGATCAAACCCTAGTTTAATAGTATCTTTCAAACGTATCAGCTCATTAGGTGTACTCAAGACTTCATGATCATCTACTATGAAGCCTTGATTTATAACTTCACGGACATCTTTTGGTAACAGAATTAGCGATTCATTAGTGCGACTATCGCGGACGTACCAGCCCTCAATAAATAAGTTATTAGGGTTTATTATGGGTGACTCCAAATAAGCAACTGGTTGTCCGGTACGCAAAGACAAAACAGGCAATTCTTTGATTGATCCAATAAGCTTAAGCATAGGTCCTTATATTATAACCCGAATTGTTAGGTTATAATAACCTCGTATGAAAAGTGTTTTTGAATCGTCATCACCTGATCAGACCAAGGAATTTGCCGAGGAGTTTGCTAAAGTGTTAAAAGGTGGCGAAATTATAGAAATAATTGGTGATGTAGGCTCTGGTAAAACTACCTTTGTAACTTACTTGTCCCAGGCTCTTGGTAGCCAGGATAAAGTCACCAGTCCAACTTTCAAGATTTGTAATAGTTACAGGTGTCAAGATTTTGTCTTGCATCACTGTGATTTTTATCGTTTGGGCAAAGATGATGGTTTGATAAAGAACGAACTAGCAGAACTAGTTGGTCCGGGCGAGGTTGTGGCGCTTGAGTGGAGCGAAGTTCTGGATCTAGATCTAGGTACGACTATAAAGATAAAAATTAGTGTTTTGGGCGAAGCCAGTCGGCGGTTTGAGGTTATAGAATGATTTTAACTATTAGGACCGATAAGCCAGAGGCAGAGATTGGCTTGTTTGATAACCAAGGTAATGAATGGGTATACAAAGTTTGGCAGGCTCATAAAAAACTTAGCGAAACTATCTTGATCTCTATTCAAGAAGTGTTAGACAGTAAAAACTTAGGTTATAAAGATTTGACAGGTTTGGTTTTTTACAAAGGTCCAGGTAGTTTTACCGGACTCAGAATTGGCACATCGGTGGCTAATACTATTGTGTATAGTCAAAATATTGTTTCTGTTAATGAATCTGGAAATGATTGGATTCAGCAGGGGATACGGCGATTAAATAAGGGGCAAACAGAGGTTTTATTACCATTTTATGCCACCGAACCACATATAACTCAGCAGAAAAAATAGCGCAAACCGCGCAGGAGTTGTATAATTCTAGTTAGCTAGGGAGTTTTGGAATACTAGCTGAATTTGATTAATTTAATTTTTGATATTTAGATACTAACAAGGTCTATTGTAAAGAGCTAATGAAGTGAAAGTGACGCTCTCCTATAGAGGTATAGACTTTAGTTATCTGTCAGAAACCAAAAAGGAGAAACTATGGATCCAATTACCATCGCATTGGCTGTTGTTGGTTTGGGGGCTGGCTATGCTGCTAGTACATACCAAACTAAAAGGAAAATCGGTACAGCTGAAGCTCAGGCCGAGAAAGAGCTGGAAAAAGCTAAAAAAGAAGCAAATAAATTAGTTCAAAAAGCTCGTGATGAGGCTAGTGAGATTGCTGATATAGCTCGTAAAGATGAAAAATCAAGGCGTAGTGAGTATAAGACGATAGAATCAAGACTATTGGGTCGCGAAGAAGCTCTTGATAAAAAGTTATTTGATATTGATAAGCGTGCAGAATCTTTGCGCAAGAGTGAAGATGAGGTAGATGCCTTAAAGAACGAAATTAGGGACATTAGACTAAAACAACAAGAGAAATTAGAAAAAATAGCTAAACTAAATAAAACCGAGGCTGCTGAAAAGTTGATGACCATGACTGAGCGTGACATCCGTAATGATTTGATCGGTTTGGTGTCCAAGATCCAGAACGAAACTAAAGACTTAGCTGAAGAAAAGGCCAGTACTATAATCATTGAAGCTATGGAGCGTATGGCCAGTGAAGTTACGGCCGAGCGCACAGTAACAGCTGTTAAGCTTGACGACGAGGAAATGAAGGGTAGAATTATCGGTAAAGAAGGTCGTAATATTCAAGCTTTGCAACGTGCTACTGGTGTAGACATTATGGTGGATGATACACCAGGTATGATTATCTTGAGTAGTTTTGACCCAGTTAGACGCGAGATAGCTCGTGTAGCTCTAGAAATGCTACTAAAGGACGGTCGTGTCCATCCTGGTCGTATAGAAGAAGTCGTAGACAAGGCGCAGAAACAGGTTCAGAAAGACGTTATGCGGACTGCCGAAGATGCTGCCCGCGAAGTCGGTATAGTTGGTATACCAAAAGAGATATTGCAGTATTTGGGTGAACTAAAGTTCAGAACAAGTTACGGTCAAAATGTTTTGAAACATTCAACAGAGATGGCGCACATGGCTGGCGTAATTGCTGAACAAATAGGCGCTGACACTAAAACTGTTAAATATGCAGCTTT
>CAZSRV010000009.1:2343-35471 GCA_964609815.1 uncultured Candidatus Saccharibacteria bacterium | reverse complement strand
CACAGCGGATATAAACCGAACTGTCTCACGACGTTCTGAACCCAGCTCACGTACCTCTTTAACCGGCGAACAGCCGGACCCTTGGGACCTGCTCCAGCCCCAGGATGAGATGAGCCGACATCGAGGTGCCAAACAGCGCCGTCTATGTGAACTATTGGGCGCTATAAGCCTGTTATCCCTGGCGTAACTTTTATCCGTTTGCGCTGTCGATCCCACATTCATATACAAAAAATGTATGGACAGCGGATCACTTACTCCGACTTTCGTCCCTGATTGGATTGTAATCCTCACAGTCAAGCTGGCTTCTGCGTATGCACTATCACAACGATTTCCATCCGTTGTTAGCCAACCTTTGAACGCCTCCGCTACTCTTTAGGAGGCAACCGCCCCAGTTAAACTACCCACCAGACACGGTCCCAAAACCGGATAACGGTTTTGGTAAGAATAAAATTGCAACAAGGTTGGTATTTCACATTGCGACTCAGCTTAGACTGGCGTCTAGGCTTCAAAGTCTCCCAACTATTCTACACATGTTACAACTCGATTCAATGTCAAGCTGTAGTAAAGCTGCACAGGGTCTTCTCGTCCTGCTGCGGACAGACGGCATCTTTACCGTCAATGCACTTTCACCGAGCTCTTCGTCGAGACAGTACCCAAATCATTACTCCATTCGTGCGGGTCAGAACTTACCTGACAAGGAATTTCGCTCATTGTCAATATCATGACACATTTTGTTTTATAGTAGCATGCTTTTTACTACACCTTATATCGCTATAAGGATCGGACTATATCTTCATCTGCCTACTGGCAGAGTCTGGCGTGTAGTCTCTGAGGGTTCTAGTTCCTTACTTTCTGTCGGTTCATTGTAGCTGCTAAGCTACGCAGTCGGTCTAGTCCATCAAGATTAAGATGTTCTTTGCGGGCGATCATATCAACTCCTAAACAAAATGTTTGAAAATCAAACCGTTTGTTAGTTTTCAACTGATAGCTTTCAAAGAATGGAATTATCTTTTCCTGAATGTCCTTTAAAGACCTAACACAGTAACGATGAATGTTTTCCTTATGATTATCATAGCGTCTATTCTCATAGATTCTACCGCAGTCAAAATATGACTGAATATCTTCTAAAAGAGAAACGCTTTTGGCACCTTGCGTAAGCACAAACTCTGGAAAGACTTGGTAGCCTAACTTTGTTGTGCTGTTCTTAAAGATACTAATCGAGAAACACCCTTCACCGTCTGTGAAACCGACGATATACCAAGGATCTAGCCTTCCCTGCTGATTGTCTGCACAAGTCTGATTTTCACTTGAAATATAATCATCCATTCTAAGGATTGATTATACCATAGTACAGCTTGATACTCAGAGTTTCCAGCATATAGCCAAATTTTCTTCTCGTTTATTCCGCTTCCTATGACGGACGAGAGGAGGTCTCACAATCACTATTGATTGCATACCTCACTAAGGCAACGTTTTACCTTAGGACGGTTATAGTTACCGCCGCCGTTCACCGGGGCTTCAGTTCGCACCGTGAAGCACTCCCCTTAACCTTCCGGCACCGGGCAGGAGTCAGCCCCTATACATCCACTTTCGTGTTAGCAGAGACCTATGTTTTTGATAAACAGTTGCTTGGGTTCCTTAGTTGCACCCAACACCTATTTCACCTTCCAAACAGTCTAAATTAGATTGATTGGACGATAAAAAAGGTGCTGGGAGGCCTTATCCCGAAGTTACGGCCGCTTTTTTGCCGAGTTCCTTGACGAAGAATCACTCGTACACCTTGGTCTACTCGACCTGAGCACCTGTGTTGGTTTGCGGTACGGTCAACTATATACATAAGCCAGTAAGCTTTTCTAGTCAGCACTTTCGCTAAAATTCTAGTCAAATGACCAGTTTCATTCGTAGCTATTACCCTACTTAGACGGATATAACCAAGAATCCGCTCTAACTAATATGCCGCGCACTACTGACAATATATAGTCGGTACGGGAATATTAACCCGTTGTCCATCGCCTACGCTACGCGCCTCGGCTTAGGCCCGACTAACCCTGGGACGATTATCGTTGCCCAGGAAACCTTGCTCTTTCGGTGGGCAGGATTCTCACCTGCCTTATGGTTACTCATTCCAACATTCTCACTTGATACCGCTCCACCGCACCTCGCAGTGCGACTTCAACGCTGGTATCAACGCTCCTCTACCACGCCCTACAAAAGTAGGACATCCATGTCTTCGGTACTATGCTTAGCCCCGTTACATTTTCCGCGCAAGATCTCTTGACGAGTGAGCTGTTACGCACTCTTTAAATGAATGGCTGCTTCTAAGCCAACATCCTCGTTGTTTAAGAAATCTCACCTCGTTTCCCACTTAGCATAGATTTAGGGACCTTAGACGATGGTCTGGGCTGTTTCCCTTTTGAGCGCCGATCTTAGCACCGACGTTCTAACTGCCGTAGTTCCACATGTAGTATTCGTAGTTTGTCAAGGGTGGGTACACTTGCGCGCCCCAGTCCGAAACAGAGCTCTACCCCTACATGCTACCGTACGACGCTAGCCCTAAAGCTATTTCGAGGAGAACCAGCTATCTCCAGGTTCGATTGGCATTTCACCGCTAACCACAGGTCATCCGGGCACTTTGAAACGTGCTACGGTTCGGCCCTCCACGTACTTTTACATACGCTTCAGCCTGCCCATGGTTAGGTCACCTGGTTTCGGGTCTACCATACAGCACTATACGCCCTATTCAGGCTCGCTTTCACTATGCGTCCGCCAGATGGCTTACGCTTGCGCTGCACGGTAACTCGTTGGATCGTTCTACAAAAAGCACCCCGTCACCCCGAAGGGCTCCGAGTCCTTGTACGCACATAATTTCAGGTTCTATTTCACTCCCCTTCCGGGGTTCTTTTAACCTTTCCCTCACGGTACTTGTTCTCTATCGATCATAAGATATATTTAGCCTTGGGAGGTGGTCCTCCCGGATTCAAACAGGATTTCTCGTGCCCCGTCCTACTCGACCTAAGTCCACATAAAGTGGAAGTATAAATATAAGGTTAGCGATTACTTAACATACTAGGCTATCACTATCTCTGGCCCGTCTTTCCAAACGGTTCTGCTTGTCTCGCTAATTTCTGACCTTATGCCTGGCAATGGTAGACCAGGCTTCCAAAACGGAAATCTGGAAAAATCCAGAACTCCGCCTTGGTTGTTTATACTGTCACAACCCCTTTTAAATATTCGTCTACCAACTTATTTACCTATCAAACTGACAGGCAAAAACTTAAAAGGTTTGGGCTATTCCAATTTCGCTCGCCACTACTTTCGGAATCGTTGTTTACTTTCTCTTCCTCGGGGTACTAAGATGTTTCAGTTCCCCCGGTTACCGCTACATGTCCTATATATTCAGACAAGAGTGCACAGGTATTAACCTATGCGGGTTTCCCCATTCGGATATCTTCGGTTCAAAGCTTGTTTGGCAGCTCCCCGAAGCTTTTCGCAGCCTACTACGTCCTTCGTCGGTATCTTATGTCAAGGCATTCGTTATGTGCGCTTGAGTAACTTTTTACGTTCACACTCTTAGAATAAATCTAAAAGCGTGTTGATTCGTTCAATTAATTGAAGAATTGAATTTGCATTGACTAGTTATTGGTGTCCATTAGCCTTGGCTAATGTTATCAATAACAGATGTCGTTTATTTACTCGTAATTTTAAATTCCTGGTTTAAAATTACGTTTTGTATCTGTAATATCTCATACAGATACGATGTCAGCCAAATTTTTAAGTTACAAAACTCGGGGCTAATCTAGTTACTAGACAGACTAATATCCTATCTAGCTTACCCTTCTTCGAGTTTACGCTTTGGATCCACTTATTTTCCGGTGAATACACGGCCTAAACTCGATAAGCTCCGTACATCATACCAACTATAACAGATTAGGTCAAGCATATTATGCTGTCAAAATTACTGCAGTTTTAACAGATAGGTCTAATCAATTATGCAGAGCGCTGACATAAGCAGCCCAAACATCATCAGACTGCTTGTGAGCCGAGCGAATGGTAAACAACAGATTAGCCTTGATAAATATTAGCGACTGTACACCAGAGCTGTTTTCGCCGTGATATATGCTGACGTCATCTACTTTTATATAGTTCTTTGCCTGAAAGCTATCAGCCAGATCCTTTAGTTTACCCTCTTGGTCAGTTTTGAAGTTATCTGGTAGTTGTTGTTGGGACACATTTACCTGAGTGCCAGCCACAGTATCAATATATGTATACACAGGCGAGTTACCAGAAGGACTGATCCTAACTATACCTCCCACATCATCTTCATTTTTGCCACCCGGGTACAAGATGCTAAATGTAGGTTTTTCGCGAACAATGTCATCTTTTTCTACCGATTGGCTAGTATAATTACCGCCACTGGTGTTTTTTCCAGGCTTTTGGACTATTATAAAAACAACAACGCTTATAGCTATGAGACAGATTAAAATGAACCACCTTTTATGTATCTTATGTGGTTTTTTGACCTTTACTTTACGCATTAACTCTTGGGCATTCTTTACTCTAAATTTTGGTAAAGATAGCTTAATATTAACTTCTACTTTTTCATCATCCTTGCCAGTATCAAAGGCTCCTTTGTTTTTTCTATTAGAAGACGTCTTGGTCCGCAGATCTGCCCACTCATCATCGTCCAGCCAAGACGATTTGACCTGATTTTTGTTAGTTGATTTATTTTCCCCAAATTCCATAATTACTACAGCTTATATTATAAACTGCCTAGGGACATTATCCCAAGAGGGATTTTGGCTAAAAGATTGCAAAATCATTAGGGCAATGAGCAATTAGCAGCATTAGGATCGGGATTGCTTGAGCGACAAGGAGTATTGAGTGGTTGAAGCTCACCAGAGCTAAATGTCTTACCATGACGCAGGCGCTTGTTAGGGTCACTGTTAAAGAATAGTGATATGTCATCTATAGTTGGGCCTCTGGTAACATCATCTGGGTAACCATAAGTGCGTGAGCTATCAATATCAATGACTAAATAGAAGAACCGCGCAAAATTAGTATTAACGCCACTGCCATCCAAGGGCGTATAAGTCTCTACTCTACTCATAGTTGCCGGACCGAAGTCAGTCAACTGACCCCAAGCGTTGTTAGCAGCGGTAGATGAACGATAAGCCATGTTCCACCTAGCGCCTATACCATTATCTAGACCGTTCATCAGCCAGCCAGTCGGGAAGACATCACTGTCGGTGTCTATCATACGTGAATAGCGAGCCACCTGAGGCTGGGAGCGGACAGAAGAGTAAGCCACACGATCATTACCAGTCATTACTAATCCCGAACTAGCAGGTCTGATAGCTACCGTGAACGCAACACCATCATTACTAGTAGACATAGAGAACGTGCCTGGATCTTCGCTGGCAGAAGCAGCGATCTTTCTAGCTGCCGAGGTACTAGCACTAGTAGTACCAGTAGTAGCAGGAATACTATGTATGCCATTACCATATCCGGTAGGATAGCTATCAGTAAGGGTGTGGGCTGAAGCGGCTACATAAGCAAACCATAGATTAGGCTCTGCACCCCAAGACGGACTAAGACTAGGTGGATTTGGTGTGTTGGTAGCAGCCCCAGGTACAAAAGAGCTTGCTTCAATACCGCCAGCGCCAACTGTACCACTCCACTGTCCAGCAGGTATACGATAAACTTGGGCAGCCGCTCTTTCATTTGCAGATGTAACGAAGTCAACTTGCGTACCATCCTCAGTACCAGCAGCACTCTTGGCAAACACAGTACCTCTAACTTGATTATTACGGGTGTTTGTTGCGATTAAAGTCCAGCCAGCAGGAGTAGTAGTTGTGCCACCACTAGCCATATCATTAGTAAAGAATGTAAGCAATAGATCACCAGAATCCACTGCATCGGGCATGTCAACATTATGGGTGGTTGTGTCGCTATTGAACGTAGTCTGTTTAACCTCCACAACACTTGGGAACTGCTGGCAAGCACCGCCCAACACATACACCTTACCATCACTATAGCTGACCGATGTACCATACCGTGCGCCGGCATAGTTAGCGTTAGTCTCGTACCACTGCCCTACACCAGTAGGGTTATTGCCACTGGCTATGGTGGTGTTGGCGCTGATAGGTGCCACTAATGTGTTAGGCGAACAGTCTATATGACTAGACCTACCACCTATAAGGTACATATAGCCATTGGCGGCAAAGCCATCTGCCTGGCGGATCGGACTAGGTAGACTAGTGGTATAAGTCCACGAGGTTATAGTGCCATCAGAGTTTATTTTACTATATTGCACATCGCTTAGATAAGCTCCGCTATAACCGCCTAGTACATATAAGTTGTTGGCATAAGCTATAGCTGTAACACCACTTCTGGCTACATTGAATGAGTTACCGGATGTAGCCCAAGATGAGGTTATATTACCCCCACTATTTAGTTGTGGGCTAATAAACACCGTGTTACAGACATTAGACGAACAGCCGGCACCGCTACCAATACCCCCAGTTACATAAATCCTATTATTCCAAACTGCCACTCCCATATCTGCTCTGGCCGATGGCAAGCCATTACTGGCCGTGCTCCAGCTAGCGATGGTGCCATTGCTCTGAGGAGTAGCATAATAGACGCTTGTCTGACCTATTTCATTAATATCTTGACCGGCTACATAATATAATGTGCCTCCGGCAGCAACTAGTTTGCCCCAGGACCTCTGCTGGGGCAGGTTGGTAGTAGATGACCAAGTACCAACATTGCCATAAGAATCTAATGGTGCGTATTGCACGCTATTGGTAGACGACAGACAATCCGTTGCATTAATACAGCCACCAGCTACATAGATATAACCGTTATTTATAACCGATCCAGCTGCATACCTGTCTGTAGTGAATCGATTAACAGAAGACTGATAGCTTACTGGTGTACCACTATCATTGTTGTATATCTGGAACACCTGTACCATATCAGTAGGTCCACCGCTATTACACGTTGGGCTATTACCGTCAATACAACCACCAATCACATAGGCAAAACCGCTAGACACTACTACATTTAGCCCCCAGCGTTGGTTAATAGTTACTGCCGACTGACCAAAGGGACTGAGACTACCGTCGCTAACATTGATCTTGGCAAACTGGATATCGTCCAAGACTCCACCGCCACTAGCATCAAAACCACCTACAGCATATAAATAACCGTTATAGCCAAAGCTGGTGCCACGCCTACGACCAACCGATAATTGTTCACTAGCCTCAACCCAACTACTACCAGTAACGGCTACTACATTATTACTGTTGTCAAATTTGGCATATCTGATAGTCTTTAGGTCGGTCTGACCAGGAGTAACACCACCTATAAGATAAATATAGTTAGCATAGACAGTACCAGCATGTAGAGCAAGGCCAGGGCCCGAAGCGCCAGGCACAGTACCAATTTGCAACTGACCAGAAGTTGTACAGCTACCAACTGCTCCAGAGGTATCTATATTACATTTATAAACAGCTTGTGTATTGGATCCACTACTACAGCCAATTCCCCCAGAAGGAGAACTACAGCCACCAAAGATATATAAGTTACCAGGATTACTACTAGCAGAGGCAGGATTGGCCCTAGTATAAGCAAAGGTATATGACACAGATGTAGCACCAATACTAGCAAAGGTCTGGGCAGTCCAGCTACCAGTCAAACTACCATCTGTATTTACCTCTGCATAATAAATATTGTTCTTGGCACCTGAATTTGTTTGACCACCGACTAAATATATCCTGTTATTAAACACTGTTACACTTGATGCTCCTATACCACCACTTATAGTATTAACAGTATCCACACACCACATACCACCCTGATAAGAACCATTGGGGCAAGTAGCTGGTTTGGCAAGCATACCGTCAGAGCTGATAGACGCATAAGCTACATTACCAGAAGAAGTTGTGCATGTGTAATTAGTGCAACCACCTATCACATACAAATAACCATTTAGTACTGTGGAAGCGTTCATCATATTACCTAGGTATGATGTACCTGGCAAGTCACAGTTCTGAGGATTGGCACCGCTACAAGGTGCCGTACCACTAGGTTCCGAGGTAGCAACCGTAGAGGCATCGCCATCATGATTAATTACTCCATAGTTACTAACCGACATAGCCGACATACAATCACCGTTGGTTAAATTTTGGTTAGTGCAACCACCAATTCCATAAATAGCATTACGCCAAGTTATCAGACCATAACCAGTACGTTTATACTGTAAATTATCAATCAGCCCCCATTCGTTCAGGCTGCCATCGGCATTAATACTAGCTAGTTGCATATCGTCTTTTATATCGGTACAGTAACCGCTACCATTTATGGCTGCACAACCTCCTGACATATAAATATAGCCACCCCATATAGCTGTAAAGTTGCCTCCGCTAGCCCGTGGGCCTCTCATAGATGCTGTTTGTTGCCACGAGCCCATAGTCCCGTCACTGTTGATTCTGGCATAGTACACAGAGCTTTGTAGTGTGCCGTTACTGTTCCCACCAATCAGATAAACTCGACCGTTATATATTTGTATGTCATGACTATGGCGTACAGACGGCAGAGCCGACATGCCGCTGCCACTCCAGCTAAGTGTGCCATTTGGGCTAATAGTAGCCGACTCTACTGTAGTAACTCCGCCTGGCGAGGCATTAGTCTGACCACCCATCATATAAATTCGGTTATTATAGATAGCCGCTGACATATAACTACGTTCGGAGCTAAGGTTAGTGTCTTGATACCAGTACGTCCAGTGAGCCTTGTTGGTATCAGTAGGATGCCAAAGCTGAGGCTCACCATTAGCGCCAATCTTGGCGATATATACCGTATTATTACGGCTACCAACATTATCCACCCCACCTAGAACAAATATAAATCCATTATAACCGACAGCATAAAAGCCTTCGCGCGGAGATGGCAAATTATAAGCCGGGTCAGTACACCAGTTGGTGCAAGTACCGGTACCAGGATTAGCACTCTCTATAGCGCTAGTCTCAGTGCTCAGACGCCCCCAGAATACTGTGCTTTGGGCACCACCGCCAGTACCAGTCGTATAACTAACTATAGTTTTTCCGTCATTGCCAGCTGAGCCTGTAGTACCGTTGCTACCAGTGAAGGTTCCACCAGCTCCGCCTTCGCCAGCTGAACCACGGTCAGGATCAGCATTATTACCAGGAGTAACGCCACTACCAGCAGTCCTGTTGGTCAGAGTACCTGTAACATAAGAGGACCCACCGCCACCGCCACCGCCACCATTATAACGAGCATTAGCACGACCAGCACCACCGCCACCATAATAGCCACCACCACCGCCACCGCCACCAGGACGACGATTGCCAGAGGTGCCTGTCTGACCATCACCGCCCGTACCACCACCATTGGCTGATGCCGATGTATAGCCGGTGCCACTCATAGAGGCACCACTGCCACCCTGTAGTGATGAGCCAGCAGTACCACCAGTAGAATTACTTGTGCCAGCACCACCGCCAGAGCTAGCCGTACCGCCACCACCGCCAGTAGTAGTTCCATTACCAGTTCCAGCTATTCCATTACCAGTTCCACCGCCAGCACCCCCGGGTGAACCGTTGGCGCGACTACTACTACCTGTGTCGCCGTTGCCACCACCGCCACCTCCACCGCCAGCGGCTACCACAAGCGGTGTGCTACTGCGGAACACGCCACTATAACCACCACCAGCACCACCGCCACCCATAGGCTGACTAGGCGTGCTTGTATTTCTATTACCGCCTTCGCCACCACCGCCAGTACGGATACTTAAAGTTTCACCTGGCGTAACCGTTATGGTAGCACCAGCGAAAGCACCACCGCCACCATCACCACCACCACGATCATTACTGGCACCACCGCCACCTGCGCCACCACCCCAAGCACGAATCCTAAGTGAGGTTATACCGGATGGTACCACAAAGCTATCTGTGCCAGCCACGTCAAATACTTGAGAAGTCTCGTCAGTGGTAGAGCCACCAATGTAATAAACATAACCACCAGTCATCACTAGTCCACCATCCCACCTGTTATCGCTAAGTGGTAAAGTATCTATCCACTCATCAAAACGCGCACCTGTGGTACTGCCCTTTTGGATTAACTCATTATCTATATTGAAGTCAATATTTGTCTCATTATTACCCTGCATTAGTTTGCGAGCACTCTCTATATAAATACTAGGGTCAACCGTTAGTGGGTATGAGGCACCCACCAATCCCTTAGCATGCAATGTCAAGATATTGCCTTCTAGACTAAACCAAGTCTTTACGTCGCTCTTTTTTTTGATAGATTCTTTAACCACTGGTGCCGGTATAGTAAACAATACTTGAGTTTTCTTGCCTTTTTGGCGAGCTTGCTGCAGTAGTTGCTGGTCTTGCTCTGTAGTGGCCGAAATATTGCCCAGTAAAGCACTACTAACACCATATACACCTATATCACCATTGCTTTCAGCCCGAGCTTCTAGGCCATCCGGCAGACTAAGCTCATACTGAAATGCCTCTTCATCCCGACCAGCGCTAAACAGCACAATATCTTCTTTTATATTGTTAGCTTCTAGTGTGTAAACCTTAGTGCCATTCATATTACTAAGCGGATAGACTACCCGGTTTTGGTTTTTGACAGGCTCATCTAGCTTAAACTTGGGCTTCATACTCATAGATATACTGTTAACAGAATCAGTTACGGCTGTGACAGGATTGAGTGAGTTACCAAAATTAGCCGTAAACTTAGGCGCTATGGTAGCACCAGAGACTTCTGAGTTAGGCTTGTAATCTTCGTTATAAACATAGCCACCATTTTTCTGGTCAAAGGCTAGTTTGTCGGCATAAGCTGGATTAGGGTCAGACAACAAAACATGCTCCACAGCAGACAGGTCGTATTTGTTCTGGGTATTTTTAGCATCATAAATTGGAAACACTAATTCAGCCAAGAGGATCATAATAGTCAACCCTATAACGACCCTAATAAATAAAGGCACTCTAAAGAAGTATCTCTTTACAAAATTAGTTTGTTTAGACTTTTGAGTGGTTCTAGTAGGCTGATTATTAACATGGTTATTAAACCTATTACCTACAGAATTAGTACGATTAACAGTATTACTAGAAGTGCCAGAAAAAACTGGTCCATTACCAGACCTTGATGATTGATTAAATCGTGTGTTTTGGTTTCTTTCCCTAATATCCATAGCTCTCGTCTTGGACTGCATTCCTCTTCTGCTTTATTGTACCAATTTAAGAGGTTATGTGCAAAAAATAAACTCCTGATTTCTCAGGAGTTTATTAGGTTTGGCTACCCTTGTGAGTTAATGCCCAACTACCAAGGCGGACTTTTGTTAACCCTAATGTAGATTGTTTTTAGAGATTTTTGTTTTGGATTACCGCAAATTAATCAAAACTTTTAGTAAACGAATGAACACTTAAACTAACACCCTCCCGCAAAAAAGGGTGTAACGAATAAAAAATGTACTCATATTCTACTCTGGTAGCGCCTGGACTAACGAGTGTATTAGCCAGGCATTATCGGCGAAATTAACCCGCCGAAAGAATGACTGAAGAGAATTATTCTTTGGTGGTCTTGATTTATTTTAGTGTTCATCGTATTCATCTTGCTACTACCTGCCTGTCGTCGTAAAGGTTAAGGTTGATACATAGGCGTTGGCATTGCTCTTGGACTTCATGTTTATCTTGAATATTACGAACGCATTAGCAGAGTTCGGCGTAAAGCCACAACCAGTAGCCTCATTACCATTGATGCTAACTGTTTGCCAAACATTGGCAGAAGTAGCTACTGCAGTCTCGCCAGTTCCGCACTGAGAAACCGATCCATTTTCGCTCCTAAACATCTGGTAAGTTAGAGCCGCATTAGTTAGACTGTCTACTCTACCTGTTAGCTGTACAGTATCGTCACTAGAAAATCCGTTAAAGGTACCCGGTAACTGATAAGTTATGTAGATGCTGTATGTCTGCTCGGTGGCCTGCGGGCTGGTCCATTGGTAATAGTTACGAGCCTCACCGCTAGCACATAAAGTGTCGTTAACTTCCAATACTCCTGTTTCATTACTACAAAAGTCAGCCGTCATAACACCCACGCCAGTACCGTTCAACACCGATCCGGCATACTCTGGGTTAAGGTTAACTATATTATCTGGAGGTGAACCACAGGCACCCCAACCTTCAGCCTCATAGCACTGTATACGGCCAGTAGTGGTGTCGTAATACATAGAGCCTAGGTAAGCATTATTATTAGCAGCGATAGGTGGACCAGCTGAGCGGTCAAGCGTCAATAAGGTAACTGGGCCACCCAAAGATCCACCACCAATCTGAACACTAGAAGCTGTCTCGGTATTTAGGGTTATGGACAAAGCATCAACCCTGAATGTCCTGGCTGTGCCTGTTTCTTGATCAATGATTAGATCGGCATTAGTTGGTGCTGTACCATCAGTCTTGAACAAACAGGTAATTTTACTCCACGCTGGCGCTATACTAACGCTCCGTGTATTGTAATCTACACAAGATACAGTGCTGGTACCGCCGTCTCTAGAATAACGGACTCTTATATCGTTGAATGTGTTACTGCTCTGGGCATAGAAGGTAACAAGGTACTGGGTATTAACGGTTGGTGCAATAGACATATTGTTACGCACACCATGACCAGCAGTAGCAGTAGTTACTACACTTGCGCTACCAGCAGTGTTGTACATGTTAGCAATGTCTCGGGAGACTGTGCCGCCAGCAGGAGCTGCAGTCCAATAGGTACTGAAGCTACCAGGATCATCAACGTCACCATCAACAGCGTGGTTGACCACCGCACTAATAGTCACGCTTAGGTTATCTATGTAGTACGTGCTAGCACCAGCATTACTCTTGCGAATAAATATGGCATTATTACTAGTTATGCCAGAAGCTGGTGCATCAAAACTACAGATGACCCTAGTCCATTGACCTTCCCTGACTTCGGACCCAGTAATACAAGTTACAATACCAGTATTAGTACCACTTGGTGAATAGACTGTGTCTAAAGTATTAAAGTTAGCCGTAGTCCTTATAGTGTAAGAAACAGTATAGCGCATATTGGTAGCCAGGGTTGTGCTTAGGCGGTTACGAGCTCCTTGACCAGCACCGTTAGCCACTACTGATACAGAGCCTTGGCCAGTAGCAATGTTGTCACCCATCGTGTTATAACGAGTAACAGTACCACCGTCCTGAGCAGCGCTCCAGGTGTTGGCCGGGAAGGTGCTAGCAGATGCGCCAGGAGTCTCAGCGCCACCGTTAGTAGCGTACTCTGTAGCGTTGTTTTTGACACTGAATAGGTTGCTACCTACAGATGTCTGGGTCTCAAACAAGGCACCCATTATAGGAGTGGTAGCGTTGTTACGTATGGTTAAACCGTCAGAGTTGCTGCCTGGTGCGTTTAGTATTAACTCAGCACCACCAGCACTAGTTAGAGTATTATTGTAAGCTGACTGCAAATCAGTAGAAGACGATGCACCAGCTGCTGTCCAGTCTGTGCCGTTCCAGATAAGTGTAGCGGTGCTGTTTTGCTTCATGGCGATGTCTATAGGGGTTCTGGCGGCGTTTAGCCTTAGCTGGAAGTCGGCTGAGCCATTAACAGCTGTTATGTATAAGACTCGGCCAGTTACGTTTCGGCCTGGGTCTGGTACACTAACTATCACGCCTGCAACAGTGGCATTAACTGGTAATGCGCCATAAATATTGACGTTGCCAGCAGTTATAGATCCTACGCCTGGTGTATTAAAGACCTGGGTTGTGGCTGAGTTAAAGGCTGTGGTAGAAAGATTAACTATACCTTGGTAGCCAGTGGCACCAGTAGAAGTTCCGCCAGATATGTTGACGTCTCCGCCATTGTTATTACCCGTACCACCAGCAGCGCCACCTTGAAGCACCAAGTTGCCACCGACTGAGCCAGTTGTGGCAGTAGCGCCGTTACCAGCCTTAATGGTTAGGCCACCACCAGCCGTACCGGCTACAGAGCTACTGGTACCTTGTACCGTAAAGGCACTTGGCGATGCGTTACTACCAGATGATGATGCATTACCCAAGAATAAGTTATTACTGTTATCAAAGATTCCACGACTAGTACCACCAGTATTAAAGCTAATACCGCCCGTACCACCTTGGATGCCAGTACTACTACTTCCTATCGTAGAACCGATAGTAATAGCAGTTGCACTCCCAGCCGTAGCACTAGTACCAATATTTATAGTCTGAGTAGCACCATTGCCAGCAGCACTACCTATATATATGGTATTGCTTTGGGTACTGCGTCCTAGGGTCATAGTGCCTGTTCCGGTAGTGTTACCCATAGTGTAGGTTCCTGTGCCGTTGGCTAGGATAGTCACCGACCCATTGTAGGTAGAGTTACCTATGGTTATGAAGGAAGCGTTAGCAGTACCAAAGTTTACTCCTCCTGTGGTACCAGAAGCTGTACCAGAGTCTATCCAGACACTGCCAGAGTTACCGCTAGTGGCATTGCCAGACTGAACAGTAACAGTTCCAGTATTACCTGATGTAGTGCTATTACCGCTCTTTAGACTGGCTCCTCCTGAACTAGAACTAGCGCCACTGACATTACCACTCTGTACGGTCATAGTTGTTGAGTTAGTGCTAGCAGAAGATTGTCCGAAGGTACCAAAGTTACCACCACCAATTTGCATATTACCGTTAGATTGTAGTCTTAGGACGTCTGGACTACCTTGGGTCATATCAGAGTACACGCCAATGTAGTTACCTGTGTAGCTTGGTGAGCGTCCGTATATACGTAAGCCATTGCGACTATCACTGTCAGTAATAATATCTAGCTGACCGTTGGTACTAGCAATAGTACCGGTACCTACTATTACTCTATCGTTGGTGGTGTCTACTCTGAAGTAAGTGGCACCAAGATTGTTGTTTACGACAAAGGCGTCAGTGGAGTTTATGGAGTTCTGGAGCCTGACATGACCTACGTCATCAATATTACCAACATTGGTATCAGCGCCATTAATTAGTTGAACCAAATCACCACCACTAGCTCTGACATTTAGAGAAGCTGTGCCACCGGCTATAGCGCCATTGCTACTACTTGTATTAATATAAACACGCTTATCATAAGCATTAACAGCCAGTATACTATCACCATCAGTTCTAGCCACCTGCAGAGTATCTGTAGTATCATAGCCACTCCCCATAAGTATTGTTGTGCCAGCTACATTCAAGGACGCCTGAGGAGAATTAGTACCAATACCAATCTGACCATTTAGGTCAGCCATCAAAGCAAAGCTAGTGTTACTATTAGGGACGATATTGGCATAAATAGACATCTTAGCTAAGTTATTATTGCCCGTAGGGCTACCAAAAGATCCTGGCCAAGTACCATAAGACTGAGTCTTATAAATATAATTAGTAGAGTCATTACCCAAAGTATAGTAAGTATTATTTAGGCTAGAGTTAGTACCATTATCGTTGACTACTACCCAATAATAAGTGCTAGCAGATAATGAAGCTGACAAGCTAGCTGTGTTCCAGCTACTACCAGTTATAGTATTATCGCCAGACGATGCTATTAGCGTATCGGGGGCGCCAGCCGAGTCAGTATAGATAGCTACTTGATATTTATTATTAGGGCTACTTTGGGCGGTGCCATAATATATACTGATTGACTGTAATGTAGAGGCTACTGAGCCAGAATATATACGCTGGGATTTCATGATGTTCTGACCACCACTATTAGCCGTACCACCAACGGTAGTATAGCCAAGCTGAGTGCTTGCCCCACCAAGCCTTACTTGACCATTGTTAGCATCAGCAGTTAATAAGTTTTTGTTACTAGTATCTTGGACTCTGAGAGCTGACGCTGAGTCCGACTGGATATTCAAACTGTTTGTTACATTTATATTATTAGTATTGATATTAGTAATATTAGCGTTGGTACCAGTTATATTAGTATTGTATATATTAGTTATGTTGGCATTTGTAGTAGACAGACTAGAGCTACTAATGTTGTTCTGGCTATTGATACTACCATATACTTGGAGTGTGGATATGCCCCGTTTATAGATGGTGATGTATGGGGAAGTACTATGAGCAACTGACATGTATTGGCCGTCTGGGGACCAAGCAGTACCATAAGGTTGTCCAGCGGGAAGAGTACTAGGATCAGCTAGTTTAGTGAAGGTATCATCGCTACGCTTGTATATAGTGACATACGGTGAAGTAGCATGGCCAACTGTCATATACTGACCGTCTGGGGACCAAGCTGTATTAAACGCCGCACCTGCAGGCAATGAACTAGGATTAGTTAGTTTAGTGAAAGTGTCGCCAGAGCGTTTGTAGATAGTGACGAATGGTGTAGTCTGGTGTGCTACTGTCATATAAACACCGTCTGGGGACCAAGCGGTACTGTAGGAGTCGCCTGCTGGTAATGTGCCAGGGTTAGCTAGTTTAGTGAAAGTGTCGCCAGAGCGTTTGTAGATAGTAATATATGGAGACCCAATATGTGCTACTGTCATATAAACACCGTCTGGGGACCAAGCAGTACCTTCACCAGTTCCTGCTGGTAATGTGCCAGGGTTAGCTAGTTTAGTGAAAGTGTCGCCATTACGCTTATAGATAGTAATGTATGGGGACGTAGTATGGGCTACTGTCATATAAACACCGTCTGGGGACCAAGCAATACCATAGGAGTCACCTGCTGGTAATGTGCCAGGATTAGCTAGTTTAGTGAAAGTGTCGCCAGAGCGTTTGTAGATAGTAATATATGGAGAACTATCATGCGCAACCGACATATATTGGCCGTCTGGGGACCAAGCGGTACTATTACCTGAGCTTGGAGGTAGACTGGCAGGATTAGCTAGTTTAGTGAAAGTGTCGCCAGAGCGTTTGTAGATGGTGATGTATGGCGAAGTGTAGCTAGCAACACTCATATATTGACCATCTGGGGACCAGGCGGTGTCCCTACCACCACCGTTAGGCAGACTACCAGGATCGGCTAGCTTAGTAAATACATCATACTCGCTAGAACTGCCTACATTAATCTGTTTGTTTAGCGTGTCAGCGCTAAACAGTACCTCGCCAGAAGCCCTTTGTATCTGGAACATATCAGTGTCGTCATAGCCTCCTCCAGATTTAAATATAATATCTTTGCCGGTGGACGAGGTGGTGATAGTGGCTGGTGATGACGATGCATCGTAAGCATCCTGCAAAGTACCATTGCCACCACAACTCCCCCATGTCGGTGCTCCACCAGTATTAGCCTTGAAACATTCTCCACTTATCCCCGCCCCCGTCGTAGCCAGATTCCCTGAGCCATCTCGGTAATATATTCCGTAGTTAGTACCACCGGCTATAGATACATTTCCTTGCAGTGTTGTGGTTATGCCATTCCTGCCAATGGTTATAGCCGTGGTGTTGGTAGTACCTATGGATATAGTGCCAGCTGTGCCAGTGGCAGTACCAACGTCTAGGGTGATGTTGCCAGAGTTGGATGTAGCGCCAGTGGCATTGCCGGATTGTAGGGTTACGTTGCTACTGTTGGTGGAAGCAGAGTTAGTGTTATCGCTAGAGACATTCTGAGCTATAGCAGCTTTGTTAGCCATTTCTGCTTTGAAGGCGTATGGTACAGCTGTCAGTTTAGTTCGTTTGTTGCCTGGGGCTAGCATTTCTCCGTCATAGCTCGGTGTAGCTGTTTGGGTAGGTCCTCCTACGTCCATGGTTAACCATAGTTCTTGGTCCCAGTTGATGTTGGTTGGGAAGGCAGTACCACCATTGTTAGTATCTCCCAGGTTGACTGAGAAGTATCCATTGACTACTCGGAGACGGTAGTCTTGGCCAGCAGTCACACCATTGTGGTCATAACGGTCATCAGTCCATAGCAGACTGCCGGCATTAGCTTCACCTGTGCCTCCAGGGCCGCCTTGGGTACCGCCATCATAGAGCTTAAAGCGCATGTTGTAGTAACCGTCTGAGACTACTCCACCGCTAGAATTCAACAGGCGGCCCTGGAAGTTCAGTGTGGAGGAGGTGAGAGCGTGAGTGGTGGCTGGCGACAGTAGTGCCAAGGTGAAAGAAAATCCAAAAACGCAAAAAACACCTAATCCAATCACCTTTTGGATATAGGCATAAAGTAATCCTTTTGATTTATGTTTTTGCGGAAACATTTTGTTTGGTAGTTTGTTTTGTTTGGTAGTTTATTTAGGTTATTTTGTTTTTGCGTTTTATAACCTACCAGCCATTATGCTTGTCTTCTTGGCAAAAAGCAATAGTTTTAACCAGTTATTGAACAAGTAATTTGTACGCTCATTTTAGTTCTAAAATTTAAATTTTTTATAAAAATATAGTTATTATTTATACAACATTTTTGATTCATAACACTTATGTTTTGTCATTACGTACTGAAACATATTATTTAATAAATCATCTTTTTATAGTTGTTTTGTACACAACAATAATTTATAGTCTGTAAAGTTATCCACAGGAAAATTTATTATTTTTAGTTATTTTATCCAGATTAGATACTTATGGTGGGGCTATCTGGACTCGAACCAGAGACCTCGTCATTATCAGTGACGCGCTCTAACCAGCTGAGCTATAGCCCCTTCATAAAAATCTAATATATACAGTGGTGGAGCGACGGGGATTCGAACCCCGGACCCCCTGCTTGCAAAGCAGGTGCTCTAGCCAACTGAGCTATCGCCCCACGCGTGCGTGCATATATATAGGCAGTAAATGTACATTATAGTTTTTAGAGATTACGCTCATAATTACAGCTTGTATTGTATAGGTTTATATCTGTTATTTCAACCTTTTATAATACAAAACCCCGGTTTTTGCCGGGGTTTTATCAAAACTGCAATATAGCGCAAACCAAACGTCAGAAAAGTTATACTTCTTGTTCGCCAATGATGGCGAATAAATTGGTTGATGTATAAATCAACCAACAAGATCGACCGTAACTCTTAGGCACTCTATAGAGGCACCTAAGGCTTAGTTACTCCCTAGAAAGGAGGTAATCCATCCGCACCTTCCGGTACGGATACCTTGTTACGACTTAACCCCAATCATCCCCCCTACCTTAGGCCGAGACTAGCTCAGACGTCAGGTATTGGTGACTTTCATGGTTTGACGGGCGGTGTGTACAAGACCCGGGAACGTATTCACGGTAGTGTGCTGACCTACCATTACTAGCGATTCCGACTTCAAGCAGGCGAGTTTCAGCCTGCTATCCGAACTGGGACCGGTTTTGATGGGATTTGCTCCCCCTCGCGGGTTGGCTGCCCTTTGTACCGGCCATTGTAGCGTGTTTGTAGCCCCAGGCGTAAGGGTAATACTGACCTGACATCATCCCCTCCTTCCTCCCTGTTACCAGGGCAGTCTAGCTAGAAAAATTCAACTAACTATAAGGGTTGCGCTCGTTGATGGACTTAACCAAACATCTCACGACACGAGCTGACGACGGCCATGCAACACCTGTCATCTGGTTCCCGAGGGCACAGTATCCTTTCGGATGCCTTCCAGAGATGTCAAGCCTGGGTAAGGTTCTTCGCTTACCGTCGAATTAAACAACACGCTCCACCGCTTGTGCGGGTCCCCGTCAATTCCTTTATGTTTTAAGCTTGCGCTCGTACTCCACAGGCGGGATGCTTAACGCGTTAGCTTCGCTACATCAGGGGTCGATACCTGATACAGCTAGCATCCATAGTTTACGGCGTGGACTACCGGGGTATCTAATCCCGTTCGCTCCCCACGCTTTCGTGCCTCAGTGTCAGTAACATGCCAGTAGTCTGCCTACGCCATTGGTGTTCCTCCTAATATCTACGGATTTCACTCCTACACTAGGAATTCCAACTACCTCTCATGTACTCTAGCTTAGCAGTTTAGATAATGTGAGTATGGTTGAGCCACACGATTTCACTACCTACTTGCTATGCCACCTACGCAACTCTTTACGCCCAGTAATTCCGGATAACGCTTGGATCCTCCGTATGACCGCGGCTGCTGGCACGGAGTTAGCCGATCCTTATTCATGATTTACCGTCAAAATCTTCAATCATAAAAGCAGTTTACAACCCAAAGGCATTCATCCTGCACGCGGCGTTGCTCCATCAGGGTTGCCCCCATTGTGGAAAATTCCCTACTGCTGCCTCCCGTAGGAGTCTGGGCCGTGTCTCAGTCCCAGTCTGGCTGATCATCCTCTCAGACCAGCTAAAGATCGTCGCCTTGGTGAGCCATTACCTCACCAACTAGCTAATCTTACGCAGGCCGTTCCCAAACCGCCGTAGCTTTACTCCGTAGAGCACATGCGGTATTAGCCCCGATTTCTCGGGGTTATTCCTCAGTTTGGGGTACGTTCCTACGCGTTACTCAGCCGTCCGCCACTCGTGTACCTCCGAAGAGGCCTTACCGTTCGACTTGCATGTATTAGGCACGCCGCCAGCGTTCATCCTGAGCCAGGATCAAACTCTCCAAAAAAAGAATCTGTATCATAAACTCAGTAAAATACTGACTTAATTAATATACAGTTCATAATCCGCCTATTGGCGGAGAACTGACGTTGATTTGCACTATATTATAGTTTTAATGTACTGATTTTTGGGGCTAAGAAAACAAAACCTCAAAAACACTTTCTTAAGTCTATAGGTTTTTACTCCTATTGTCAACTTATTTAGTTGTAAAAAACTCAACTACACTATTTCTGTTTTTTGTCAGTTTTATTAGCGATTTCTGTCTGAGGCTCTTCGGATTGATCATCATCAGACTGTTTGTCTACCAAGGCCAAAGACACAACCTTGTCACTATTATTTAGTCGCATTATCCTAACACCCTGGGTCACACGACCAAGCGCCGGAATATCCTTGATACCCAAACGAATAGTCTGCCCCGCTGAAGATATTAAGATTATCTCCTGAGATTCGTCCACTAAGCGCTTAACGCCTACTAGCTTACCGGTCTTGGTATTAACGACTGCCGAACGAATACCTACGCCACCTCTAGCATGAGCGGTAAATTGAGAGACTTTGGTGCGCTTACCATAACCAAACTCACTGATCACAAACACACTGGCATCATCTTCTACAATATCCATGCCTATAACTTGGTCATTTGGTCGCAAACGAATTCCACGCACACCCCTAGCAGTTCGCCCCATAGCTCTAACGCCCTTCTCGTGGAAGCGAATCGCCTGCCCCTGAGAAGTTGATATTATCACTTCATCATCACCATTAGTTTGACGAATCCATTTTAATTCATCACCATCGTCTAAGTTTATAGTTATAAGGCCCGAACTGCGAACGTTTTGATATTGCTCAAACGGCGTTTTCTTCACTACACCCCTAACAGTACACATTATAAGATTCATAGCTTCAGATTGTTTATTAATCTTTATAACAGAACTAACAGTCTCTTCTGGCTGTAACTGCAGTAGGTTAACTATAGCTACTCCCTTGGCATTCAGGTTAGTAGCCGGCACCTCGTAAGTCTTTATCCTAAAGACTCGGCCTTTATTAGTAAAGAATAATAGGTAGTCATGCGTTGATGCATTTACAACATGTTCTATGACATCTTCTTCGCGAGTAGACATACCTTTGCGTCCCTTGCCTCCACGATTCTGCCTCTTGTAATCAGCCACTGGACTACGTTTTATATAGTTATTCGCTGTAAGAGTAACAACAACTTGCTCATCCGGAATTAGATCTTCGTCACTCATCTTGCCTAGCTCATTAGGCACTACTCTTGTTCGTCGCTCGTCACCATACTGTTTCTTTACTTCCAGTATTTCGTCCTTAATTATCTTCAATATTTTCTTTTCATCAGCCAAAATTGCCTCAAGCTGAGTAATTAATTTCATAAGCTCGGCTAGCTCATCTTCAATCTTTTTGCGCTCCAAACCTGCTAGTGTACGCAATTGCATAGCTAATATAGCCTTGGCCTGCAATTCACTTAGTTTAAATTTCTTTATCAGATTTTCTTGGGCTTCATCAGTTGTATTGCTAGAACGAATCGTACTAATTACTTCATCTATATTATCTAGCGCTATCTTTAGACCTTCCAGGATATGCGCTCTATCCTTGGCCTTTCTTAGCTCAAACTCTGTTCTGCGCCTGACCACAACCTGTCGGTGCTTGATATGCTCACTCAGAATGTCTTGCAAGCCTAGTACACGAGGCTGAATCCCATCCACCAAAGCCATCATATTAAAGTGAAAACTAGTCTGCAAAGGAGTCAACTTATACAGTTGGTTTAGTATCTTTTTTGGAAAAGCATCTTTTTTAAGATCAATAACTATCCTAACATCGCCCCTAGCACTCTCATCACGTATATCAGATATGCCAACTATCTTCTTTTCCTTTACTAAGTCAGCTATCTTTAGAATCAGGTTTTCTTTGTTAAGTCCATAAGGTATCTCAGTAATAATAATCTGTTGACGACCCTTGGCGCCTTCTTCTACATTGGCTACGCCCCTGTTGACTACACCGCCCCTGCCGTTTTGGTAGGCATTTCTAATAGATTCCTTGCCATAGATTATGCCACCGGTCGGAAAATCTGGACCCTTAACAAACTCTAACAAATCATCAAGTGTCGCTTCTGGGTTGTCAATCATATAAATTTCAGCATCTACTAGCTCGCTTAGGTTGTGCGGCGGTATATTGGTAGCCATACCAACAGCGATACCTAGCTGCCCATTCAGGAGTAAGTTTGGTAACTTGGCTGGCAAAACTGATGGCTCCATCAAACGACCATCGTAGTTCTCTCTAAAATCAACTGTATCTTTATCAATATCAGCCAAAATTTCATCAGCTAATCGTTCCATCTTAGCTTCTGTATAACGCATAGCAGCTGGCGGATCACCATCCATGCTACCGAAGTTACCCTGGCCATTTACTAATGTATAGCGCATTGCCCAAGGCTGAGCCATACGAACCATAGAATCATAAATTGACGCATCGCCATGAGGGTGGTAATCACCCATAACCGCACCCACAACTGTGGCACTTTTACGGAATTTTGCACCACTACGAAGCCCATCGCGGTTCATGGTAAATAAAATCCTCCGGTGAACTGGCTTTAGACCATCACGCACATCAGGTAAAGCACGATCAACTATCACGCTCATTGAATAACGAAGATAGCTATCCTCCATAACATTCTCTATGGTTCTAAGCTCTACAGACCTAGAGTGACCAGTGTCGCCTGTAATCTCTACGACTGGTATGTTATCGTCTTGTATTTGATTTTCGTCTACAGTATCCATATTAAATATCCAAATCCTTTACAAATTTCGCATTCGCCTGAATAAAGTTCTTGCGCAGTTCTACTTCTGTACCCATGAGTTTATTAAAGATTGCATCAGCTTTCTCGGCATCTTCTACCTTGACCTGCACCAAAACTCTTTTATCCGGATTCATAGTAGTTTCAAATAACTGCTCGGCATCCATTTCACCCAAACCCTTATATCGTTTCTGCTCAGTAAAACCAGCTTGCTTATACCTCTCTTGGCCAGAATCTATCTTAGCTCCCTCGGTCTTTCTTTTTTCTATCTCGGCATCCAAAATTTTATCTAGCTCATCTTCATCGTATATAAATACATTATTCTTTTTGCCAGCTTTAACCAGCTCAAACAATGGCGGTTTAGCCAGATATAAATAGCCACCATCTACAACTTCTTTCATGTAGCGGAAGAAAAATGTCATTAGTAGTGTA
Organism: uncultured Candidatus Saccharibacteria bacterium; assembly: GCA_964609815.1. Classification (GTDB taxonomy): domain Bacteria; phylum Patescibacteriota; class Saccharimonadia; order Saccharimonadales; family 2-12-FULL-41-12; genus JALHOM01. The sequence continues at coordinate 11,739 of CAZSRV010000009.1, read as the reverse complement.
GAAATGTGACTACCGTCAACATCCGCATCAGTCATGATTATAACCCGGTGATAACGTAGCCCGTTTATATCAAAGGAGTCTTGTATGCCTACACCCAGAGCCTTGATAAGACTAACAATTTCATTATTAGCTAGCATCTTATCCATCCTAGCGCGCTCTACGTTCAACACCTTACCTCTGAGTGGTAAAATAGCTTGGCTCTTACTATCACGACCAGACTTAGCCGAACCACCAGCTGAATCACCCTCAACTAGATAAAGCTCTGAATCTTGAGGATCTTTATTAGAACAGTCAGCCAGCTTACCGGGCATACTAGCACCTTCTAGAACACCTTTGCGCAAAATACTATCCCTGGCAGCTCTAGCGGCTTTTCTGGCCCGGGCTGCTAGCAGGGCCTTACCGATAATTTTCCTAGCAACTGATGGGTGCTCTTCTAAGTAATAGGCCAAATGTTCATTCAATACAGCTTCTACCTGTCCCCGAGTCTCTGGATTACCTAGCTTGTTCTTGGTCTGACCTTCAAACTGAGGATCTGGTAGCTTAACTAATATAACTGCTGTCAAACCTTCTCGGGTATCTTCGCCAGACAGATTATCTTCTTTTTCTTTCAGCAAACCACTTTTACGAGCGTAATCGTTAACAACTCTGGTCAAAGAAGCTCTAAACCCAGTCAAGTGAGTACCGCCATCTGGGTTTAGCACGTTGTTAGCAAAAGCCTTTACTGTCTCGTTGTAAGTTTCGGCGTACTGAATAGCAATTTCAATCTGCGAATCATCAACCATTTTATCAACATAGAACACATCATTATCTACAACATCTTTGCCCATATTAAGGTGTTTAACATAAGATTTAATACCGCCTTCAAAGTAAAAACTATAGCTTTTACCATTGCGCTGATCCTTGATAGAAGTCTTTACCCCCTTAGTCAAATATGCAGCATGTCGCAGGCGATCTAGGACAGTTTCATAGTTAATCTTTACGGTCTCAAATATTGTATCGTCTGGATAAAAAGTAATCTCCGTGCCTTGCTTGTCAGTCTTGCCAACTACTTTTAGCTCAGTTTGTGGGGCACCTTTAGCGTATTCTTGCTCATGGATTTTGCCATTTATAAAGATTCTTACCTTTAGATTAGAGGATAGTGCGTTAACCACACTAGAGCCTACTCCGTGCAGACCACCAGATACCTTGTAGCCACCACCGCCAAATTTACCACCAGCATGAAGAACTGTTAAGACTGTCTCTACAGTACTCTTACCTGTCTTGGGATGAATATCCACTGGAATTCCCCGACCGTTATCAGTAACAACTACTCCACCATCGGCTAATAGCTCTACAGAAACTTCTGTGGCATGCCCAGCCAAAGCTTCATCTATGCCGTTATCTACTATTTCCCATACCAAGTGATGCAGGCCTTCTACGCCAGTGCCACCAATGTACATACCCGGTCGTTTACGAACTGGCTCCAGGCCCTCAAGTACTTGAATTGAGCCAGAGTCATAGCTAGTATTTTGTTTTGACACGTTTCCCCTCTCTTACATCAAACAAAGCATTTAGATACATTGTTCTGCGTAACATTTTGTAACTCTGACTAATATTATAGCTGTATTTAGGTATTAAATCAATAATTAACAGCTTGACCTGTGTTTATATAATCGTATTTTTATACTTGTGTGAACACATCTTTTTATGATTAAATAAACGTAAGCATAAATGCCATAACATTAATTTAATAATAAAAAGATATAAAAAATATGTTCAATAAAATTTTATCTAACATAGCAATCAATCCAAGTGCTCTAAATCAACTCAGTTTCTACGCTAACAGGCTAAAGAAAGAACAAGCTATACGACGGATCGGTTTAGCTTTTATTGTCTTATCAATGTTAGTGCAGTCAGTAGCTGCTATGTTCCCGGCTGAGCAATCACTAGCCGCCTCTAGCAATGACATAATATCTGGTGGTGTAAGTAGCAAAGCCGATCTAGTAAATAAATGTAATAGTAATGTCCAGAATGTTAAGAATATTTTTGCTAAATTTGGCATAACTTGCGCTATTATTAATTCCACCGCTCAGGCAACGACAGTTAACTCTAGCGCTTACAACTTCTGGAGTATGGGCCGTACGCCACTAAGCAATAATGGCATAAACAGCGCCGATTGGGGTGAAAGAGTACTAAACGTTGGCGGCTCCAATATCTATCACCGCCCGCTAAAAGCCTGGGGTGCTAACGTTAATTACCAAGCTTTCCTTATAAAAGCTAATGGTAAAAATTATTGGATCCTAAAAAACTGTGCGAATCTAGTAACTATCGGACCAGAAGGCCCTACTCCAAGTCTAGAAGTTCATAAGCAACTAAAAAGTGCTGAAATAGTTAAGCCTGGTGATGAAGTACACTTTAGACTAATCTATCGTAACCCTGTGCCAGAATCTGTAGCTGTAGATTTTAGACTCCGCGACATGTTTGATAACCAGCACATGGATTTAGTTGGCATGACAGGACAAACTGGCACACAAGACGGCGACCCAAAGATAGAAATGAAAGGCTTGCCATATGATAATTACCGCACCGCTGATGTAGTAGGACGAGTAAAAGCTAATGTACCTGACGGCACCAGAATATGTAATACGGCCAACGCCAGCGCTGATGTGGTTGGCGTCAAAACTTCTAATCAAGTCTGTGTAACAGTCAAGATACCTGTTCAACCAACGCCAACACCTAATCCTACGCCACAACAACCTACTCCAGAACCAAATTGTCCACTCAACCCTAGCCTAAAAGCTAACGACCCTCGTTGCGTTGCCTGTCCAACCAATTCTGGCATTTGGGCCGAAGATCCAAACTGTGGCGGTTCTGGTTCATGTATCGCTACGACTGCTTTTATCGGCAAATCTAGCCGAGACATAACTGTAACTACTCAAGCTCAGGCATCTGGAGCCTACAAGGTGCAAAGTTACAGCTACGACCTAGATGCTGACGGAAAAATAGAAGCCACCAATAACTCTTCTGCATTAAAAGATACTCATGATTTTAAGGGTCTTTCTCTTGGGACTCACAAAATAAACGTTAGTGTTAAATTTGCTAACGGTTCAGAATCAATAGTAAAGACCTGTCAAACAGAAGTAGATATCAGTGAAGCAAAAATTGTGCTTAGTAAGACCGTAGCAAATGAAAAAGGCCAAGATATGAACGGTAAAAAAGTATCTTCTGGCGACACACTAGTCTTCAAGCTATCAACAAAGAATGTTGAGAAAGCCGATTCAGCTCAATTTACCGGAGAAGATTATTTTGGTGATGTCCTAGAATACGCAGACATAGCCGACATGAATCAATTAAAATCCCAAGGCATTGAACTAGATAATAACAAAAACCTAAAATGGACTTTGGCTAGTGTAAAAGGTAATTCCGAAGATATAAAGACTATTACAGTCAAAGTTAAGCAAATAGTACCATCTACTAACAAACCAAGCAGCACCGGTACAGATATGGACTGCGTAATAAGTAATAAATATGGCAACCAAGTATCAGTAGGTGTTAATTGTCCGTTAGTAAAGTCTATAGAAGTCACAACTACTAGCCTGCCCAATACTGGCCCAGGCACAACTGTAGCAATTGCCTTTGCAGTAACTTTAATTGCCGGCTACTTCTTTGCTAGATCCAGACTACTCGCCAAAGAAGCAACTATCGTCAGAAATATTTATCAACAAACAATCTAGGGGGCATAGATAATGGCAGAGAAATACAAATTTAACCCAGAAAACAGCAATGAAGATTTAAGCCATTTGTCTGAAAAATTACGACAAAATGATGCTGAAAAACTTAAATTAAATCATGAAGAACATAATAACAAGGGCGAAAAACTTAAAGATTTAACAGAAAAAGCCCACGCCGAAGCCGCCAAAGCTGAAGACATTAATAAAAGACACCTAAAACACGATCAAAACCACGATAAAGCTCATGCTCATCATGCATCCGACGGATTTGCTAGCTATAGCGCCAAGCAAACACTAAACCGCGTGCGCAAACACCTAAAGCCGGCTGAACGAAACTTTAGCAAAGTGTTGCACAATCAAACGGTAGATACAGTCAGTAATGTAGCTGGTGCCACTGTAGCCCGTCCGAGTGGACTTATGTGGGGCGGCGTCTTCTCTCTTTTATCTAGTCTTATCCTGTATATAATGGCTAGACATTATGGTTTTGAGTATAGTTTCTTTGTGGGAATTATATTCTTTGTTGGGGGTTTTGCCCTCGGACTATTACTAGAAGTCCTGTCCAAAATATTCAGAAAAAAACCAAAACGATACTAGGATTATCTCAGTCTAATTACTCCCTCGCTAGGGTCATCTTCTGGCTTATCTTGTTTTTTAGGCTTAGGAGGTGTGTTATTAGGAGTATCGGCACTAGATATATCATCATTCTGATGATTCTCCGGTTGATTACGAGGCTGAATAGAAGCATCAGATACAGATGGTGGTGGCGCCGAAGTAGTCGAATTGTTAAAAGCTTGATTATTTGCCGGTACAGGATTCACAGGACCTTGAGCATAACCTGGAACACCTGGGCTAGTCTGACCAGTTATAGACTGTTGTTTTTTCTTCTCTAGCCACTGATCTAGGAAAGACGCAGACGACGCTGGGGCTGGTCTGGCTTGAGGCGACTGAGCCGGTGCCATTTGTTGCGCAGGACCAGAGCCAGATGTTGTACTTTGTGGTCCATAGGAACTAGGACCAGCTTGCTGTTGCTCAGAGGCATACATTCTTTCTTTTATCTCTTTATCTACAATAGCCCTAGGACGGCCATATTTAGCTGCTGAGAGCTGTTTGAGAGCGTCCATGAGCTCTTTATTAGGTGTACCAAGCGGCGGTATAGTAGCCATGCTAAACGGTTGAGTAGGCACACCGCCAATTAACGTCCTAACAATCGTGTTGCGATTAGGAACCCTCAATAAGTCATCAGCGTCAAATAATGGCTGGAAATACTTAGACAAAACATCTATATCATTCTGACCTATCCTAAATGCCACCGTGGTACCAACGTTACCAAAGACCGCATCACGGATTTCTTCGGTCAACTGAGTGGTAAACTGGTTAGCCACAATCAGATTTAACCGATATTTACGAGCTTCGGACATTATGGTAGCAAAGCTGTCAGTGGAAAAGTTCTGGAACTCATCTACATATAGACAGAAATCCACTCGCTGGTCCTCTGGTATGCTAGCCCGACTCATAGCGGCAGCCTGGAACTTCATAACAAATATCATGCCCAAAAGCTTGGAGTTTAACTCACCAGTACGGCCCTTACTAAGGTTAACTATCAGAATCTTTTTATTATCCATGATATCTCGCAGGTCAAACGAACTTTTAGTCTGACCAATGATATTGCGCATCATAGAGTTACTCAAGAAAGCGCCAAACTTACTTACAAACCAACTAACCACCTCACCAAAATCACTAGACCTCTGGGACTGCGGCACTTCTTTTAGCCAATAATCCAGAACATTCTTATCTGTTACAAATTGCAGTTTATACTTTAGATAATCTTTGTCATTAAATAACCTAGGTATATCTATAAAACTACCGCCGTCATCGCCTGACATAACTGTCAGGGCCGCATTTCTAAATATATGATGGTAACGAGGACCAATAATACCCTGATTATTGGGGTCATATAGTTTTTCTAGAACGTTTATAACTTCCTGGATAACAAAGTCTTTTTGATCATCGGTCTTTGCCTCAAAAACGTTTAACCCTAAAGGATAATCCGTATCAGCCGGACAGAAATAAATAACATCTTCAGTTCTTTCTTTTGGCACCATAGAAAGCAACTTCTCAGCAGTGTCGCCGTGTGGATCAATAAACGCAAAGCCATTACCCATCAGCATATCCTGTAGGGCTAAATTCTCCAGGAAGGTAGACTTACCTGTACCAGTTTGGCCAACTACATAAACATGCCTTTGACGATCTTCTAGCGCCAAGCGGATCGGTTTTTTAGCGCCACGGAATAAGTTATAGCCAAGCAATAAGCCATGCTCTGGTATATTTCTAGGTCCATCAACTTGTTTGGAATCTTGCCTAGCCAGCTGAGAAGTCGGAATATCTTCTTGCTGAGGAAAATGAAATAAAGTAGCAAGCTCTACTGAGTTTAGAATGTTTTTATCATGATGTTGCGGGAAAAATCTCAATATATAAGCTGTTGTAAATTGTTCAATATCTTGGGCCAATGACCACTTAAAACCATTCTTACCTTGTGCATCAAACAAAGAAAAACTAGCCACCACATTACCCAATATTTCTTGTGAGCGATGAGACGTATTTGAAGACGCCATTATCCTAATTGTGGTCTCAAATCCAGGATATTTGGTCTTGCTGTCAATAGCATCTAGTATTTCTTGCTCATGAGCCGACAGATTCTTGGCGGTAGATTCACCGTCTTTGCCTGATTTGTCTTCAGGCGGAGTTGTTAGAGCTGTAAATACCTGTTTTATCCACCAGAAAGCTATTGAAGCACCCTCTTTTTTCTCAGATCCTTTACGCTTATCATTAGCCAGCTGGTTAGCCGTCTTCCTCCAGCTCTCTTTGGCTGGTCGTATCAAAATCTGTATGCCTACACCGTCTTCATTACCGAGTGCCGACAAAGCATTCAGAACTGACTGCATCGGATCACGCTTAATGTCTCTATAAGTAGCGATCGGGTAACCAAACTTTTCTTTTAAAGTAAGTTCACCACCAATAGTTACTGATATACCGCCAACTTTATTAAACAGATTATAGTCCTCTACTTCTTCTATTCGGGTTGATGGATAAGCACTAACTATTGCCTGCTTAACAACCTCTATAAGATTAACCGGTACGGATGCATAAAAATTCACATAGCCTTTTAGGGCTACAATTTCAAACCCAACATGCCTCTGCCCATAAAAAGCCCTCTTAAAGCTCTTTTCTAGCGTGCTGGACACTATACTGTAAATAAACTCAGCCCTAGATATATTCTCATCCGTAACGTCTCTTATATCGCGTGAACCGACGTCAGTATCATCACTAGACGGTGGTAGATGGATTAGCAAAGTAACCATCTTTAGTCCACGCTCATAATTTTTCTGTTCTCTTAATATTTTACGAGACTGAAAAAACACGATTGGCGCCACGACCAATACCAGTACCAGAGTAATACCGAGTAAAAAGATTAGAAAAGCCACCCTGTTATTCGCCCTTTTTTATAACCTTGCCATAACGCTTACTCAAATACTCGGTCTTAATCTTGCTAATATCTTCTTGCTGCTTATGAGGGTCATCGGCGGTTGAAGCTACTGTAGATTGCAGAGCTGTAACCCACTCTTTCTCAATTAGGTCAGTGTCGGCAGCTTCTAGAGGCAAAGAATTCAAACTGTTTTGAACCATGGCTATAGACTGGCTATCAATCAACTGGTCCGTGCCGTGATCTAGATTTGATTGATCATATACATCACCAACAGAACTAGCCTGCGGAAGAGAATCAGATGACTGATTATTTGGTGATAAATTGTCGTTAGCCACTATTATTAAACCTCTCTATGTTGCTAATTATAACAGACGTACCTGTAATTTGTTTAGAACTTATTTATATACAAAATACCAATAACTAAAATTAATAAAATCAAAATAAAATCACCGAGTGCCATACCGCCAGAAGAGTTGAATAATAAACTTATAGCTGTCAATAAACCTACAAGCACTGACAAACTTTTCTTTTTTCTGCTAGATATCTTCAGCCTTAAAAGCGCTAAGAGCAGATAAGTAGCCAAAGAGAATATAGCAAATAGCAGTATAACTGGAAGTATTAGCACAAAAATTGGCAACTTCTCGGGATCTGTTAAACTAAAAAACCCAACACCTGACAAAATCAGAACAATCAATAATACAAATAGCTTAACCATACTGCTTATTTTAATTTAAAAACCCTCTATTTAAAACAGAGGGTTTTTAAGTACGGCAATTTTTGGAGGCTCGTGGGTAACAAAACCGCTCTTTTTAAATAAACTATTCAGCGCTTATTACCCAAACGAGACCTTGACTGACCGCTCATTCTTGCTTTAGGCAAGTTTGAGCGTTATTTTTGTTTTAAATGCAGTTTTTGTTTTCGCATTTATGTTAACAGTCTACTACAGGATTGTGCTTATGTCAATACACTTCATAGTATTATATACATCATTACAGTAGTAATATACCTATATATTAATGTTGTTATTTTTATATCAATAACCTATTAGTATAATATTAGGCTCTTAGTGTTGTATTACATACTACAAGCAATAAAGCTATTAATATTATTTAATATATAAAATAATGATTGATGATTATTTAATTATATTATAAAAATAGTACTCTCTCATCATATAGCACACTTAGTTTATTTATTATATAGTATGAGTTTTAAAAAACTTTCTTTAAATTATGTTTGCCGATATAACAAAAAATTAATTTTATAAATATATTGCATTGCTCTATTTTTATTTTGTAAAATCTATATGGCAAATATTTTATATAGCAATATAAATGATCTTTTATAAAATTTAATGTACTGCTACTTTTATATTCATTGTCTGATTTTTTTATTGCCAAACAAACGCACTATCTAATTTTATTAATCCTTTAGACATAATAACAAATAAGTGATAATTATAGACAGTTATGAAAATTAGCCGGACAAACCCAAATAATTAGTCACTGCATGGAACCTAATAAAATTATCATCACTCCCACGTCCAAAATACCCAGAATATTTTGTTAAGTTTCATGTTACTAAATGACTAGTTTGTAATTTAACTTATGATCAATGCTTGTTAAATACATACAGCCCAGACTAAGCCGCAAACCAATAAACTAAACCAGCAAAAGATTAATGGATTATAGCTCCTGTTTTAGGCGATCGTACAGTTTTGCCTAAGTCCAAACAGCGCACTTACTAACCAATTTATGTACTCACTTTTGAGCCAATTTTATGATATTTATTTAGCATAAAAAAGTTATACACAGCTTTATAAAAAATATTATTGACATCGTAAAAGCTAATGTATAAGATACTAGTAGCACATGAATAAAAAAAGTGCTCAAAAACAAAAACGTCTCTGTTAACAACGGCTTCTCGCAAGCCGTTGTTCCATCTAACTAGAGACGGTTGACAATAAGAAAAACCAAAACTTATTAATACCAAAACCGCAATCAAAAAGGCCCCTGACAAAGGGGCCTTTTTGATTTTTGGATTTGCGCTGTAATAAAAATAGATGTTAAATATAAGTAAAGTTTCGGGTAATTATATGGCAGATATTTTAAGCATCTTGGATACTGGCTCGGGTGGAGTTTTGATTAATATTGAAGCTCACTTATCTAACTCCCTGCCAAATATTATAATTGTAGGTTTTGC
>CAZSRV010000009.1:0-2243 GCA_964609815.1 uncultured Candidatus Saccharibacteria bacterium | reverse complement strand
CAACAAACTGCTAAACGCGCCATGCAAATTGCGGCTGCTGGCCATCATAATATAATGCTAAATGGTCCACCGGGCGCCGGTAAAAGTATGCTAGCCAAAGCCCTACCGAGTATAATGCCCGACCTTACAGATGAAGAAACTCTAGAGATAACTCACATTCATAGCCTAAGCAATAAAAATTACGACCGTATCATAACAGATAGACCTTTTAGATCACCTCACCACAGTTCTAGTAACACAGCTATAGTCGGAGGCGGACAGAACCCCAGGCCTGGCGAAATAAGCATGGCACACCACGGGATACTTCTATTTGATGAGTTTCCTGAGTTCGCTAGAAGTGTAATTGAGTCGCTGCGCCAACCGATAGAGGACGGTGTTATATCTGTATCACGCGCCAAAGAAACAATTACCTTTCCGGCGCACTTCCTGCTAGTTCTGACATCTAACCCCTGCCCTTGCGGATTCTTTGGTACCAACAAAGAATGCGTCTGCACAACTACACAGATTATCAATTATCAAAAGAAAATGTCCGGACCAATTATGGACAGAATAGACTTATATATAGATGTAGAAGAAGTTGAGCACAAGAATCTAATATATAACAAGCAGGAAAGTAAAGTTAATAAAATCAAAGCCGAGGTAGAAAAATCTAGAGCTAAACAATTAAAACGTCAGAATAAACTTAACAGCAGGTTAAGCAACAAAGATCTATCCGAGCATTCCAACCTAACAATAGAAGCCAAGAACTTTCTAGATACAGCTGCTCACAACATGAAACTATCTGCCAGGGCCTATATAAGGACCCTTCGTGTAGCTCGGACAATAGCAGATTTAGAAGATTCTAAATCTATAGAAGTAAAACACATAAGTGAAGCATTACAGTACAGAAAACGACCAATTAGTATTTAGGTTATGCAAAAAGTTATTGACCTCTGTTAGATAATCTGTTAATATTATATAAACCATCTGTAATCAAATAGGAGATATGAAAGATTAGTAGAGATACTCGCTTGAATCACCAGATTCGGGCAACCAGTTTAAGAGTTATAGACGAAGACGGTAATCAAATTGGCATCTTAAGCAAACAAGAAGCTATACAACTAGCCGCTGAACGAGATCTTGATCTGGTAGAAATATCACCCAATGCTAGTCCTCCTGTAGCTAAGATTGTTGATTGGGGAAAGTACAACTACCAACGTACTAAGCAACTCCAAAAAAACAAGAAAAATGCTAAAACTCTAGAGGTTAAACAGATGCGTTTTGGGTTAAAAATTGGCGATCATGATTTGGATATCAAGCTAAAAAAGATTAGCCAATTCCTAGAACAAGGCCATAAAGTAAAAATTGCCATTTTTTACCGAGGTCGTGAGCTAGCACATAAGGACATAGGCTTTACGCTAGCAAACAGAGTAATAGAAAAGCTTGGTGAAAGTATTATAGTTGATCAGCAACCTACCTTTGCCGGCAAACAATTAATATTTGTCATCAGAAGTAATGGCACTGCAAAGAAGGAACCAAAAGGAGAATAATATGCCAAAGCAAAAGACTCATAGCGGCACCAAAGATCGGATAAAGATCACTAAGACTGGCAAAGTAATGAAGCGTCATACTGCCGTTAACCACTTTCTAAAGAAGAAATCTGCTAGCACCAAGCGAACTTTCGCTGGCGTAGAACAAGTTAGTGGCAAATCAGTCAAGAATATCAAGCGCAAATTAGGAGTATCATAAATGAGAGTAAAAAGAGGCGTAACCTCCAAAGCTAAACATAATAAAATTCGTCGCGCCACTAAAGGCATGACTCGCTCTAACCGAAGTAGTATCAAGCGCGGTAAACAGGCTGTTACTCGTGCATTGGTTAATGCTACACGTGACCGCAAAGATCGTAAGCGAACCTTTAGACAACTATGGAATGCCCGTATTAATGCAGCTGCCCGTTTAAATGGCACTACTTATAGCCGTCTAGTGGCCGGCCTTAAAGCCAAAAAGATTGATCTAGATCGTAAAATCTTAGCCGAACTAGCCGTAAACGAACCAAAAGCCTTTGAGGCAATTGTAAAAACTGCTACAAAATAAAGCTTTAGACAACAAATAAAAAACCTCTCTGTTATTTAAGAGAGGTTTTTTATTTGTCAGACTACCTATAAGCCGGGTTTTGTACTTCTTTGTCCATCGGGAGGGAGGGATATAGAAGTGTCAGTCATCTATCTAGTTCTGCAGTCACCCACAGAATCAAGCGGTTCTTG